>JAFSRZ010000002.1 GCA_017445875.1 Oscillospiraceae bacterium | reverse complement strand
CATGAGGTCGGCCATATGCGCGGAGCATACGGCAATCTGGTCATGGGAGGCCTGATTGTCGACTTTGGCGCTCTGGGCGTGTTCGGCGGTTTCCTCGACGGCGTGCGAGATTTCGCCGATAGTGGCGGCGAGTTCCTGCACGCTCGACGCCTGTTCGGTGGCACCCTGCGCCATAGCCTGCGCGGAGGAGGAAATCTGTTCGCCGCCGCTGTTGACTTGGTCGGCAGACACGTCAATCTGCGCCATAGTTTCGGAGACCGCCATTGTCAGTTTCGTCATAGCGGTCTGGAGACGGGCGAACGAGCCGAGATACATTTCCTCTTTGCGGCTGCGGACGTTGAAGTTACCGTCACCCATAGCGGCAAGCTGCATTTCCACGTCGGTGATAATTTCTTTGATAGTGGCGGTGAGGTGACGCATATTGTTGGCGAGGTCGCCGAGGGCGTCCTTGGAGTGGTACTTGATATCGGACTCGAAATCGCCCTTGGAGACGGCAAGCGTGACTTCCTGCATTTCGTTGACGGGGGTCACAATGCCGTTGGCAATGGTGATGGCCAGTACGACGCCCACGGCGGCACTGAGAACCACAAGGACGATAACAAGGACATTGGCAGTCGTGGAGAGGGTCTTACCCGTGGCAACGGTGTCAAGGGCGGCTTGGTCGGCGTCGCGTCCGATTTGGTCGAGCTGGTCGCGGATTTGGTTTGCCACAGGCTCGTACTGTTCGCGGAGATAGACATAGCCGTTATCCACGTCATTATTGTTGGCGTAGGTATAGAGGCGTTCGAGCATGGGGCTAATGTTGGAAACATAGGTATCCAGCGTGGTGAGGATACTTTTATCTCCAGTGTAGGTATTTTTCAGGGTGAGGGCGGCGTCCTGAAGGGTCTGGTATTCCTGCCGGACTTCGAGGATGTAACTGTCACTGCGGGCATTATCGGTGTCGATAGTGGCCTGAAGGATGCTGGCGCGGATGAGGGCGGCGGCGCGTTTTCCCTTCCACGACTGTTCAATGGTCTGCAAGGACGTGTCATAGAAGCCCTGCAAGCTGGCGCCCACTTTGGAGAGCATGACGATAGAGACCACGCCGGTAATCGCCATCATAATGATGAGGACTAAAAACGCGGAAATCAGTCTGGTACGGATTTGCATGTTTTTAAGCATTTTTACATTTCTCCTTCTCTAAGCGTCCGGGGGAGCCGGGCGGCCTGATGTAATCCTCCGCCGTGGTGCGGCAGAAGTCCGTAGGGTTTCGCGCTGTTCCGGCGCGGACACGGAAAGCGGATTGTCACGGTTTCCGGGGAACATCCCAAAGGCCGGAGCAGTCGCCGGGGAAAACAACAATCAGAAGCGCCACCCCCTGAAATAGATGAAAAATTTGCAAAGCCTGTCTTTCCCTATTTTATTACAAATTTCCCATTTCGTCAACCTTTTCCCGTGCGAAACAGGAAAAAAATCAATTCCCAAAAAACGGGCAAACCGGAAAAAACAGGCAGTACATACGGATTCCTGTTACGTGGGTTTGTAGTTTCCGCTTACGTGGGTTCGGTTTCGGCGTCGTCGGGGACTTCCTCGCCGTCGACGGGTTCGGGTTCGGGACGCGGCGGTGTCCAGTTCAATTCGGTAACGGTATTGTTAGCCTCGTCGAGTTTGTAGATTTTACGCGCCCCGCGCTGTGTCAACAGGTACAGGCCTTCCACGGAATTGGTACCGGCCTTCCCGGCGACGCTGTAGACGTGGAACTCTTTGCACGGCACATCGTCCACAAGAATCAGGTGTTCGGACGCGAAAATGTCATAGTCGGCCATACTCTCACCGGGCAGTCCGAGCGCGGCGGGGGGCAGGGAACGGAAATATTCAATGGATTCGGAGGTCGTCATAGCAACCACAATGTCCACGGGCTTGCTTTCCTCTTCGGGGGGCGGGGCGTCGGGGTCATCGGGATTGGGTTCGGCGTCGGCGTCAACGGATTCTGTGTCGGTTTCGGCGTCTTTGTCCTTTTTGGACTTCTTCTTATCGCCTTGTTCGGCGGGTTCGGATTCTGTGTCGCCGTCGCCTTTTTTAGCGCGTTCGGTGTTCTCGACCTGCGCCGACAACGCCGCGTCGGGGTCGTCGGGGTTGATTTCCTCCGCCGGGGGCTTCCCGAACAGCTTCGGGCGGAGTACAAAGAAGAATACCGCCCCGCCAATCAACAGTACAAACACCGGAATCAGAATCAGAAGCAACGGCGGACCCTTTTTCTTCTTGCCGCCCTCCTCGCCTTCGGGAGTTTCCTTACCCTTTTTGGGTTTCTTCTCCTTTTTAGGCTTGGGCGTTTTTTCCTTTTTCGGCTTCTTTTCTTTTTTGGGCTTCGGAGGTTTCTCCTTCTTGGGCTTTTTCTCTTTCTTTTTCTTGCCCTTCTTTTCCTTAGTAGCTTCGTCACTCATTTGTTGCTATCCTCCATTCTGGCAAGCGCCGCGTCGGTGTCGGACATACATTTCAAGTACAGTCCGACGATTTCATCCCGGCTCAGGCGGCTGTGGATATTGGGCGGAATCAGGCGTTCGTTGCCCATTTCGTAGATGACCACGTACTGCAACAGACGCGTGTAATTGTTCTCCCCGCGTCCGAGTAAGGCGTTCCGCATGGGCTGGGGCAGTTCCATTCCGCGTAACAGGTATTCCAGACTGTTCCCGGTAATCTTGTCGAGCAGACTTAACACGCCAATCAGGAAGCAGTTCCCGGACTGGGTATCAGGGTCGGGCGGAATACTGACGGCGAGCGCTTCCATGAACAAACCGCGCTGGTAGGCGCGCCGGACAAGGTCAAGATTGCCGCCGGTGTTGTGCTGTTTCATGAGGGCAAGACAAGTCCAGTGGCGGAGCGCGTGCGGCCCCATGCGGTAGATGGAAGCGCGGGTATTGGTCAGCAGGCCGCCGGGGGTGAAGTTCCACGCTTTCTCCTCCCGGCGGAACAGGTACGACAACATTAAATCGTCCCGGATAATCCGGGCGCAGGCGCTTTCCCACGACTGACCGGGGCGGACGTTCAAAAGCACGGACAGAACTTTCCCGTAAGCGGTCTGGGAAAGCGGCGGGAGTTGCTTAAAGAGGCAAAGGGGTTTCTCGAAAAAGTAGCCCTGAAACAGTGCGTAGCCCCATTTCCGGGCGGCGTAGAAATTCTCCTCGGTTTCGAGTTTGTCAGCGAGAAAGAGAATACCGGGTGCGCCGTGATTCCGCACGGCGTCGCGCTGGAAAATAAAATTTGTGCGGAGGAAATCCACGCGGATAATATGGAACAGGGGCAAACAGGGGCGTAACTGCTCTTGACCGATATAATTTTTCAGGGCAAGGGTATATTCGGACTGCCGCAGACGGCGCAACTTGGTTTCTAATTCGGCGTCCATGCGGACATCTTCCATGACCTGTACAACAATGTCCTTGGGGTTGAATTGATACGCGAAGTCGTTCAAGAGCAGATTCCGGGTGAAGTTGACATAGGCGGGGAGACTGTCCGTGAGTTTTCGGAGGCCGAAGAGCGTCACGGCGTCAGTCAGGACACCTTGTGTCGCGGTGTCGCCGTCTGTGATACGGGCGGCGTTGCCGGAACCGTCACGGTAGAGCAACTCATAGCCCACCGTCTCCCGCGACGGGTTGAGTATCGGCTGTCGGGCAATGTAGGCGTACAGAAAATCAGCCCCTTTCGTGACGCTGTATTGCTTGTCATGACTGTATGGGCGTGTCCATTCGTGTTACGGCCTCTTCCGTCTCCTCCATACAGGCCTTGTAGGCGTCCTGAATCTTGTACTTGTCCAGAGAAGTCGGAATATCGGGCAAAGTCACGTCGGGGTCGTGCTTCTCGTAGAGTTCGACATAGCGCAGGAGCGCGGCGTAATCGTTATCGGCGTTTCCCGTCAGGGCGTCGCGGAGTTCGGACGGCAACGCGAACCCGTGCAACAGGTACAGCGGCCCCTCTCCCACAATCTGTTCCATCATGCTCAGCACGCCCAGCAGGAACACATTCCCGCTCTGTACGTTCACATCGAGTTGCGACTTCGCCGCGAGGGCGTCCATGAACAGGCCGCGGCGGTAGGCGTACAGGGGAAGGTCGTCGTCCCCGGAGGCGTTGTTGTGCCGCAGGAACGCCAGACAGACCCAACGCCGTATCCAGTGCGGCCCCATGCGGTATATGACCGCGTGCATGTCGTTGGAGTGCGAGCGCCGGGACTTGTCGCGGAGTCTCCCGGACGGCGGCGGGAGCGCCGCCATTTCACGCGGGAACAGGTACGACAAAAGCAAATCCTTCTGGATGATTTCGGCGCACTGTACCTCCCAGCGGACATCCGGCGTGATAACCAGAAGCGCCGAGAGAATTTTTCCGTAGGCGGTTTCCGCAAGGGGCAGAATCGGGATAGACAACATGTCCGGGGTGCCAAAGTAGTAGCCCTGAAAGAGCTGGTAGCCCATGTTCAAGGCGGCTTGAAATTCCTTTTCGGTCTCGATACGGTCAGCCATGAACACGGTTTCGGGGGTGCCGTACTTCCGGACGGCGGCGCGCTGGAACACGGAATTGGTCTTTCGGAAATTGACGCGTATCACGTCGAACAGGGACAAATAAGGGCGGTAATGTTCCTGTCCGAGATAGTTTTTCAGCACTAAAAGATAGTCGTCCTGACGCAGAGCGCGGAGTTTATCTTCCATTTCGTCATTCATGACGGCGTTGCCCATGACCTGTATGACAACTTTGGCGGGGTCGGCGCGGCGTACAAAGTCGTCTAAAATGAGGCGGGACGTGAAATTAATGTACGCGAAGCGCCCGCCCGTGAGATTGTCGAGGCCGAACAGGTTCACGGCGTCCGTCAGGACTTTTCTTGAAGCGGCGTCGTTGTCTTTGACACGCGCTTTGTTACTCCCGGAGCCGTCGCGGAAGAGCAGTTCATAGCCCACCGTCTCCCGACGCCCGTTGAAAATCGGCTGACGTGCGATATAGGCATTCAAGAGACATAACGCCTCCTTCTGTCAGACAATTTCCACGCTGTCGCCGTCCTTGATGATTTCCTGAAATTGTCCGGGTTCGCCGTTGACGCGCAGTTCTACGGGCTTGTCGAGGTTCTGGAAATCGAGGTCGGAGAATTTCAGCAAGTCCATCAGATAGTAGGGGTCGCCGCCGGGCTTGCCGAAAAGCATGAGTTTTTCCCCGTTGAGGGTGATACGGATTTGACCGGCGTCGCCGGAGGGAGTGTCGGCGGGGGCGGGGGACGCTTTCGCGGGCTTGACAACCGGCGTCGGCGTCGGCACGGGTTCCGGTTCGAGTTCCTCGACGGGTTCTTTCCTGTCCGCCCAGATATCGTCCCCGGTGTGGATGACGGCGTCAAGACGGGCTTTCGCGCCGTTGACAGTCACGCTTCCCTTGAAGTCACTCCCTAACACGTCGGAAATACGCTTTGACGCGTCCTCGCCGGGCTTGGCGGGGACAAACTGCAAATGGTCTCCGGCGTGTACGGTGTCGGTCAGCGTGGCGAGTTCGCCGTTGAGCAGAAGCACGGGCGGCACGGGCAGTCCGCCCCGGAAAAATTTCCGTTCGCCGTTGAGCGTGAACGTGAGATTTTCCCCGGTACGCCCCATCATGTCGTTGTAGTTGTGACCGTTCATCATGAGCAGGTCGCGGATAATCAGGGAGCCGCTGCGGAATAACTTTGCGGGTTCGCCGTTGAGCAGGATAACGTAACTGTCATTGATGAGGCCCAGTCCGGCGGAAATGGCGATTCCCAGCGGGGTGGCGTATTCGGGGTCGTTGAGGTTGTATTCCTCGGCGTACGAATTGCGCTGAAAATGATTCCCGGCTACCGTGACGCGGTTCGGGTCCATTTTGAGCGCCTCGGCGACTTTTTCCCGCAGTCCGGTTAATTTGCACCCGCCGCCCGCAAGGAACACCGCCGACGGCAGACGCCCGTTCAAGTCAAGGACACGTTGCGCGATTTCCTCCGCGAGCGTCGAGACCGACGGCGACACAAGTTCCTGTAACTGCTTCGCGTCCACGTCGTGCGAGAGGCCGAGAATGTCCGTGTAAGTGACGGGTTTATCCTGATTGAGCGACATTTTCAAGTGTTCGCCGGTCTCAAAGTCGACTAACAGCGTACGCATGAGCAATTCTGTGATTTCGTCCCCGGCGATAGTCGCCATAGTGTAGCCGACGACGCTTCCGTCACGGCAGATGGCGATATCCGACGTACCCGCGCCGATGTCGACAAGTACCAGATTCAGCAGGCGGATATCGGCGGGAATGGCGGCGTTGAGCGCGGCAATGGGTTCGAGTGTCAGGCTGGCGACTTCAAGCCCCACTTTCGACACCACGGCGTACAGGCTGTCGACAACGCCGCGAGGCAGGAATGTCGCCACGACTTCCGCTTCCAGCACTTTGCCGCTGTGGTCTTTGATACTCGACATGGGGTAGCCGTCGATTCGATACCCCGTGACGGTGTATCCGACCATGTAATACTGGTCATTCTGGTCGTCGGACTGCTCAATGATGACCTGTTCCGACTCGGACACGGCTCCGGCCTCCAAATGGCTGATATCGTCGTCCGTGATGGGCTGTACGGTGGGCAGTTCGAGCGTGAACGCGGCGGCCTCGGACTTCAAAGCGCGTCCGGCGGCCGCGACACATACACGGGCGAGACGGATTTTTGTCCGCTTCTGCAAGCGCTCTATGACGTGCTTCGCCACTTGCGCGACCTGTCCGATATTCTCGATTTGTCCGTCCAGCATGGAGCGCTGACCGTGGTTTTCCTTCTCAATTGCGAGTACGTGCAACTTCCCGTCGACGACTTCGCCCACTACGCCGATAATGCTTCGCGTGCCGATATCCAGTGAAAATACGATGCTGGCGTCCTGCTCTCTCATTGCCTCGCCCATAGAAACTCCTCCAACCGGGCCGCGCCGCCCCTCGGTTTTTGTACGCGGTTTGACTGTTCTGCCACGCGGCAAGACGCGTGGTTCGACCTTTTCAGGCTGTGCCGGTTTGCCGGCCTTGCGGGATTCAGATATAGCCATAACGTCCCTTCTTCACGTCGCCCACTAATTTCCCGTCGGCGAGTGTCACCACGCGGCGGCGCATGATGTTCACGACATAACTGGAATTGGTGGACATGATAATAGTAGTGCCTTTACGGTTCAGTTCGTTGAGCAGGTGCAACATGTCCCAGATGGTATCCTCGTCCATGCGGTCGGTGAAGTCGTCGAGCAGAAGCACCGCCGGGGAATGGAGTACCGCCTTGGCAATCAGCACGCGGCGACATTCCGACGTGGACAGGTCACGCGGGAACGTGTCGCCGGATTCGGGGACGCCCACCACAGCTAACGCCTTGTCGGCAAGGGTCTTGTCGACGACACGACGCCGGAAAAAGAAGAACCGCCGCACTTCCTCGGAGAGATTGCCGTAAATCGTGTCGGCGCGGTCGAGTTCCGCGCCCTGTTCGATACAGCGAACGACGGAGAATGCCCGTTCGCGTTCCTTGGGGTTGAGCGCGTTCACGTCCACGTCGTCCAGAAAGACCCTGCCGAGGCTTGGCTTCATCAGGCCGGACATGATGTTCAGGAGGGTACTTTTCCCCGCGCCGCGGCTCCCTACCAGAAAGACAAAATCCCCCTGTTCTATGGTCAGGTCGATTGCCTGCACCGCCCAGTGTTCAAACTCCCCCAAGTGGTAGAGCTTGGATATGTTATCCAGTTTTATTGTGGGCATTCATACCGCCTCCCGTCTGCGAAATGTATTGACATTTCCGCCAAAATTCGATATCATGACTTCCGGTGAAAGGAAGTGAGCCCGTGATGTGTGACATCATGATTGTTTTCCGCCGTGCGATGAAAATTCCCGGTCATGATGGGGGTAGGAACCATGTATAACAGCCCGGTCAAAATGGTACTGGCACTGGTACTGCTGGCGGTGTCGTGCGTACTCGGCTTGGAGTTGTTCCTGTGCCGCCTGAACGACCCGGAACTCTACGAGACCATTGTAACCCCTGTACGTATCTTATACCATGACACACGGTCACAAGTCAAGGGGTACGCGGAATCATTTGACCGCTGGGAGGCCGAACAGGTCAAAACACGCGCCGTCATGGCGGAGACACAGCGTGTCGAGGCGGAGGCGCGGCGCTTACGCGCCACGGCGCGGCGTCAGTCGCGGCAGAACGCCGCCCTGCAACGGGAGGCCGAACGCCGTCAAAAAGAGGAAGAGGCCTACGCCGCCGAAATGCTCCGCAACGCGCAGGAGTTCGCGCAACTCGCCGGACTGCCCAGCATTCAAGAGGAGTTGGAAAAGGCCGACCCCGCCATTACGGAACTCATCACCCAAAACGGACAGGAACTGCTCACGGGCGGGAATGTGACCCTGTGCTACTTCAATCAGGGCGACGCGCAGTGGGCGGAAAAGCCCTTCGGGCGTGACCCAATCGGAAAGTACGGGTGTGGCCCGACGGCGCTTGCCATGGTCGTTTCGAGTATGACAGGCAACCTCATCACGCCGGAAACAATGGCGGCGTGGACGGCGTCGGCGGGGTACGCGGCTTTGCACAGCGGTTCGTATCTGTCGATTGTGGAGGGAACCGCCAAACGCTACGGCTTGGAGTGCGTGTCGATTCCGGTGGAGGAGGCCAGCGCCGACACACTCTACAACGCACTCTCAACGGGCGGCGTTTTAGTCGCGCTCATGGGGCCGGGGCATTTCACGTCGGGCGGTCACTTTATCCTGTTGCACGGCGTGACGCTCTCCGGACAGATTCTGGTAGCAGACCCCAACAGCCGGGATAACAGTCTTGCCGTATGGGAACCGGACATTATTCTTTCGGAGTTCTCCAAAAGCCGCTGGGACGGCGCGCCGCTGTGGCTGATTACCGCGCCCCGTGACCTGTAATCGCCACGCTATGTCAGAAATCCCCCTCCGTCGCTACGCGACACCTCCCCCGCCGTGCGGGGGAGGGCAAGCCGTACAGGGGAAACCCGCTCCATCTTCGGGCGGTGGAGCGGGCTGTGAAGGAGTTCACCGGGACACACGCGGGCGGAACTTCTTGTAAAAGGAACGTTCCCCGCCAATTCGGATACTCAGGCGGCGGTCCATTTCCACGGTGGATTCCAGCAGGCGGCGGTACTGTCCCACCTGTTCGGACAACTGTACCTCGTCGGGCGTAGCGGGTGACGCGCCTTTGAGCAGTTCCGCCGCACGGATGGCGTCGGACTGCGGCAGACTTTCCAAAAATTTCTGTAGCGCGGTCTCGATTTCCGTCAGACGCTGTACGGGGTCTGTCCGCATGGACAGAAGCATATCCACCGAAACTTGGTCGCGGTGTTCGGCGGCTACTAAAATCTGCCGCGTCAGGTCTGCCACTTCCATGAGCCGGATAGTCTGCATTTTTTTCCGCCGCCAGAGGTCTTCAAGAGTAGGAATGTCCATAAGGGTTTCGCCCTCCCGTGTCCAGTCCGGGGATACCGGAATCGGAGTCGGGGAGATGGCGCGGCCCCGACAGACTGCTTGTGGCGTTGGCGCCGTTCTGTTCCGCCACGTTGCGCTCGGCGATTCGGAACGTGTCGCGCAAGTCGATAATCAGGGGACGCAGACGGTTTAACTCCTCCTGATTCCGCCCGATTTTGATTCGGTTCAGGTCGTAACTGAAGAACTCGTAGAGCCTGTGCAGTTCCCGGCTGATTTCGTACTTGCGGTCGAGTGTGTCGTCCAGATAGCGCACAATGGCAATGCAGCGGTCTATGGAAGCGTCGAACAACTCATAGTTCTGCTGTTGCAGGGCTAAGTCGCCCCGCAACAGACGCTTGACCAGTTCGTCAAGTACCAGAAGCAACAACTCGCCCGGCGTCATGGTATTGAGGGATTGTTGCTTGTATTGCTGATAGCCTCTTGTATTCATAATTTCAACCGTCCGTATTTGTTATCAACCGCCCATGAGGCCGGCCAGCGCGGAACTCTGACTGTTCATGGTGTTCATGAGCTTTTCCAGCGCGGTAAACTGGCGCGTGTGTAGTAGTCGATTTTGGTACCCATCTTGGTCTGCCACTGCTCAATTTTCTTCTGCACGGTGTCGAGCTGTTTCTGCATGTCGTTGTTGAGCAGGGAAGAGGAATTGTAGGTTGACCCGGCCTTTTTCACGAGGATTCCGGGGCTGGAATAGGAGGTGGAGCCGTAGCGTTCCAGCGTGTTCTTGATACTGGTCATGAGGCCGTCTGTCGACGCGCCGCTCTCTTTGGACTTGGTGAAGGCGTTACGGACGCTGTCGGGGTCTTTTTCCAGCGTCTCGCGGAGCTTGCTTTCGTCGAGCTTGATTTGTGTCAGGCCGCCGGAGTACGTGGTCTCAATGCCCATATTCCGCAACGCGGCACCGTCGTTTCCGCCGGGGCTGATGGCCTGAACCAGACTTTCATACGCGGCGCGGAGGTCACTGTCACCGAAAAGCAGACCTTGTTTGGCCTTGGCTTCATAGCTTTCAATGGCCTTGTCGCTCATGTCCTTTTTGTCGTCATCGGTCAGAGGCTCGTAACGGGTATGGTTCTTGGCACTCTTTTCGGCGGGTTGTGTGGCGTAGGCGTCGTGGAGTTCTTTCAGGAGCGCGTTGTACTCGTCCACAAAGCCGGTAATCGTTTTGACAAGGTCGTCGGAGCCGCCGGAAGTCTTGAAGGAAACCGCGTTGGCCTTCTCAGTGGCGGAGTCATAGTTGGGCTGGGTGCTGTCAACGTTGTTGTTGGCGTCCCATGTGATTTTATCTTCATTGAAACTGCCTTTGAGGGTGACAGACATGCCGTCCATGTCAATGGTATTGGAGGAACGCTGGAGCGTCACAAGCTCGCCATTGACCAAAGCGCGGACAGCGGCGTCTTTGCCCGAAGTCGCGGTTCCCTCTGCATTCTGTGTAAAGAGCCTTTGCGCAAGGGCGTTGTCGAATCTGATATTCCCGCTTGCGCCCGTCTCCTTGGCGGTGAAAACGAACTTGCCGCTCAGCTTGGAATACGACGCCTTCACGCCCATGTCGCTGTTGTTGATACCTTCCAGCACGGATTCCAAAGAGGCGTCTTTCGCCACATAAATGCTCTTGTTGTTGATTTTCAGTTCGTAGAGCGGTTTATGATTATTGTCATCACTGACGCGGTAATAATTGCCGCTGGTGTTGTCTTTCTCATAAAGATTCCCGGTGGTCTTATCCCGGAAATAGCCGCCTTCCGCTTCCAAGCGCCCGGTGATGGTGGTATCCGTTTCCGCTGTCTGCGTAAATGTGAAACTATTGCCGAGCAAAGTTTCGATAGAGGACTTGTCGCTGAGATAGTTGCTGATTCCGTCGCCGAAACCGAACAGTTCATTGGCCTTGGAATCTTTCGTGCTGATGGAGAAGTTAGAGGACGCGTTGTTGGTGGTAAAGGTCAATTGTCCGGGGGTGTTGGAATCTTCCTGCACCGTGATATTCGCGCCGACGTTATTGAGTTCCCGTTGAAAAGCGTTCACAACGTCGTTAATGTTGTTGGTGTTGAGGTCGCTTTCTTTCAGGCGGAAACTCTTGGTCACGCCGTCCACGGTCACATTGATGTCCTTGCCGGAAAGATACTGCGCGATGGTCTTGTCTTCCGTGAAATTGGCGGTGCTGTTGTTCGGAATTGTGTACTTCTTTGTGCCGGAGTTTGTGTAGAGTTCGCTGGAAGTGGCACCCAGTTTGGAGGCCAAGTCACTGCCAATGGAACTGATATAGGGACTTGCGCCCCGGTTGCCGAGGTCGGTAAAGTTAATGCTGCCGCTGGACGCGTCAACGCCGATGACTTCACTGGCCTTTTTGGTGCCGTAGGAAGTGTTGATAGTGGCCTTTTCGAGTTTTTCCTGAATGGCCGCGGCGAGTGTTTTTGTATCGCCTGTCCCGTTGCCGATAAGGT
The DNA here is from genome assembly GCA_017445875.1 of Oscillospiraceae bacterium. Taxonomy (GTDB): domain Bacteria; phylum Bacillota; class Clostridia; order Oscillospirales; family Oscillospiraceae; genus Oscillibacter. Next base: position 13,804 of record JAFSRZ010000002.1, on the reverse strand, counting down.
CTGTTTCGTCAAAGTCGAGGTCGATTTTCTGCCCGTCATAGTTCAGGGTCATGGTGCCTTTGAGCGTGCCGACTGTGATATTATCATCAAGGTTCATGTCGCTGGTGGTGGTGTTGGAGCCGTTCAGGTTCAGATTGTTCGCCGATACGCTGTACGTGGCGGCTGTGGCGGCCTGCGCGGCTAAAATCTGGATGTCGCTGGACGAGCGCCCGGTGGCGGAAATCTTGGAGACCGCGTCCGTGTTTCCAACGGTTTCCGTGGAAATGGAATTGTTAAAGAAAGCGTTGCTGTAGAGGTTCGTTTTCGAGGTGTAGGAGGTGTATTTCTGGGTCAGGTCGTACATTTTGTCCGTAATGCTACGGTACGCGTCTTGTTTCCACTGGTACTTGGTCTGCTCTTTCTCCAACTGCGTGATTTTGGTCTTGTAGCCGGAGACGCTGTTTTCAATCATGGCTTCGGTGTCCATGCCGCTGGCCAGACCGCTGAGGACGTTCCGGGTGCCGTACAGACTGGTCGTACTGCTGGTAGAGCTCATCAGACTGTTAATGTTTGCCATGTTACTCAACTCCCTTGCAATAGGGTTACGAAAAAATTTGTGTTCCCCTATTAATTTTCTCATCTTTTATATCGACATAATAGATAGAAAGATTAATAGGTCCCGACAAATTTTTATCAGACAGGAGGACTTGCCTTGAAAAAAATCATCACCATCACGAACCAGAAGGGCGGCGTCGGCAAGACGACCACCGCCATGTCGATTCTGGGCGTACTGCATAAGATGAAGTACCGTACGCTGGGCGTGGACTTGGACCCGCAGGGCAGTTTGGGATTCAGCGCCGGGGTGGATATCGAACATTGCGATACCATCTATGACGTGTTCACGGGGGAAAAGTCCATTGACGACGTGATTGTGTCGACGGAGGACTTGGGGGACATTCTCCCGTCGAACATTGACCTGTCCACGGTGGAACTCGAATTTCGTTCCGAAGGGCGGGAATGTCTCCTCCGCAACGAGCTGAGAAAAATCGCCGGGAACTATGACTACATCATCATCGACACGCCCCCGGCCTTGAACGTGCTGACTATGAACGCCTACGCCGCCTCCGGCGGGCTGATAATCCCCATGGCCCCCGAAATTCTCAGCGTGCTGGCGGTCTCGCAGATTCGGGACACAATTGTCAACATCAAGGAGAATTTCAATCCCGGTCTGGAAGTGCTGGGGATTCTGCTCAACCGGTTCAGTCTGCGGTTACGGCTCAACCGGGAAGTGGACGACATGGCGCAGAAACTGGCGAAAAATCTGGGAACCAAGGTATTCCGCACGAAGATTCACAGCAGTGTGTCAGTGGCGGCGGCTCCGGCTTACGCCGAGAGCATTATCACCTATGACCCCGGCTCGAAACCCGCCAAGGACTTCAAGGCGCTGGTCAAAGAACTGATGAACGGATGAAATTTGTGGACGGGCTTTTCAAACGGCGGAATCTCTGCTATAATGGAGGCGGAAGGAAATCCACACGGAAATCCGGAATAGAAAAGGGGGAAACAGCATGCCGAAAAATGGAGCAAACACGGGCAAGAGCAGTAAAACGGCGCGGGTATTGAGTCTCCTGACCGACCCGGCGGCGTCTCTGCTGGGCGGTTCCCGTAACAATAAAGACGACGACAGAAACGAGGCCGTCAGACAGACACGCGGTCTGGACGACGCCGCGACGGAAAGCCGGATTCAGGCGTCTTTAGCGGCGGAGGAAGATTCGCTTGTGTCGGAACTGTTCGGGAAGAAGGAACCGCCGCGGTCTCGTCCGGCGCAGTCCGCGGAAGCGGCGACGCCCGCCCCGCCTCCGCCGCCGAGTGAACCCGCCGCGCCGGAACCGGACCCAAGGACGCTGGAATTGCTGTCCATGCTGAGCAATCCGTCCACGCTGGGCAACAGCGCCATGCCGCCGGTGGAGGAACGGCGTCCGGTGACAACCATGGACTTCGCGGACGAACTGACGGCGGGCATGGCGGAACAGCCAAAATTTCAACCGGAGCCGGAACCCGAACCGGAACCGCCCACCGTGAAGCCGTACGTACCGCAACAGTTCACGCCGCAGCCGCCACAACGGCAACAAGCGCAACCCGCGCCACAGCAAACACGGTACACGCCACAGGCCGCGCCACAGCAACCGCAGTACGCGCAACCCGCGCCGCAACAACCGCAGTACGCCCCGCAACCGCAACAGGCCGCGCCACAGCAACCGCAGTACGCCCCGCAACCGCAACAGGCCGCGCCGCAGCAACCACAGTACGCGCCGCAACCGCAACAGGCCGCGCCACAGCAACCACAGTACGCGCCGCAACCGCAACAGGCCGCGCCGCCAAAAAAACCGAAACCGGCTGAACATCACGACGAGTTTGTGTGCTTCAATCTCACGCAGGCCATGGTGGAGAATAAGGCCGACAAACTGATGAAACAGTTTGGCATGTGTACCTGTAACCGTTGCAAGGTGGACGTAACCGCCATTGCGCTGTCAAATCTGCCCGCGAAGTACGTCGCCACGCAGAACCGGGATGTTCTGCCCCTGCTGTCCATGTACGAGGAGAAGTACAGCGCGGCGGTCACGGTTCAGGTCATGAACGCCTGCCGCATGGTCATGAAGCGCCCACACCACGGCCGATAATGTCTCTGAAAACCACATACCGGCCTGACACCGGTATGTGGTTCGTCGCGTTCTGTAGCCGGTATGTGGTTCGTTGTGTCCTGTGTTATTCCGGTTCCGCCGGAGGCGTTGCTGTTATACTCGAAAGCGGTAAAGTTTTCCCCTCCGTAGCCGCGTTTCCTTGACTGTGTGGCAAACAGGCGGCAAAGTTTACCGTCGTTAAGTATATTATTCCGGTTCCGCCGGAGGCGTTTCCGTTGAAACCGGTGTGTCCGCCGTTGGAGCCGGTACGCCCGCTCTGACTGCCCACGGGGGCGTTTTCCCCGCCGCGTGCGCGGATGATTTCCCGGACAGAAGTTGAAGCGTGGCACGGCTTGCGGCGGCGTCCCGGTTCGCGTCAGCCGCCTGTAACAGTTCACTGCGCAAAATCGGAATGCTTTTCGGCGCGTCGATGGCAAGCCGCACACTGCCCTCGTTGATATCCAGCACGGTCACATGGATGTTGTCGCCGATGACAATAGATTCCCCCGACTTGCGCCGCAGTATCAGCATGACGGTGCCTCCTTCTGTTGCGCGTCGTTGTCCTCGCGGCGGAACTCGCCGAGCTGGTGGCGCATGTGCCACGACGTGTTTTCCAGAATCACTTGCAACGCGGTTCCGCTATCGTTGATAGCCACCGGACAACGCATGTTGACCGTGCTTTCCGGCACGGGTTCCTTGACGACGCACATCACGTAATAAAAGAGGTCCTCGCTTCTCTCTACGTTCAGGAACTGTAACTCTTCCGACTGCAACACCGGCGCGTAACTGCCGTCAAGGGAAAAGGGGTCCATCAGGATAAACGCCAGTTGCGGCGTCTGGACGCTTTGAAGGCTGAAGAGGGTGCCGTTTTCCGCGAAGGGAAGCAGAAGGAACGAGTGTTCCTCCTCAAAGCCGTAAAGCCCCTTGGGGAAAGTCAAAAGTTCGTCCGGTTCGTACGTAATTTCTCCGAAATACTTGGTATCTGTCTTCATTCGCTGGCACCTCCGGGCCGTTGGGGCGGCTTACGCGTTCACGTCCACGGGCTGATAATTCGGGTCTGCGGAGCGCGGGACGTAAATGGGGCCGCCGGTGTACTTAATCGTCAGGCTGGGTTTCTGGGCAATGGAAATTTCGATATCTCCGGGCGTGAACTTGAACTCGCCTTTGTCAATCTTCCAATCGAAGTTGAGCTTATCCATGGCGTAGCGAATCTGCATCGCGCCGTCCTCCCAGTTGACATCGACGCCGGTCTCTATCTGGGGGGCGGTGTAGCCGCTCCCTCCGCTCTGCTGTGGGACGGCGGGCGCTTGCGTTTGGGGAATGCTCTTGCCGATACGGGCGCTGAGCTGAATCTGTCCCTGCTCGGCATAGGCGGAGGTCGCCTGATACTGTGCCTGCGTGGGCTGTCCCACGGCGGCGATGACAGCGGCGTTAGCGGCGGAGAACTGCCCGCCGCGCTGTTCAAACGTGTCGAGCTTGACCTGAATCGGGCGGCTTCGGACATCCACGCCGCCCTGCTCGGAACGGCTGATTTCCATCTCAGCCGTGCCGCGTGTGTACTCCAAAGAGGCGTTTGTCGTCTTAAACTGCAACTCAATGGGCACACTCTTAATTTCAATCAGAGGATACATTGTGAAAGCACTTCCTTTCATGATTCTACAATGCCTTTTATGGAGTTACGCGGCACCGCCGCGCAACTCCAAAGGCGGACTCCGCCGGAAACAGGTGTCGGGATTCCGCGACGCCGCGCAATCACACAACGCCCGTTTTCGCCGGAGACGCCTTTTTTACTTGAGATAGTCGAACAGGGTTTGCGACACGAGGTCGTTTCCGATTTTCAGCGCGGCCTGATAGCAGTATTGCGCCCAGTACATTTCCGTGACGGCTAAAGCGGGGTCCATCTGTTCCAGTTCGGAAATCTCCGTGTTGAGCGTGTACTGCGTCTCCTCCAAATGGTTCAGATTGACTTGCAGATACTCGCTCTGGGAGGACAGCGCGACATGCTGTTCCTGTACGCGGGAGATTGCGTCAAGGAGTTTTTGGGTCAAGGCCTGCGCCCGTTCCTCGTCTGCCGAATCGGCGTAAGCGCCGGTATCGCGGTCGCAGTCCTGAAAGATGTTGCCAAGCTCGTTCATCAGCACGGCGAGATTTTGCGGCTCGCCGTCCTCGTCCAGACCGTAGCCGAGAAACTCAATGCCGGAAATCGCGGAGTTGAACGCGCTGCTGTCCACGATGTCCCCGTTTTCGTCCTCCTCCAGACCCAGACCCACGTCCACATAACCGGTCTCCGTGGCCATTTTCTGGAGTTTCTCGTAGTCCTCGGTACCCTCAGTGGCGCTGACATCCACGCCCCGGTAGAGAAGCGCCCCGTCCTCGCCCCACGAAAACGGAACATTCATGCCGTCAATGCCCGCGAACACAAATTCGTCGTTGTAGCGGACGTTCATGCACATGACGATAGATTCCGACTTCTCAATCAGTTCCCTGCCCAAGAGCGGGCGACCGCTCGCGGTCGTGTCAGAGATAGCGGACAGACTGGACGCGATTCCGTCCAGACTGGGTACACTGCCGTCCCCGTCCACAACCGCTTCCGTGGAAGTCCAGCCCATCTGAATTTTATTCATCAGATACTTGGTGTTGTCAATATGGTCTTGCGCCCGCCAGAAGGAGCGGCGGAGCTGGAAGGCCTTGCTTGCGGCGGCGGGGTCTTCGGCGGATGTACTGAAATTCCGGGTCGTCTGGACGCGTTCCATAGTATCATACACTTTCCCGTTAATTTTGCCGAGGCTGGTGCGGTACGAGCGCATTAAGCCGTTAGTCGTGATACGAAACGCCATATTTGCGTTCCCCCTCTCTGTCAGACCGCCATGCCGTTGACAAGACGGTCAATCATTTCGTCGAATGATGTCATCAGGCGGCAGGCCGCCGCGTAGGAGCGCTGATACATCATCAGGTTCATGGCCTCGTCGTTGAGGTCGACGCCCATGGTGCCGTCGCGGTTGACGTATACTTGGTCAGCGGACGCGGTGCGGTTGCTGTACATAACATTGACATTCCGCTGGTCACTTGCCAAGCTGGCTACCATGTGGTCTGTGAGCAGGGACTGGAAGGAACCTGTAAAGAATACCTCTCCGTTGGCGGACTTCTCGTAAACGTCTTCGGTGTTGGCGTAAAATTCATGGTTTCCCGTGAGGACGTTGCACATATGGGTCAGGTTGTCTTTGGCGGTGCTGGGCGGATTGGGTTCCGTGGAGCGCAGGACACGGAAGGAACCGTTGGCCCAGTTGCGGGAAATGGAGATGTTCGCGGCGGTGATTCCGGTGTCGTCGTTGCTGTTGCTGTGGTTGCTGAGGAGAATGCCGCCGTTATACTCGCTGTATTCGGGTTTGAGCTGGTAGAGGCTCTTATCACCGGTGACGACATTGCCGTCCCCGTCGATAAATTCCAGCGTCTTGACGATGTTGCCGTCTTGGTCGACGGATTCGACATAGGTTGACTCGTAAATCGTCTCGTCGGGGAGCTGGTTGGCTTCGTTGAGGACGGAGGCCAGTTTGTTGGCAACCACGTCTAACATTTTCTGGTAATAGGGAATGCCGCGTTTACTGGCGGCGTTCGAGTCCATTGCCAAGTCGGTTTCAGAGGCGAAAATGCCCTTTTCCGTCAGGAGTTCGCGGTCTGCCAGAAGTGCGCCGTCTAATTCGGTATCGAGTGTCTGCACCTCGCCGCGAAAGACCGCGAACTGGTGGATTTCAAATTGTCCGCCGCTGTCGATAATGCGCAGGTCGTAGCGCGTGACTTCGCCCAGTGAGTTGACGTGCTTGTTATGGTCTTTCTTGATTTCGGCAAGAGCCTTGGCGGCGTCCTCGGACTTGGTGTAGACGGTGGTGCTGTACTCGTGCACCGTGAAAGAACCGTCTTCTTCGGTTTCGGCGTGAAATTCCGTGCCGACGGCGGTTTTATTCATTTCGGCGGCGGCTTCCTCGGCCTCTTTCAAGTTCCGGTAGTGGACAGTATTCCCGTCCTCGTCCTCCACGGCACCCACGTCACGGTTTTTGACGACGCCCATGTCATTTTCCTCCAAGACCATGGTTCCCCCGTGGATGTCGGTCAACTGGGCAAGGTCTATATCAAAGTTGGGGTCGTCGCCCTCGGTAGCGCCGTCGCGCAACATGACTTCGGTGGCGTAACGACCGTCAATCAACATCCGTTTCGGCTCGGTTCCGGTGCGAACTATCAGCTTTTCGACTATCAGGCCGGGGCCGATTTCCTCTTCTCCGTACTCCACGTCAATTTGCATGTACTTTGATAAATTGTCCAGCAGTACATTCCGCTGGTCGCGCTGTTCGAGTGCGCTGTCGCCGTAGATACTGCACTTGCGGATAGTGGTGTTAAGTTCGCGGATACTGCTAATAATGGCGTTGGTTTCCTCGATATCCGCGTTGAGCTTATCTATCCGCAGTTGTTTCAGGTTGGCGAGATTGTCGGCGGTCAGATTCAGTTGCCGGGTGAGCGTGGACATGGAGGAGCGGAAAAGTGTGTCATACTGGTCTTTTCCGGCACCCTCGGCGGCTAAGGCGTTCATCTGGTCAATGGCGTCGTTGAACATGCCTTCCAGCACGCCTTCTCCGTCCTCGCCCTTGCCGACTTCATCGAGGATACCGGCGATATTGTCCAGCCCGTCCTTCATGGATTCCAGATTGTTTACACTGGTATTTTCGTTGCGGTAGCGGATATCGAGATAGACATCCCGCGACTGTCCGACACTCGGCGCGAGAACGCCCGTGCCCATGTGCAGGACGTTCCCGGACACGTAGCGGTCAGCGGAAGCCATATGTAAACTCTCTTGGTCTAAATGCTGGCGCGTGTAGCCGGGCGTCTGTACGTTCGTGATATTGTTGCCGGTCACTTGCAAGGCCTTACTGGCGGCGTAAAGACCCAGCTTGGCGATAGAGTAAGTGCCGAATGTGGATACCAAACCCATAACGGTTTCCCCCCTTGATTACGTCCGATAGTCTGTGAACAGTCCGCCGCGGGCGCGTGGCCCCGTCCGCCCGGTCGGCTCTTTCTGCTCAATGAGTTTTTCGACGTTGTGCAAACTGCATTCGAGCGTAGCACGTGCGGCGTCGGCGGCACTGCGATAGATGTCGCGTTTCGTCAGAAGCGTCTCGACGGCGGCGCGTGCGGCGGGACGCAGTTCCGGCGGACAGTGTGCCGGGACGGCGGACAGCGGCACGCCGTCGAGATGTAACACCGTCAACAGTCGTTGGCGCTGTTTGTCCATGCGGCGCAGGGTCAGGCCGATTTCCTGTTCCTCGCGCATGCACTCGTTGACGCTGAGTACGTCGCCGCGCTGGGCGGCGATGTTCTTCGCTTTGGCGAGTTCCGAAAGCCGGTCGAGATACTCCCCCACTTTTTCCAGATACGTGAAAAAGGCCTCGTAGATTTCTTCCATTTAGCCGCCCTCCCCGAACAGAAGCATATTCCGGGCAATCGCCATACTGTCGGGATGGTAGTTGCCCTGCTGGATTTGCTCCCGGATTGCGGAGACGGGCGCGGAAAGTGAGGCGGTACGCACCTCGTTGGACAGACGCCGCCGGGCTTCCATAACCGGGCTGTTTTCTTCGGAGATGGTCACGCTGTCGAATCTCCGGGAGAAAGAGGAAGATTTCTGGGTCTGCGCCGCGTTGGTCTGCGGCGGCTGATAAGCCCGCTGTAGTTCAATGGGCTTGGAAAGATTGGTTGTCAAAGTTCCTGAGATTGTCATCAGGGACGCCCCCTTTATTGCTCCCGCACGGCGGTTCCGTCCGGGAGGAGACTGTGCCGAAAACGTATGACACGGCTGGAAGCACATATCAGTACCGTGTCCTGATAGAATACCATTCATAAGAAATATCGGAACATTTTCACGAAAAATTAATAGCGTGCGTCGGATTTTTCAAAAAATTTACCGCAAACTTTTCTGACGCGGGCGCGACAGAAAGCCTCTGTCAACTGTAACGGCTGTACAGTCCGCAGAGGCTGGAATCTGTATGGGTGAAACGCTTCAGCGACCGCCGGGACGCGAACGGAGATGACATAACAAAGCCGTGGAAATTTCCTTGCACGGCGCTTGCAGCGTAACGGCTCCGATTTCGTACGCGGCGCGGGGCATGCCGTACACTACACAGGATTCCTCGTCTTGTCCGATAGTATACGCGCCCTTTTTGCGCATAGCCAGCAGACCGGCGGCACCGTCGCGCCCCATGCCGGTCATGATGATTCCGTACATCTGGCAACGCACATTCTGCGCCATGGACTGAAATAACGCGTCGACAGACGGGCGGTGTCCGCTGACCCGTTCGCCGGGGGCGCAACTGACCCGGTAGCCGCCCAGCGGACTGCGTAACACGCGGCACTGTAAATCCGCCGGTGCCACTAACGCCAGACCGCGCTTGATTTCGTCGCCGTCCTTGGCCTCCCGGACTTCCATCCGGCAAAGTTTGTTGAGGCGTTCGGCGTACATCTTCGTAAAGCCCGTGGGCATGTGCTGTACGATGACCATGCCGGGGATATCCTCCGGGAGTCGCTTCATGACTTCCAGCGTGGCTTCCGTGCCGCCCGTCGACGCGCCAAGGCCGATGATAATCCGCCCCGACACCGACGCCCCCAGTGACGCCGCCGCGGGGGTCGCAACCGCCGCCGCCGGTGCCTGTACTTTCGCCTTGGACGCCTCCACGACCTTCGCGGCAAGTGTGCGGACAAAGACTTCCGTGCTTACGTCGCTGTCCGGCTTGCGCACGAAATCGACCGCCCCGGCGTGCAGGGCGTCGAATACGCCCAGATTCAGCGCCGACACCAGCACCACCGGCAACGGGTATTCCGGCAGAAAGGATTTCAGGAAGTCCAGTCCGGTCATGCCCGGCATTTGCACATCCAGCGTCATGACATCCGGCTGTAACTGCCTGACTTTGTTTTTCGCGTCAATGGCGTTGATGGCGTACCCCACGACTTCCAGACCGCGCCGCGCCGAAAGCCCGTCCATAATGACCTTGCGCGCAAGTATGGAATCGTCCACCACGAGGACGCGAATTTTTTTACGGTTAAAATCCGCCATTCCGATTCCCCTTTCCCGTCTTGGGATGATGTTCTTCCCTTGCGAAAACCGGAAGTCCCCGCACGGGAAGATGGAGAAAGCGGGACTACTTCTGGAAAATTGAGGTTGCCACCCGTTTATAGGGCGTATTCGGCGGGAGATTCTCCGACAGGCTGATTATCAGGTATCCCCCCGGCACCGTGGCGTCGTAGAAGCGGCGTATGAGCGCGTTTTTCGTCGGCTGGTCGAAATAAATCATCACGTTTCGGCAGAAAATCACGTCGAATTTCCGCCGGAACTGTATCGGGTCCATGAGGTTGAACTGACGGAAAATCACGTTGTTGCGAACTTTTTTCGCAACCTGATAGCGCGTCCCGCCGACGTGCGTGAAATATTCCTCTTTCCACTTCTCCGGCATGGAGTCGGGAAGCTGGTAAATGCCCGTCTGCGCCTTTTGCAGAACGTCCAAGGAAAGGTCTGTTGCCAGCATACGCGTATCCCACGCGCCCCACTGCGAGCCGAAATAGTCCATCATGTACATGGTCACGTTATAGGGTTCCTCGCCGGACGAACAGCCCGCGCTCCAAATGGCAAGGGATTTGTCCGTCTGCCGCCGCCGGGTAATCTGCGGGAGAATGCTTTTCTGGAAGTAGTCGAAAGATTCCGTCTCCCGCATGAAATAGGTGTAGTTTGTGGTCAGCTTCACTAACAGTTCGTTGATATCGTCGCCGTTGCCATGCAGTAACAGGTAATCGACATAAGACTTGAAATCGTCGAATCCGCGGTTCTTAATGGTCGCGGTGAGGCGGCTTTGAATCAACTGCCGTTTCTGGTGCAGGTCAATCCCGTAATTCCGCTGTACGAAACGGACAAGCCGCGTGAAGTCTTGGTCGGAGATGAGCAAAGTACCCATCTTGTCTTGCAGAGTGTCTATTACTCCCTTTTGGTCTTCGGAATCCAAGCGCCACGCCCCCCTGTCAAACCGCCTGTGCGATTACTCGTGGATATGCCCCAAGGCTTCCCCGTCCAGAATCATGATAGTGCTGACGCCGCCGGGAACCGTACACATGCCGCTGACAAGTCTGTGTTCATTCTGGGACGGCACCGGCAGAATCGCGGAGCGGGAAATGTCGACCATCTGGTCAACGCTGTCGACCACAATGCCGACGCTGGTTTCCTTGATGTTCAGGATAATGACGCAGCTTTCCTCTTCGGGAATGCGTCCGAGCAAAAGCCGGAAATCGACAATCGGCACAATCGCGCCGCGCAGATTGATAACGCCGGCGATATAGTCCGGCACCATCGGAATGCGCGTAATGGTGACGTTGTTGAGAATCTCGATAACGTAAGTGGTGCTAAGGGCGTAGAGGATGTTACTGGAACGGAAAATCAGATATTTTTCCTCGTCGGTTTCCTGCACCTTATCCGAAAGGGCGCTTCTGGCCTCGTCGGTTTTGGCGAACAGTCCGTTTTCCTCAGACATGGGCGTTACTTCCTTTCCAAAGATATCCGGTACGCCGTCCGCGTGGGCGGCGGTATGGTTGAGTAAGTGACCGGGCGCAACCGAACCCCATGCCCGGCCGGGGGGTTTTCTGACCTGAATCCACGATACAAGATGACATTCGTCTTGACTTTTTCGCCCAACTTCCCTGCGGGCAAAGACATGGACAACAGAAAGACATGGAATCCTGCGACTTCCCTGAAACCTATTTGGAGGATGAACAATTGTTCATCCGAAAAAAGTTCGCGGGATTCCGGTCACGGAAAACAACGGCTTACAGGTCTACTTCAAATGTTTCCGTCAGATTTGCGATATTAATCGCCTGCTGGATTTCCATTAAATCCTGTACCACCTTGTCATAGGCGGCGCGGACTTCGGCGGCGTCAAAGTTGCGGCACGTGATATCGGCCTCACGGCTTCCGTAACTCCGGGCGCGCTGTTTCTCCGGGATTTGCAACAGGTCATAGAGACGCTTCTTTTCGGCGTTTAGAACGCTCATACGCCCGATTGCCTCGTCCAGCGTACAGCCGTATTCCGGGAGCGTCTTTCCGCTGTTGAACACCGACACGGCGTGGCGGAGCTTGAGAATTTTCGCCTGAAAGGCGTGTACCTGTTCCTGTGTCTCCGCGAAGGAGTACGCCGGAATCACGGGTTCCTCGCCGACACTGTAGGAGTACGTCGAGTTTTTGGATTCGGCCTCCCAGAGCGCGGAGATTTCCGCCGTATAGTTTTTAATCAGCTTGTTGGCGGTATCGGAATTGATTTTCATGTGACCTCCCGCGACGCCTTACGGATTCTGTGACGAGTAAATTGTGGCAACGTCCAGAATAATGCTAATGCTTCCGTCGCCGAGAATCGTACAACCGGACACGCCGTAGTCCTTAATGCCGTAATTGTTGACGTAATCGGGGAGCGGCTTCACGACTACCTGCTGTTCTCCGATTAACTCGTCCACGAACAGACAGAAGGAATTGTCGCCGGATTCCACCCACAGAAGCACGCCTTCGTCGAGATTGTCCGTGCCGCCGTTGAGCTGGTAGAACTCTTTCGCCCGGACAATGGAGTAGAAGTTGTCCACAATCTTGACCATTTCGCCGTGCGTGGCGTCCTGAATGATGTTAATGTCCGACACCTTGAAAATCTGCTGAATGTCGCTGATGGGTACGGTGAAAATCGAGTCGCCCACGGAAACTTCCATGCCGTCCATAATGGACATGTTCAGCGGAATGCGCAGTGTAGTGGTCATGCCCTTGCCGCGCTCACTGGTAATTGTGACCGTGCCGCCGACACTCTCCACGTTGCTTTTGACAACGTCCATGCCCACGCCGCGCCCGGAATACTCCGTGACTTCGGTATTGGTGGAAAAGCCGGGCATGAGTAAGAAGTTCAGAATATCCTTGTGACTGTACTCCACGCCGGGCTGAGCCAATCCCTGCCGGATGGCCTTATTCAACACGGCGTCGTCGTCGACGCCCTGCCCGTCGTCGTTGACCTCGATAATGACCTCTCCGCCCGTCTGACGCGCCGAAAGAATAATCTTGCCTACGGGGTCTTTCCCCGCCGCGATACGGTCGGCGCGGTCACTCTCAATGCCGTGGTCCATGGAGTTCCGCACAATGTGCATAATCGGGTCGGAAATGCTGTCGACAACGGTCTTGTCTACTTCGGTGTCCTCGCCGACAAGTATCAGGTTCGTTTCCTTTTTAAGTTTCTTGCTCATGTCGCGGACAATGCGCTTCATCTTCTGGAACGTCGCGGAGACCGGCACCATGCGGAGCGAAAGTCCCACGTCTTGCAGATTGTCCGTCAGGGAGCGCAACTGCCGCGCCGCCTTCGTGAAGTTGTCCAGTTTGAGCCCTTTCAGGTCGGGCGACGCCGTGACCTGCGCTTCGGTAATGACAATCTCACTGATGACCGCCATTAAAGAGTCAAGTTTGCTCAGGCTGACCGAAATCAGACTTTCTTTGACATGCGCCTGCTTCGCGGCGGACTGTTGCGCGGCGGGCGCGGCGGCTTGCGGCGCGACAATCTGCGGTTCCTCCACGATTGCCGGTTCCGGCGCGACCGCTACGGGCGCTTCCACGACGGGCGCGGGTTCGGCCTTCGGAGCCGGTTTCGCCGCCGGGGCGGGTGCCGCTTCCGGCGCGTCGAATACCTGCCAGTTCCGCACAGCGCCGTTATCTTTGACAGCCGGAATCGCTTCCTCCCGGTCTCCCGCCGTGCGGAAGCGGATATAAAAGCCGTTGTCAATGATGAAATTCGCCGTTTCGGGATTCATCTGCACGTCCGGCGGGTAGTAGTCAAACTGGGATTCTTCGCAGTAGTCCCGCACGGAGTTGACCAACATCATCGCCCGCAGATTCTCCATGCCGACGCCCTCGTCAAAGTAAATGTGGAGGCCGTACGGAAATTCCGCGCTTGCGAACGCGGCTTCTTCGGCGGTCGGCGCGGTTCCCGCGACAGGTACCGCTTCCTCGTCGGCTTCCTCCTCGCCGCCCTCGCCGGAAATTTTCGCCGAGAAGCTATTAATTTTATCAAGGAAGGTGTCGATAGAAGTAGAAAGAGGCTGAT
>JAFSRZ010000031.1 GCA_017445875.1 Oscillospiraceae bacterium | reverse complement strand
ATTTCGACCTGTGCGGTGAAATATGCTGAAAGGAATCGTTGGCAAGGTTCGTTTTGCCCCCTCCGTCGCTACGCGACACCTCCCCTGCCGTGCGGGGGAGGTACAAAGCCCGACATTTCCTGTGGAATTGTCACGGTTTTCCTGTCGGCAGTCCCGCGAAGCCCTCCCCGCGTGCGGGGAGGGTGGCGCAACGCGCCGGGTGGGGCGGTTTCAAGTTTATGACATCAGGTGAAAATTCCTTTCTTTTCACCGCACAGGTCGAGATTTTTTCAGGAAAGGAGAAAACAACGATGAAATGCACATGGAAAGATGTGGCTCGTGAAGGCCTGATTCTGCTCGGCAAGGTCGTCTTGCTGATTGCCGTTTGGGGCGGCTTGGCGTTTCTGGTCTGGAAGGGATTCTGAACCGGAACAAAACTGAAACGGAGGTTCCTGTATGCCTGACGAAAAGCGGAAAACTCACACTTCATCGGAAGTCAAGCGCCGCTACAACGCGAAGGCCTACGGCGCGGTAACGGCAATGCTCCCGAAAGAGCTGGTCACGGCGTTCAAGGCCAAGTGTGCGGAAACGGGCGTCTCTCAGGCGTCGGTGGTCAAGGCCGCGATTGAGCGCTTTCTGGCGGAATAACGTACCATAAGCCAACAAAAAGAGCGGCCACGGAGCCGCTCTTTTTGTTGCGTTTCGGCGGCGGGTACGCTATAATTTGACAGGAACATCCGTGCTATTTTCACAAAAGGGGGCGGCGGCGTGACGGGTAACGAACTCAACGAACTGTTTACGCTTCGGAGAGACCTTCGGAGCGTGGAAGAACTGCTGGACGCTGTGCGCCGTGCCGCCGATGTTCCGGGCGTTGCGGACGTGTCCGGCACACCGCACGCGCACCGGTCACGGGACACCGTGGGGAATCTGCTGGCTGAGATAGAGGATTTGTCGTCACGGGCGGAACATCTGCGCGGGGAAATCCAGTGCCGCGAGGCCGCCGCCGCCGCGTTCATTCAGGGCATTGAGGACACCCAAACGCGGCTGATATTCCGGTTACGCTTTCTGCGCGGCTGCACATGGAAACAGATTGCGCGGACGATTGGCGGACACAACACAGTAAACAGCGTCAAAATGCGATACGTCCGCTATCTGAAAAGTTGTGACGCGATGTTACCCGATGTTACGCTTTCCGGTGTGGTATAGTACAATCAAACGAAAAGACAAAAGGCTTCCGCCGGGCGGCGGAGGCCTTTTCCGTTGGATGGAAGGTGGTGGTATGCGGTGGAGCGATAATCCGTGGGAGCGTCAGGAGGGCGAGGGCGGCAAGGCCTATGAGGCGTTCGGCGTATACCGCGACATGGGCGCGGGGCGTACGGTGTCGGGCGTCGCCCGACAACTGCGCAAGAGCCGGACATTAATCGACCGCTGGAAACGTCAATGGAACTGGGCGGAGCGCGTCCGGGCTTATGATAAAGAACTCGAACGCGCCGCGCATGAGGAAGCGTTGAAAGCTGTGCGGGAGATGTCGCGGCGGCACATTGGAATCGGCGTGCGCATGCAGTCGGTAGCGATAGAGGCGCTGGGCAACATCAGCACAAAGAAAATGCGTCCCAAGGATGTCGTGGCGCTGATTCACGAGGGGACGAAGCTGGAACGCGATTCACGCGCCCAGATTGTCGAGGACACCGTACCGCGTGACGATGAGGACGCGGACGCATTCGCGTTCGATGACACGGAGGCCGACGAACTGTGAAAGAGTTTGCGAAAGAATTTTATCACAGTCAGGCGTGGAAGCGTTGCCGCGACGCGTACGCGAAAGCGGCTGGCGGCCTGTGCGAACGGTGCCTTGAAAGAGGCCTGTACAATCCCGGCGAAATCGTCCACCACACAGTAGCACTGACGCCCGACAACATCCACAATCCCAGCGTGGCGCTGGCGTGGGACAATCTGGAACTGGTCTGCCGGAACTGTCACGCGGAGTTGCACGGCGCGGCGAAGCGTTACCGCGTGGACGCACTGGGGCGCGTCCTGCTGTAGTCAGTCCCCCCATGTCCGGGATTTTGGACACCCTCTCCGGGACCGATGGGGGGAGAAGGGAAGAACCGCTTCCGGGGGCGCGGGGCGTGTTCGAGACGCTGACCGGATACCAGCCGACGTTTACGACATGGCAGGGCGAAATTTACGAATCAAGCCTTGTCCGCGCCGCGATTGACGCACGGGCGCGGCACATTTCCAAGCTGGAAGTCCGGGTACACGGTTCGGCGAATCCGACACTGCAAACCAGTCTCCGACATGCCCCGAACCCGTGGCAGACATGGAGCCAGTTTCTTTACCGCGTGTCGACCATACTGGACGTACACAATACCTGTGTCATTCTTCCGGTTCTGGACGATAATTTGAAACTGTCCGGCTTTTTCCCGGCGCTTCCGGTCAACTGTGAACTGGTGGACTACAAGGACGAACCGTGGTTGCGGTGTCATTTCGCCCGCGGCGGCCCCGCCGCCGTGGAGTGGAAGCGTTGCGCGGTACTGACGAAACATCAGTATCAGAATGACTTTTTCGGGGAGAGCAACAACGCCCTGAGCGATGTCATGAAACTGATACACATCCAGAATCAGGGCATTGAAACGGCGGTCAAAAACTCCGCGACATACCGCTTTATGGCGCGTGTCAGCAACTTTACATTCGATGAAGACCTTGCGAAAGAGCGCCAGCGATTCACGAAGTTGAATTTCTCCGAGGAGGCGGAAAATCCGGGCGGACTGCTTCTCTATCCGAACACCTACAGCGACATTCAGCAAATCAAATACTCCCCGTACACCGTGGACGCCGCGCAAATGCAGTTAATCCATGAGAGCGTGTCAAACTATTTCGGCGTGAACGCTAAGGTTATGCAGAACGCCGCGACGCCTGAAGAACTCGACGCCTTTTTCAACGGCGCTATAGAACCGTTTGCCATATAGTTTTCGGAAGCGTTAAGCCGCGCCGCGTTCAGTGACCGCGAACGGGCGCAAGGGTCCTGTATCAGCGCCAACGCCGACCGGCTACAATATATGACCACGCGGGAGAAAGTCGAAATGGCGCGGCAGTTGGGCGACCGGGGCGCCATGATGATTGACGAAATACGGCGTCTGTTCAACTACGAGCCGCTCCCGGACGGAGCCGGACAACGCGCCCCGATTCGCGGAGAATATCACTTCGCAACCGACGACCGCGACCGCCTTATTTTGGACGACGACACCATGAAAGGAAGTGACGACCATGCCGCCAAATAGGGAATACCGCGCTTTCGCGGCGTTCCGCGCCCTCGACGAACAGCAAAGCCCGTACACCGTGACCGGGTACGCCTGCACTTATGACAAGTACCGCTTATGAGGCGACTACAGCGAACGGATTTCGCCGGACGCGTTCCAGTACGCGGATTTGTCGGACGTAATCATGCAGTTTGACCATGAGGGGCGCGTGTACGCCCGGACGAGCAATCACACATTACAGGTCACGCCGGATGGGCGCGGGTTACTGGTTCGGGCGGATTTGTCAGGGAGTTCCGCCGCCAAGGAACTGTTTGAGGAAATCCGGGCGGGGCTTATCACTAAGGACTTGCAGAAAAACAAATGATTCAGCTTCCCACCTTGATTCCGCCTTATTGCGGGCATTCAGAGGCCACCGAACGCAAAGATTATTTATTTGCAAGTCCTAAGATGTCGTTTGGCTTTCACGTGGCGCGAGACCACGCGGAGGACAGAGACTATACGCGGGTTATCGACCGCATAGACAAAGTGTACGATGTTTCCGCCGTGTCGCTTCTGGCGAACGATAACACGGAAATCAGTGTGTCCACGCGTGACTTTTTCCGCGCCGTGGCGGAACGGCGAAAGCAAACCGTGTTATCACTCCAACGGCGAAAACTACAATTACGCATGAAAGCGGGGTACTAACACTATGGAACTAAAAACCAATCCTAACGTAACTGTAACCGAACCGAACGCGGAACCCGCCGCGATGGTACAACTGTCCGAGGACAGAAAGCGGGAAATCCGCGCCATGTCCGCCGAACAAATCGAGACGCGCCGCGCCGAAATCAAAGACGCGAGTCCGCACGCCGACGCCGCGACGCTGGACGCGTTCGAGGCGGAGTTGTCGGAGCTGGAAACCCGTAGCAAGGAACTGAACGCAATCGAAACCCGGCGTCAGCAAATGCAGGAAATCATACGCGGCGGCGGAACCGTTATCGCAAAGGCACCCGCCGTTGTCGAACAGCGGACGCGTGTCGACATCCTGAACAGTGACGCGTATGTGGACGCCTACGCCAAAGGCGTCAAGACGGGCGATTACCGCGAATGCCGCGCCCTGTTGACCGACCTTGTGGACGGCGGCACGGTTCCCGTCCCAACGTACATTTCCGACCGGGTGGCGACCGACTGGGAGAAGCTGTCGATTCTGCCGCGCATTCGGCGGACGCAGATTCCCGGCGTTGTCAAGTTCCCGTTCGAGTATTCCGCGACTGACGCCGCCACGCACACGGAGGGAGCCGCCGCGCCCAGTGAGGAGACGTTACAGCTTGGTTCCGTGTCGGTGTCGCCGGAAATGGTCAAGAAGTGGATTTCGTATTCCCACGAAGTCGCCGCGCTGACGGGGCGGACGTATCTGGATTATCTCTACAACGAGTTGGAATACCGGATTCTCCGGGCGGCGGAGGATACCGCGATTGGCAAACTTCTCAGCGCGTCCGCGACGCTGACGACAAGCGCGTGCAACGTCCCCGCGCTGACGGTTCCGGCGATTGACGCGGGTACCATTTTCGCGGCGCAGGCGCTGTTGTCCGACGAGGCGCTGAACCCCGTTGCCATCATGAACAAGCAGACGTATTTCACCGGGTTCATGGCGCTGACCGACACGACCGGACGCCCGATTTACAACGTGGTTTCGGAGAACGGGAAACCGTCCTACTACGTCAACGGTATTCCGGTTTTGTTCTCGAACCAGCTCACGTCCGGCACGGAAATTCTTGTCGGCGACTTGGACGGCCTTGTGTGTACGCTGCCGGAGGGCTACGGCGTACATTTCATCACTGACCCGTATTCGCTGGCGGAGAAAGACCTTGTGAAAGTTGTCGGGCGCATGTACGCGGGTTTCGGACTGGTTCGCCCCCGCTTCTTCGCCAAAGTCACGGTCAGCGGCGGAACATCTGGCGGGGACAACAGCGGCACTTCTGGCGGCGGCACCTGACAGGAGGTGTGCGCAATGAAGACAATCTCGGCGGAGATTCTGAAACCGTGTACCGTAACGTGTCTGCCGGGTTCGGTGGTGGAGATTACGGAACAGCAGTTCCGGGCGCTGGGTGACAAGGCGCGGTATCTCCCGGACGACGTGGACGCGCCGGAAACCGTTGACAGCGTACCGGAACCGGAAGTACCGGAAACTGTGGAAAATCCCGTGGAAAGTGTGGAAAACACGCCGGAAGCGGCGGAAATCCCGGAAAAGAAATCCGGACGCGTGAAGCGAAAGAAGGACTGATTCCCCATGCTTGAAAAGGTCAGACTGGCGCTCCGCGTCACAACAAACGCATTTGACAGCGAAATAGCGTCGCTTATAGACGCGGCGCTGAAAGACTTGGAAGCGGTGGGCGTCAAGGTGTCCGGCGCGGACGGGGACGCGCTTCTGGTTCGCGCCGTCGTGACCTATTGCAAACTGTATTTCAGCGAGCCTGACAGGGTGGATTTCTGGGACAGGCTGAAAGCCTCCTATGATGAACTGAAAGCACAGTTGAGCATGTCGACGGAGTACCGCAGAGGGGACGTGACGCCCGGATGAACCTGTCAAGCGTAATTACACTGATTGACACGCCCCGGACACAGGACGACAACGGCGTGTTTCATATCGGGGAGGAGACCGCCCGAACGGTATTCGCTGACGTGAAATCCGCGTCCGGGGCGGAGTTTCAAGACGGTTTCCGCAACGGCCTGAACCCGAAATTTGTGTTTACGATGTTCCGTTATGATTACCATGACGAAAGCATAGTGGAATATGAAGGTTTTCGCTACAGCGTCTTTCGGATGTTTCGCCGGGGCGCGGACATGATAGAACTCCACACGGAACGCAAAGGAGGGACAAACGTTGGCAACGGTAACAGATAAACTTGGAGCCGCCCTGATTCACGTTTTGGAGGATTATTACGGGGACGTGGCGCAGAACGTACGACAAGTGGTGGTAGGTGTCACGGCGGAAGCGACAAAGCGCTTGCGTGACACCGCGCCAAAGAATACGGGCGAGTACGCGAAGAACTGGAAATCCGAAATCGAGCGCAACGCGCCGACGTACGTGGAAACCAAAATATACGCGGACAAAAAGCCGGGGCTGGCTCACCTGCTGGAAGACGGACGCAAAGCGGGGGAAAAGAACGGTTATCATTACCCCGCCGCGCCCGCAAAGCCGCACATTCGCGCCGTCGAGGAATGGGCGGCTAACGAAGTAGAGGAACGATTGGCGGAAAAATGGATATGACCACGCGAGAAGTCACGGAAATGATAGCTTCTATAGGCTTACCCTACGCCTACTATCAATTCCCAGAGAATACCGCGCAAGCCCCGCCCGTGATTTGCTTCTACTATCCGAAGTCCCGCAACTTTCACGCGGACGATGAGGTATACACGAGGGCGGAGGAACTCATTATCGAACTGTACACGCCGGAAAAACGGTTCGACTTGGAAGCGAAAGTCGAGGAAGCGCTGAACGCGTACGGACTGACATGGAGACGTGAGGAAAACTTCCTGAAATCGGAACATCTGATAGTGGAAGTTTACCGGACAGTGGTACCGTTGCGGCGCGAGGAATAACCGACAAAAGGAGGAATCAGCATGCCCACACCCGCACAAAACAAAGTCCGGTACGGACTGAAAAACGTACATTACGCGCTTATCACGGAAAACAACGGGACAATCACCTACGGGACGCCGGAAGCGTTACTGGGCGCGATTAGTATCAGCTTTTCGGCGACGACCGCCCGAAAGATTTTAGCCGCCGACGATTCGTATTACTGGGTGGCGGAATCACTCGCCAACTACACCGGAGACATGAGCATTGCCCAAATTCCGGACGAGTTCCGCGCCGACTGTCTCGGCGAACAGACGGACACCAGCGGCGTCAAGTACGAGACCAACGCCCCCGTTACGGCGCGGTTCGCACTGCTGTTCGAGTTCGACGGCGACGACCACAAGACCCGGCACGTACTCTATAACTGTACGGCGTCCAAGCCCGCAATCGCCGGACAGACTGTCAACCCGGACGACGGTCCGTACCCGTCGACGGGTACGGAGACGATTACCATTACCGCCGCTTCGCGGCCTGATACGCTCGTCAAGGCGCGTTGCAAGCCCAGCGACACGGTTACTGTAAACAACACGGAAACCAACATTTACGACACATGGTTTATAAGCGTCTTTGTGCCGACGCTTGCCGCATGAGGTGATACGATATGACGAAGGAAGTACAAATCGGCGGACAGAGTATCAAGCTCCGCGCCACGGGAAATCTGCCGCTTGCCTACCGGCTGATGTTCAACCGCGACCTGTTACAGGACGTGGACAAATGGCGCGAACAGCTCCGCTTGAAGCTGGAAGAAGCCGCCGCCGTGGAAGCGGCCGAAGCCGTTGAAACGCTGTCCGATTCCGCGAATGATAACGCGAATGATAACAGTAGCGATAACGTGAAGGATAACAGCGGCGATAACGCGAAAGCGATTCTGTACACAATGGACATTGCGTTAATTGCGCGGCTGGCCTACTGCATGGCGAAATGTGTTTGTCAAGTCCAAAGTGGTTCTTTCCAAAATTAGTTGGTAGAGGCGGTGAGAGAAGAACGCCGCGCTTCCATGCGGAGGACTTTGGCGCGGAGCAAATCATCGCCGCAACGTCCGAACATAACGCGTTTGATAACTTTAATTTTGTTGACACTGCCT
>JAFSRZ010000030.1 GCA_017445875.1 Oscillospiraceae bacterium | reverse complement strand
ACACGCCCAGAGCGCCAAAGTCGACAATCAGGCCTCCCATGACCAGATTGCCGTATGCTCCGCGCATATGGCCGACCTCATGGGCGCTATGAAGGCCATCGAGGTCAAGTCCCTTGAAATCAGCAAGGTTATCAAGACCATTGAGGATATCGCGTTCCAGACGAACATTCTCGCGCTCAACGCCGCCGTTGAGGCCGCCCGCGCCGGAAGCGCCGGCAAGGGATTCGCCGTCGTCGCCGACGAAGTGCGCAACCTCGCCACGAAGTCGCAGGAAGCCTCCAAGAGTACCGCGACACTTATCGAAGAAACCGTCAAGGCCGTCAACGAGGGTAGCCGCCTGTCCGTCGAGACCGACGAGGCGCTCAAAGAAGTCGTTGTCCGCGCCCAGAAGGTCATGGACGCCGTGACGCGTATCTCCAAGGCCACCGACGCGCAGTCGCACGATGTCGCGCAGGTCAGCACGGGTATCGACCAGATTTCCAGCGTTGTCCAGACGAACTCCGCCACCGCCGAACAGTCCGCCGCCGCCAGCGAGGAACTTTCCGGACAGGCCAACCTCCTGAAAGAACTCATCGGACGCTTCACACTCCGCAAGGAAGTTGGCGGTGCCCGTTCGACGGTCTCCGCCGCCCACACCGGCGACAGCTTCGCCGCCTCCCATTCCTCCCACGATAAGTATTAATACTTGACAACACGCGAAACCATCTCCCCGGAAATGTCACGTTTCCGGGGAGATTCTCATAAAATCAGCCGCGCCGGGAATTGTTCCCCGGCGCGGTTTTGCGTTGCGGCTTGGCACAGTGTTTTGTTACAGTTCCACGCCGCCGTCAGCGGTTGAGTTGCATTAACTTCTGACGCAGTTCGCCCTCAATGCGGTGCAGTTCGACTTCCGCCGCCCGACGCTTTTCCGCGCCGTCGCGCTGGATGTTCAGCACTTCGTCAATGGTCGAAATCAACTGCTGATTGGTGTGTTGCAACGTCTCAATGTCGACGACGCCGCGTTCGGCCTCGCGGGCGGTCTCAATGGTACCCATTTTCAAGAGGTCGGCGTTCTGCTGTAAGAGCGTGTTTGTCATTTCGGTGACGGCGTTCTGTGCCGCGACTGCCCGCCGCCCGTGTTCGACGCCTAACGCGATGACCATCTGACTTTTCCAGAGCGGGATTGTGTTCACAAGCGACGACTGGATTTTCTCCGCCATTAATACGTCGTTGTTCTGGATGAGGCGGATTTGCGGCCCCATCTGAATGGAAATCATGCGCGTTAATTCCAAGTCGTGCAGTTTCTTCTCGAACCGGTCACAGAGTTGTACCATGTCGTTGAAGCGTTGGGCGTCCTCTTGGGAACCGGTCTGTTGTGCCTTGCGCTGGAGGTCGGCAAGCTCGTTGGCGCGGATATCCGCCAGACGCTTTTTCCCCGCCAGTATATACATCGACAGTTCCTTGTAATATTGCAGGTTCTTCTCGTAGAGCTGGTCGAGCATGGCGGAATCTTTCAGCAGGGTAATTTGGTGCTGTTGGAGTTCCTTACTGATTTTGTCGACGTTGGTTTCCGCCTTGGAATACTGTGCTTTGAGGGTCTGGATTTTGTCCTCGGACTTCTTGAAGAAGTTAAAGAGGCCGCTTTTCTTCTCGCCGGTCTCGTTGATGTTGTCGAGCGACGCCACAAGGGCGCTGAGCGAGTTGCCGACTTCGCCGAGGTCTTTCGTACGCACGGACGACAACGCGCTCTCCGAAAATTCGGCTACACTCTTTTGCGCGCCCGCGCCGTATTGCAGGACAAGATTGGTGTCCGTGATGTCGATTTTTTTGGCGAACTCGTCGACGGCGCGGAGTTCTTCGGGGGAAAGCCGTGTTTCTTCGGGCATAGGTTCGGCGACGGCGGGCGCGGGTGCCGGAGCGGGTACGGCTTGCGCCGCTTCCGGCACAGTCGGATTGAGTGTCAGTTGCGGAACATAGGCCTGTTGCGCGGGTGCCGCCTGTTGCTGTACGGGCGGCTGTGCGTACGCCTGTTGCTGTACGGGGGGCTGTGCGTACGCTTGTTGTTGCACGGGTGACTGTGCGTACGCCTGTTGTGCCGGTTGCGGCTCTTGGGTCTGGTACTGCTGGAACAGTTCCGGGGGCGTCTCGTAGGACACGAACGCGGGCGCGTCCGCGGATTCGTCGGGGGTCAGCGTGAGACGGGGGATGTTGTCGGACATGGATTGCTCATTCCTTTCGCTGTTACTGTCGGTGTGTCAAAGAATCGTTTTGCCCCCTCCGTCACTCCGTGACACCTCCCCCGCCGTGCGGGGGAGGCTAAGAGGCGGGCATTTCCTGTAAAACTGCTACGTTTTCTCCGTCGGCAGTTCCGCGAAGCCCTCCCCGTGTGCGGGGAGGGTGGCGCGTCGCGCCGGGTGGGGGACACATAAAGTTACATCTTCTCCGGTGCCTCAATGCCCAACAGGCGCAAGCCGTTGCGGAGTACCTTCCGGGTATTGTCGGCGAGGCCGAGACGCGCCGACTGTACGTCCGCCGCCTCTCCCTTGATACGGCAGGAGGTGTAAAACCGGTGGAAACATCCGGCGAGGTCTTGCAGGTAACGGTTCAGGTGACTGGGGTCGTAGTCGCGGGCGCAGAGGCGGACTTCCTCCCCGAACCGCGCCAAAGCCTTTATCAATGCGCGTTCGGTGTCGTCGGTCAACAGGGAAATGTCGGCGTGCGCGGGGACAGTCGCGCCTTCACCGGCAAGCGTACGCAGAAGCGAACATATGCGGGCGTGGGCGTACTTGACATAATAGACCGGGTTTTCGGCGTCCTCCCGGACGGCAAGCCCCAAATCAAATTCCATTTGCGTTTCGGGGCGGGCGTTGAAGAACCACCGCGCCGCGTCAACGGGAACTTCGTCGAGCAGGTCTGACAGGCTGATGGCCTTGCCGGTACGCTTACTCATGCGGACTGTCTCCCCGTCGCGCAGGAGTTTGACCAGTTGCATCAGCACAATGTCGAGGCGTCCGGAGCCGTCGAGGCCGAGGGCGTCAAGAGCGGCTTTGAGGCGTGCCACATGCCCGTGATGGTCAGCGCCCCAAATGTTGATAACGCGGTCAAAGCCGCGCAAGGCGAACTTGTTTCGATGGTAGGCGATATCCGCCGCGAAATAGGTATAGAAGCCGTTAGCGCGGCGGAGTACATCGTCTTTGAGGTCGAGTTTCTCAATGTCCGACGGCTTTTTCCCGGCTTTTAAGAGGTTGTCCCGCATGATTCCCGATGTTTTGAGCCACAACGCGCCGTCGTTCTCGTACGTCCAGCCGCGCTTCGACAACTCGTCCACGGTCTCCGCCACATAGTCGCTTTCATGCAAAGTCGATTCCAGAAACCAAGTGTCATAGGAGATTTTGTAGCGTAACAAATCGGCTTTCATCTTCGGGAGATTCACGGACAGTCCGAAACTTGCCAGTTTTTCGCGGCGTTCTTCGGGCGTGACTTGTAAGAGCGTGTCGCCGTACTGTGCGGCGTACTGTGCGGCAAGGTCGCGGATATCGTCGCCGTGATATCCGTCCTCCGGGAACACTACCGCGTCCTCGCCCTGAAAGTATTGCAGATAACGCGCCTCAATGGAGTGGGCGAATTTCTCAATCTGGTTTCCGGCGTCGTTGACATAAAATTCCCGTTCAACCTCCGCGCCGCATGCGCTTAGAATAGCCGCTAACGTGTCGCCGAGAACCCCGCCGCGTGCGTTGCCCATGTGCATGGGGCCGGTGGGGTTCGCCGACACAAATTCCACCATGATTTTTTGTCCCTGTAGGTCTTGACAGGTGCCATAATCATTTCCCTCAGCCTCAATCGCCGACAAAACGCCCTCATACCAGCGTGACCCCGTGCGGAAGTTCAGGAATCCGGCACCGGCGATTTCGACACTCTGAAAGTACGTGCCGTCCAAGCGCATGCGTTCCGACAACGCCGCCGCAATCACTTTTGGGGACTTTCTTAGTGCTTTGGCGGCGGCAAGGGCGAATGTCGTGGTAAAGTCACCGTTGGACGGGTCTTTTGGAATCTCGACCGCGATTGTGGGGAGCGTGGCGTCGGGGAGAACCCCGTCCGACACGGCGGCGCGGTAAGCGTCCAGCGTCAGGGAATGAATTTGTTTGTGTGCCTCTTGTATCATGTTCATGGTGTCAAGTCCTTTTCACGTTGGGATTCTTTGCGCTTTCGCCGGACTTTCATCCGGAAGCGGTTCTTTCCGGTACTCGCGTGTTCGACGGACACGGAATAGCGGATTTCCAGCAGTCCGCCGCTCTCCGTCACGGAGTTGCGCAGATAGCCGGTCTGTATATCAATCGAGAGTTCGCCCATGGGGGTTTCGTACAGGGACGTATGCTGTCGCCCCTCCTCGAAAATCATCTGGGAACTGACGGTTCCCATGCGCCGGAGTATGACCTTGGGTCCGTACATCTCAAAGACGGTCGTGGTACCCTCCATGCCCGTGAGGGCGCTTTCGTGATAGGTAAGCGTGAGGCAGTCGGGCGTAAGATTCATGGTGCCTTCGGTGAGCAGTTCCATGTTGTCCTGTTGCGGACTGTCAATGTCCTGTTCGGAGTGGATGGTCAGCAGGACGGGGAGACTGTCGCCGGAGCGGGCGGGCAGGACAGAAAGCGCGGTATCGGTTTCTGTCGGCCTTTGCGTGTCTGCGGGGGATTCCTCCTCTTGCTTCGAGGCGGTAGAGGGTGTGTTGCCGGTACGTTCCATGTTTTCAATACTGTTCAATGTCAATCCTCCGTACGGTGTGGCGCAGGTCTTCCCGCAGGAAGAGCGAGGCCATGTTTTCAAAATCTTCCGTCTGGTCGCTGACGAAAAACTGTACTTCCCCGGTCTGGGACATGTCGCCGCGCAGGTCTCGCGCCTTTAACAGGCGCTTCAACTCGTAGGCGGATTCCTCCCCGGCGGAAACCAGTGTCACGGACGACCCGCAGATACCGGCAATCACTTCTTCCAACAGCGGATAGTGGGTACAGCCGAGGATGAGCGTGTCAATGTTCTGTTGGAGCAGGGGCGTGAGGTACTCGCGGGCGACGGTCTCAATGACGATATCGCCGGGGCGGAAGCGTCCGTTTTCCACCAGCGGAACGAACAAAGGACAGGGCTTGCCAAGCACAGTAATTTCAGGGTCAAGGCGGCGCAGGGCGGTTTCGTACGCGCCGGAGCGGACAGAGGCACGGGTAGCGATAACGCCCACGCGCTTTTGCTTCGTGACTTCGGCGGCGCGGCGGCAGGCCGGGGAGACAACCCCGATAAAGGGCAGGTCGGGGTTTTCGGCCTGTAAGGTGTCCAGAGAGGTAGTGGAGATAGTCCCGCAGGCGACGACCATCGCTTTGAGGTGGAACGAGCGCAGGAAACGGACATCCTGTCGGGCATATTGCAGGATAGTTTCCGGGGCGCGGTTCCCGTACGGTACGCGGGCGGTGTCGCCGAAATAAATCAGGTTTTCCTCCGGCAGAATGCGCAGGAGGGAACGTATCGCGGTCAGCCCTCCGAGGCCGGAATCAAACACGCCTACGGGTCTGGGGTCTGTCATGGTATCATCTCCTGAAATGCTGTGAGCCGTCACAATGTTCGGGGCATATTATACTATGTCTTTGGCAAAGCCGCAAGACAGACTTTTGTATTTTTTCCCGGTTTTTCAGGTGGAAATTCCGGGGCGCGTGTGTTATAATGATGAAACCATGGAGCGCGTACGCCGCGCCGCCGAATTATTCAGGAGGCTTCGACATGAAAATTGAGCTGACGGAACAGCAGTTTCGTTATCTGCTGGACCTTGTGTACATAGGCAACTGGATTATGAACTCGACGCGGGAGGAGAACGACCGCATCCGGGAGTATGACGCCGTGGAGAGTACGATTTTCTCCCACTGTCTGCACCACCGGATGAGCAAACTTGTGGAGCTGTACAACGGGGAGCTGATTCCGTCGCTGGCGTTCGCGGATGGCGGCATTCACGAGGTAATCGACCAGTACGAGGATGTGACGTTCTTCGAGATTCTGGCGGAAGAGCTGGCACTGCGCGACATGGACGGCGAACCCATGACCGGCGAGAATTACGAGGCCTTGAAGGCGCGGATTGACGCCTATCTGTCGGAGTTCGACCGCTACGGAACAGACCATATCACGGTCGACATGGAGGAGTCGTAAAAAGGCGGGACTGTCCTTGCTGACAGCCCCGCTTCCTGTTTGTCACTGTGAGAGCAGATGTTTTCCGTACTGGTTAAGGTACTGCCGGAGCCACGTAATGGGGATGTTGAAAATCTGTTCCCCGGCGGCGTAGGACGCGATAACGTAGGGCGAAAACGAGACCGTCATATTGAACTCGTCAAAGGTGACGACGGCGGACTTTTCACTCCAGCCGTTGAGGGTTTCGGCGTAGTCCTCCCAGAAAAATTCCTCCGGCGACATGTTCCACTCGGCGGCGCGTTCCCGCGCCAAGTGAAGCAGTTCCTCCGTGATTGCCTCCGTATCCTGAAAGAGCTGTCCGGCGTAGAAAAAGGTACCCTTCTCCATGTCGTAATTCCAGCCTAAAAAGACGGTGTTCGGGTGCGCCCCGCCGGCGTAGTAGTAGAAGCGCCCGGACACGCTCACAAAACGGCTTGTCTTGTAGACATCAGTCTCCAACCCTTGTTCGTAATGGTAATCCCATTTCTGGTTGTCTTCTTTCTTCTGGGCGTAATCCTGTTGGGCTAATTCTTCGAGCGCGGGGTAATCAGCTTCCTCTTTCCAGTCCCGGAACGCCTGATTGAATGTGTTGGCTAACTGCACGGCGTCGAGTTCCCGACTGTTTTCGGCGGTCTCCTCAGTGACGGGCGCGCCGTTTTGCCGGTAAAGCCGCATGACCGGCAGTTTGTAAGTATAAGCGGCAATCATGGAACCGTCCTCGGCGCGGGAAATGCCGCTTTCCGGTTCGGTTTCGATTTCGCAGGTCAGATTTTCGGGCAGTCCGGCGGGGGTACTCTCCGGCGCGGGACTGGGAATCTTGTCACGCAGGGCGCAGGCCGTCAGAAGCAACAGCGTCAGCGCCAGCGGGATAATACGTACACGGTGGGGAATCTGTGATTTCATGGAACATCCTTTCCGAAAGAGACGGCGTCGGCAATCCAAGGCGGCTCTTTCCAGACGGCACCGCCCGAAGCGGCGGCAGTAACGGGACAGGCCAGCGCGTACAAGTCAGCGGCTCGCGCTTCCAGTCGCAGGAGCGTTTCGGCTTCGGAACCTAACGCGGACACGTCCCCGGCTTTCGTCAGCACGGGGAGCGCGGCGCAAGTCCGCATACGCGCCAACAGTTTCCGTCCCGTGGCGCTCATCGCCAACGGGCGCAGGTAGGCCGGACGGAGGGCGCGTTCCCGTTCCGTCAGCCCCAGCGCCGCCCATAGAAGCATGCGCCGTAAGCGGGACATGGGATAACGTTTTGTCTTTGCGCGTTCGAGTGTCTCCCGGACGGAAACCGTGTCGCGGCTCGCGTCGTAGAGGCGGTTCGAGAGGCCTTCCCGCCCCTCGTCGAACGCGGCGAAGTCGGCGCGGGACATCGAACGCAAACGGTAGAGAATCACGCGTTCGACTGTCTCGTAGAATACCGGGGCGCGTCCGGCGGCTTCCTCTTCCAGATAGCACGCCCGCATAGCCGGAACCATGCGAGACAGCGCCGCCGCCCGTTCCCCCCGGCGCAGGAGGGCGCGGATGGCGGTCGACGACGGAAACCCGGTGTCACTGGACATGTCCTGTCCGTGGGGTGTCCCCTCCCGCCGAACCGCCAGCGGGCGCACGTCGGAGGCGCGGCGCAACAGACTTTTGCAGTATTCCACGCCTAACAGGTCGTTGGGGCGGGAGAGTACGTCCGCGAGCGCGGAACCCGCTAACTTGGAAACCGCCCTCTGCCGTGCGGCGGGATACGAGATACCGGCGGCCAACTCTCCGCGGAGGGCGGCGGGAAAGTTCTCACGCAGCAACACAGAGGCCACCTGTTGGAGCGCGTCAGTGTCTCCGCGCTCGCTTCCGAACACAAGGGTATCCAGCAGACCCGTCGCCAGCAGGAGGCCAACGCCGCCTTCGGCGAATCCCTCGGCGGAGGACACGGACTGGGGCAGGGGCAACTCCAGAACCAAGTCAACGCCGCTCATCACGGCGGCCTTTGCGCGGGCTTGCCGCCGCACAACGGCAAGGTCTCCGCGCTGGACAAAGTCGCCGCTCATGCAACAAATAATAGCGGTATCTCTGCCAAGGCTCTGCCGGATGGTCTCCACAAGGCGGAGATGTCCCATGTGGAGCGGATTGTACTCCGTAATCATACCCGCCACGCGCACGGATTTCACCTCTTTTCGGTTACGAAAAAGTGACAGTTCGGTAAAAAAACGTCGAGACGTGATTTTTATTTCAAAATGCCGTACGATTCTTTCAACTGTAACACTCTCATCACGCTTTCGTCAATGCGGCTTTCGGATATCCGCCCTTCCTCGACGGCGGACAGTAACGCGTCGGCGGCCTCGCCCAGATTATTCGGCGCTAACAACACGTCGACGCCCGCTTCCATGGCGCGTAAGGCGACTTCCCCGGCGCTGTAATGTTCCGTGATGGCGTCCATTTGCAGACTGTCCGTGATAATCACGCCTTCAAAGCCGAGTTCGTCCCGGAGCATGTCCGTGACGATGACACGGGAAATGGTGGCGGGGTCAGTGTCGATTTCGCCGACAATGAGGTGTCCGACCATAACGGCGTCCGCCCCGGCGGCGATTCCCGCCCGGAACGGCTTCAACTCCGCCTCTTCCAACTCGTTCCAAGTGCGGTAGACTTTCGCAAGTCCGTTGTGACTGTCCTCGTAGGTGTCGCCGTGTCCGGGAAAGTGTTTCAGGGTACAGGCCACGCCCCCCTCATGGAACCCCTCCACCGCCGCCCGGACAAGTGCCGCCGCCTCGTCGAAGTCCGTACTGTACGCCCGATTCCCAATCACGGAGTTTGCCGGATTTGACCACACGTCCGCCACGGGCGCGAAGTCCATATTGAACCCGCAGGAAGTCAGGCCGCCCGCGATGGTCACGGCGTTTGCTTTTGCGGTGGCCTCGCCTTTGTCGCGGTACGACAGCATGGGGCCGACGTACGGCGTGCCAACGGTTTTCATAAGCCGGTTGACGCGTCCGCCCTCCTCGTCGCAGGTCATTAACAGCGGTATCCGGCTGTAGGACTGCATTTGTGCCAGCAGATTACAGATTTGCGCCCGACTCTGGATGTTGTCGCGGTCAAACAGAATACCCCCCACCGGATAACGGTCGAGACCGTCCCGCACATCCTCCCCGGCCTCCGTGACGGGCGGCTTCCCCGTCAACTGGTCGGGAAACACGATGAAAAGCTGATACACCTTATCCCGGATACTCATTTCGGACAGTAATTTTTCCGCTTTCGAGCGCGTACGCACCAGACGCGAAAACCACGATTCTTTTTCCAGTTCCTCCGGCGTCAGGACGCCTTCCGCGTCCGACAGTTCCTCCGGCACAGTTACGCTTTCCGTTTCCGACACCTGCGCGTCCGGCACAGTCTCCGGTTCCGGCTTCTTCAGGCGGGAAATCCCGAACCCCGTCAGCGCCACGACAAGCGCCATAATTCCCAGTAACGCCAAAATCCGAAGCGGATTCCATTTTCCGGCTTCCGTGTAATGTACTTTGTCGGTCTGATACGCCATAGGCAACGCTCCCTTGCACTGTTTTTCGGTCATTGTACCACAGAAACCCGTGCGCGTCAATAAAGCCGAAACTTTCGATATGTGTACAGTCTTGTCAAGATTCGTTACCCCCTCCGCCGTTGCGCGACACCTCCCCCGCCGTGCGGGGAGGCGGAAAGCCCGACATTTCCCGTGGAATTGTTACGTTTTCCCTGTCGGCAGTCCCGCGCCGGGCAGGGGCGATTTCGGACACTGTTTCCGCTGAACGGAAAGCCCCTCACCCGTACAACGGGGAGGGGCGATTTTCAATCGGACTTTTCAGGCGGGATTAAATTTGTCCTTGGGCTGTTTACAGCGCGGACATTTCCAGTCATCGGGGAGTTTCTCGAACGGCGTACCGGCGGGAATACCGTGTTCGGGGTCGCCCTTCTCCGGGTCGTAGACGTAATTGCACACCGAGCAGACATAACGCCCCGTCGCGGTCTGGAACTCGATTTCTTCCGGCGGAATGGTCTCCGGGGGGTTGTCCAAGTCCACAACTTTCCGCGCTTCCAGATTTTCGTAGCCGAGCGGAGTATGTGTGGACAGATACACCGTGGGATTTTCCCGGACGAACACACGCACACGGTCTAATGTCTCCCGCGCCGCCGCCACATCCTCGAACACTACGGACAGTTTGTCAGCGTACAAGGCCTCGTCCGTGTACGTCACATCTCCGTGGAACATGTAGAACAGGCCGTCATTCTCCGCGATAATGATACTGTTGCCGTTGGTGTGTCCCTTGGCCTTGACGAAGTACACGCCGTCGACAATCTTCTGACTTTCCGGGAAATTGTGATACGCGCCGTCGGCGTACGTCGCCCGGACGACGTTTTCCCCGGACAGTTCCATAGCGTCGGCGTCGTCGGAGCCGATATAAATTTTAGCGTTGGGGAAACTGCGCAATTCCCCGGTGTGGTCGGGGTGCTTGTGGGTCACAAGAATTTTCGTGACCTGTTCGGGCTTGTAGCCCAGCGCGGCGAACGCGGACACATAGTCATTGACTTTCCTGCCCATGTAAATCATAGTCTGCGCGTTGGGGGCGGTTTCGGGCATTTCGGCGGGTACTCCGGTGTCCACTAAAATAACCTCGTTGCCGGTGTCAATCAGGAAGTTTTGCAGACTGGAACGGTACTTCACGGCGGGGTTAAATTTGTCCATGCTCTCTTCCCCGCCGAACGCGAAAGGCTGTGTCATGAAGCCGTTTTCGTACAGTTTGACCGCTTGAATTTTCATGCCGGTTCTCCTCTCGGTGCTGTTAAATCTGTTTTGGGAAATCGTATTGAGCGCATTGTACCACAATTTCCCTGTGTTTGTCAAGCCCCGGAAAACAACCTCCCCCGTGTTGTATGTGTACACGGTTTCTCGACAAGGCGCGTTTTGCCCCCTCCGTCGCTACGCGACACCTCCCCCGCCGTGCGGGGGAGGCACAAAGCCCGACATTTCCTGTGAAATTGTCGCGTTTTTCTCGTCGGCAGTCCCGCGAAGCCCTCCCCGTGTGCGGGGAGGGTGGCGCATCGCGCCGGGTGGGGGCGTTTTCTCCCCCCTCTGTCGCCT
The DNA here is from genome assembly GCA_017445875.1 of Oscillospiraceae bacterium. GTDB lineage: Bacteria > Bacillota > Clostridia > Oscillospirales > Oscillospiraceae > Oscillibacter. The sequence continues at coordinate 26,566 of JAFSRZ010000030.1, read as the reverse complement.
GACGGCGACATCTCCCCCCAAAAGGGGGGAGACAAGAGTACACTGTCAGAGAATAATGCAAAGCAGTCCGCCGCTGCCCTCGTTGATAATCCGCGTCAAGGTCTCCTGTAACTTCTTCCGGGCGTCCTCCGGCATGCGGCGGAGTTTGGCCTGTAAATCGTCGTTGACCAGTTCATGGAAACTCCGCCCGAAAATGTTGGTCTCCCAAATTTTGCTGGTGTCGCCCTCGAACTCCTGCAACAAATAGTTGACCATGTCCTCGGACTGCTTCTCATTGCCCACAATCGGCGACACCGCCGCCTGAATATCGGCGCGTATCATGTGAATGGACGGCGCGCTTGCGCGTAAGCGTACGCCGTAACGCCCGCCCTGCTTCATGATTTCCGGTTCCTCTAATTTGAGTTCCGACATGTCCGGGACGACAATCCCGTAACCCTTCTCCCGCACGTCTTTGAGCGCGTCGGCGACACGCCCGTAAGCCTCGTTGACATCCGCCAGACGTGTCAGCAGACTCATCAAGTCGCCGTCGTCGGACACCTGAAAGCCCGACTGTTCCGAAAGCGTCCTGTAGAACAGCGCTCGCGGCAACGATAACCGCGCCACCGCGATTCCGGTTCCAAGGTCCATCGACGTGACCGACGCCTGTTCGATATTCTCGCCCTCGCCCAGCATGGCAACCACGTCTTTGACTTCCCGGATGTGTCGCAACGATGTAGCCTGTTCGCGGACTGCCTCGTAGAGTTCGGCGCGGATTGGGTGATTCATGGGAAGCGCGTCCACCCACGCGGGCAAGTAAAGCCGGAGTTCCCGCATGGGGAACTCGTACAGGACGCCGCGCAAAATGTCGGCGGTGGCCTCCTCGCTGAGTTCCAGACAGTTGACCGGCGTACAGTTCACGCCGTGACGCCGTGCGATATCCGCCGCGATGGCCTGCGCCCGCGGGCTGTCCGGCTCCGACGAGTTCAGCAGTACGATGAACGGTTTCCCCAGTTCCTGTAATTCTTCGATTACTCTGTCCTCGGCGGCCTGATAATCTTCGCGGGGGATTTCGGAGATTGTGCCGTCCGTGGTGATGACAATGCCGATTGTGGAGTGTTCCGCGATAACTTTTCTTGTCCCGGCCTCGGCGGCCTCGGTCATGGGGATTTCGTGGTCAAACCACGGGGTTGTTACCATGCGGGGCATGTCGTCCTCGTACTGTCCGATAGCGCCGCGCACCATGTAGCCCACGCAGTCGATGAGGCGTACGGAGAACGACGCCCCGCCCTCTAACTGAATCTGCGCGGCCTCCTCCGGCACAAATTTCGGTTCGGCGGTCATAATCGTACGCCCGGAACCGCTCTGCGGGAGTTCGTCCCGCGCCCGCTCCTTGCGGTAGACATTCTCGATGTTCGGTATGACCTGCGTTTCCATGAAGCGCTTGATAAACGTTGATTTCCCCGTCCGGACGGGGCCGACAACCCCGATGTAAATGTCTCCCGCCGTACGCGTGGCGATGTTCTGATAAATGCTCTGATTCATACGTCTGTCCTTTCAAGCCCTGTCCACTATCCGCGCTTGCGGGGAATCAGAATCATAGTATCTCGCGGCAGTTCGGCCTCGTCCGCCAGACAATTCGCGTCCAGAATCGCCGACACCGTGCTGTTACAGGCCTTCGCCACGTCCCACGCGCTTTCGTCCGCGCCCATGCGGCGCAACACTAACGATGGCGCGTCGGCGGTATCCTTCGGGGTTTCGGCGTCGAGTTCCGCCGCCGTCACGCAAAGAATTTGCGACACCCGTACCGCCTCCATACGGAAGTCGACCGCGAACCGGACTTCTATTCCGCGCTCGCTGACAGCGCCTCGCGGCTCCTCCGACACCTCCGCCCGCGCCGTGACCTGATACCCTTCGGGCAAATCGGTTTCACAACGGATTTCCGTCCGGCGTTCGGCGACAAGCGTCACGCCGCCCTCGTCACAGTAAAGCACCCGCATCATGACCGGGGCGCGTAAGACCACACGTCCGTTTTCGGCGGACGCCGTGACCGTCCCGCAGAGTACGCGCAACGACAAAATCTCATCCGGGGACATGCCCGTTTCGAGCAGTTCCCGCACGGGCTGACGGCATGTCTGACGCTCCCACGCTTCCACGACAGTCAGCGGCGCGGCGTCGTAACGGGTTTCCCAAGCCGTGGAATAGAGGTCGCGTAAAAGTTCCAGTTCCATTTCCCGGCGAACCGCCGCCAGCGCTTCAAGATACAGCGTGACGCCGATTTCGCGCCCGTCGGGGTCGCCGCCGTCAATCTGGATATCGGCTCCGTTGAGCGTGATTTGTACCGACACCGGGGAATCCTCCGGCACGTCCTCCACGTCCATGATTTGGGAAAACGGCAGTTCCGCCGTCTGGGACGCGCATTGATTTTCTTCTGTCAGATACAGCAGGGACAGCGTGAACGCCCCCTTGCAAATCAGCTTATTGCCGATAATGCGTGTCTCGGTGACATCGGGCGTCACGTTCACGGACAGCAGTTCCACGACGCCCGGACGCCCCGACGGGAGTGTGAGCGTGTCGGAGAACTGGAACTCCCGCCGCAGTAAGCGCGTCAGCAGTACGATTTTCTGACGCCCCCGCAGTTTTTCGAGCGGGTAGGCGTCCGCCGCGACGACATCCGTTGTCAGGCACAACGGCGCTTTCCGGTAGCCGGTCAAGCGCGTCGACAGACGGCAACGCGTCAGCACTTTGCGCGGGTTGAGCATACGCGCCTCGACAAGTTCCGGCGTCACCTCCGCCGCGACTTCCTCGCAGTCGGACAGGGCGCGGTTGTCGCTCTCCGCCGTGAACGGCAGCGACAGTTCCAGCGCCCGGACGCCGCGTTCCCCGTCCGGCGTGTACAGGATGTTCACTTGTACGCTTCCCGTGACCGTCGCCCGGCCTTCGCGTAACTCCTGACTGTGTACAAATACCGTCCCCTCCGTGGCGATAACCCGCGCCATGTCCGGGCAGTAATCCGGCACGATGGTTTCCGCGCTCTCGTCCTGTGTCAGTGTAATGTCGCCGCCTGTCTCGTACGTGTCCGCGCTGACCTGTATCAATTCCAGTTCCATGAGGCTTCCTCCCCTTCCCGGCAGTTCCTGTCCTACTCTATGAACCGCCGGGAAATGTTATGCCTCGTATGCGTGGAGTTCCGTACCCTCTCTGTGACACCAAAGCGCGTCAAGTTATGTCTCTTTGGGCTTCTTCATCCCGAACAGACGCCGCAACAGTCCGTGTAAGCTCTTCGGCGCTTTCCATACCACGATGTTCATAGTACCGCTCCTTTCACCGTCTCCGACAGCAGACGCAGCCGCACGCAATCAGCAGAAACGCCGTCACGAACAGCAGTAAGCCCGCCGGAAATATCGCGGCAATCAGGATTCCCATACCCAGCGCCGCCGCGCAGATTCCCAACAGAACCACTCCGCTTTTCCCGCACATCCGCCACGCCTCCTCTCTGTGTCCGGTTACGCCAGTATATACGCCCGCGCCTGTCCGGGTTCCGCCCGAAACGGAAAAATGTCTGTGCCGGAAACAAAAACAGACGCGCATGACGTGCGTCTGTCCGTCGGTGTAAAATCATTGCAGGACTTTTTGATTTCCATAGTATGGAAATTTCAAGCGGACACCAACGGGCATTTACGCTCAAAAATGCGCCTGAAAGTTGCTCCTCTTTGTTCTCAGAATGCGCGGCTTGCGGCAGTTCTGAAAAAGTCCTACAAGAACTTGACACCGACCGCTCACGAAAACAATTGACATTTTCCGGCAAAGGCGCTATCATAGAACCGAACAAGACAGGGGGTGACAGCGTTGATTTATCTGACCGGCGACACCCACGGCGATTTCCGACGCTTCCGGGAGGGCGAGTTCCCGGAACTCGACCAACTCACCAAGGCGGACTATGTGATTATCTGCGGGGACTTCGGCGGCGTCTGGAATCAAAGCCGCGAACAGCAGTATTGGCTCAACTGGCTGGACGAGCGTCCGTTTACGACGCTCTTTGTCACGGGGAATCATGAGAATTACGACCTGCTGGCGACGTTCCCCACAGAAGAATGGCACGGCGGCACGGTACAGCGTATCCGGCCTTCTGTCATCCACCTGACACGCGGACAGGTGTTTGAACTGGACGGGAAACGCTTCTTCACGATGGGCGGCGCGGCCTGCCACGATATACCGGACGGCGTATTGGAACCCGACGACCCGCACTTCCGCAAGAAGTACCGCGAACTCCAACGCCGTGACGCCTATTTCCGTATCAATCACGTGTCTTGGTGGAAGGAGGAACTCCCCTGCGCCGACGAGTACAAAACCGCCTTGGACACCCTCGAACGGAACAAATGGGAAGTCGATTACGTGGTCACGCACTGCGCCCCGACTTCCGTACAGCACGAACTCATCCGCGACGGCTACGAATCCAACCAACTGACTGACTTTCTGGAATCCGTCTCCCAGCGCTTACAGTTCCGGCTCTGGTTTTTCGGACACTATCACAGTAACTGCATGGTTAAGGAAAAGTATATCCTGCTCTATGAACAAATCGTACATTTACAGATATGAAGCAGGAAACCGGCGGTCGTCCCGCCGGTTTTGCTGAAAGGGAAAAGCCTTGACAGTTCTTGTTATCGGCGGGGCGGCGTCCGGGAAAAGCGAATACGCCGAAAATCTGCTGTGCCGTCTGTCCGGCGACGCGCCGAAAGTCTACGTTGCCACGATGGAGCCGCACGGCGCGGAGGCCGTCGCCCGGATTGCCAAACACCGCAAGGCACGGACAGGGAAAGGTTTCGTGACGCTGGAACGCTGTACCAATCTTGCCGGGTTGCGCGTCCCGAAACAATGCGCGGTTCTGCTGGAAGATTTGGGCAATCTATGTGCCAACGAGATGTTTTCCCCGCGTGGAAGCGGCGACGGCGCGGAAGCGTCAATTTTGCGGGGCTTGCGCTATCTGCGCGGACAGTGCGCCCATGTCGTGATTGTCTCCAACGAAATCTTCTGCGGCGGCACGGCGTATTCAGGCGAAACGCTCCGATATCTGCGGACACTGGCGCGACTTCACCGCGAAATCGCCGCGACTGTCGACGGCGTTTGTGAGGTTGTCTGCGGAATCCCGGCGTATTACAAGGGGGCGGAACGGTTTGCAAAACTTTGAAATCTTGCGGGGTGGTTCACAAATTTTTCAAACAATTGCGGCGGCGTTCTCGATGTTCTCCGCGATTCCCATGCCGCGAACCCCTTGGAATCAACAAATGTCGCGTTACATGCTCTGCGCGTTCCCGCTCGTGGGCGTCGTGATTGGACTTTGCTGGCTGGCGTGGGACTACGTCTGCCACTGGCTGTCTCTCCCTGCGATACTGCGCGGCGCGGGCTGTACACTGCTTCCCGTCGCGCTGACGGGCGGCATACATTTAGACGGCTACGCCGACACCGCCGACGCCTTATGCAGTCACGCGACACCCGAACGCAAACGCGAAATCCTGAAAGACCCGTGTTCCGGGGCTTTCGCGGTCATTTGGCTTTGTACGTATTTTCTCGCCACATTCGCCCTGTGCGCGTCGCTGGAAGCGTCCGCCGTGATGGTTCCGGCGTTCGTACTCTCCCGCGCTCTTTCCGGCGCGGCGCTGACACTCCTGCCGCTCGCCGACGGATACGGCCTCGCCCGGACATTCGTCGAAGCGTCGGACTTGCGCCGCGTACGCGTGATTCTCGGCGCGGAATGTCTCGCGGCGGCGCTGACACTGTGGATTTGCGGCGGCGGCGCGGGCGTCCTCATGACATGCGCGGCGGCGGCGGTTCTGTTGCGCTATGTCCACGTCGCAAAATGTGAATTTGGCGGCGCGTCCGGCGACTTGGCGGGCTGGTTCCTGCAAAAAGCCGAATTTTGGATGCTGGCGGCGCTGGTACTGGCGCAATACTGGGAGGCGAACGCGTGATTTTTATCTTTGGCTCGTTATACAGCGGCAAACGCGCCGTCGCGGCGTCGATACTTCACTGTAAAGTTGAGGAACTGTCTAATTTCGCGGTCTGGGACGTACAGGAACTGGCGGCGCAAGCGGATAATCTGGAAGCGTTGGCGGACGAACTGTCTCATTACAAAGCCGTTATCGCCACGGAAACGGGCGGCGGCGTGATACCTGTCGACGCCTCCGAACGTGCGGCGCGGGAGGCCGCCGGACGCTTGAACTGTCTGTTAGCGGAACGCGCCGAAACGGTTGTGCGCGTATTCTGCGGGATTCCGCTTGTGATACGGGGGGATTTGCCGTGCTGATTCTGTACGCGGCGCTTGGGGGCTTCGCGCTGGACTTGCTTTTCGGCGACCCGGCACGGATTCCGCACCCGGTCGTATTCATGGGACGCTGTATCACGTGCGCGGAAACGTTTCTCCGCGCCCGTCTGCCGAAAACGCCTCGCGGGGAATTACTCGGCGGCGCGATACTGGCGGCGTCGCTCCCGCTCCTGACATTCGCCGTCACACTGGGATTGTGCCGTCTCGCCGCGCTGATTCATCCGGCGGCGGCGTTCGCCCTGCAAACGCTTTGGGCGTGGCAGTGCGTCGCCGTCAAGGGCTTGGCGGACGCCTCCCGCGCCGTGTACGCGTCGCGTGACCTGTCCGGGGCGCGGAAAGCCGTCTCGTGTATCGTCGGGCGCGACACGGAACGGCTTGACGAATACGGTATTATCCGGGCGACTGTGGAGAGCGTCGCGGAGAACTTTTCCGACGGCGTTGCCGCGCCGTTGCTGTACTTCTTTCTCTGCGGCGCTCCGCTTGCGATGACGTATAAGGCAATTAACACCATGGACAGTATGGTAGCGTACAAAAACGAACGCTATTTCTATTTCGGACGCGCCGCCGCGAAATTAGACGACGCCGCGAATTATGTACCGTCACGCGTCGCGGCGCTTTTCCTGATACTCGCGGCGGCTGTCACCGGACAGGACGCCCGGAACGCGTTCCGAATCTGGCGGCGCGACCGCCGCAACCACACAAGCCCCAACGCCGGGCAAACGGAATCCGTATGCGCGGGGGCGCTGGATATCCGTTTAGGGGGGGCGGCGTGGTACTTCGGCGAATACTGCGACAAGCCCTTTATCGGCGACGCGGCGCGTCAGCCCGAAAACGCCGATATTTTGCGCGTCAACCGGATGTTGTACGCCGGAAGCGTTTTACTGTTGGCGGCGCTGTGCGTTGTGCGTTTTCTGTACGCGGGAGGGGCGGCATGAACGCGGACAAGCTCGACACCCACGCCCACGGCGGCGACTACTCCGGGACATTGCTGGATTTTTCCGTGAATGTCAGTCCGCTGGGCGTCCCCGACGCCGTGCGCGTCGCGCTGTCGGAAGCGGTCACGCGGGCGGACAGGTATCCCGACCCGTTATGCCGCGACTTACGCGCCGCGATTGGCGCGGCGGAAAACATTCCGCCGGACTGGATTTTGTGCGGAAACGGCGCGTCGGACTTGATTTACCGGGCGGCACTGGCCATCCGCCCGAAACACGCCATTGTCACCGCGCCCGCGTTTTCCGAGTACGAGGCGGCGCTGTCGCTGTCGGACTGTGAAATCACGCGCTATCCCCTGTCAGCGGAGAACGGTTTCCGGCTGGACGCGGATTTCCTGAACGCTTTCACGCCGGGGACAAATGTTATATTTCTCTGTCAGCCGAACAACCCAACGGGCGTCACGATACCGCAAGCGTTATTGTTCCGTGTGCTGGAACACTGTCGGGAAACCGGTTGCCGCCTGATTCTTGACGAGTGCTTTTTAGGTTTTCTGGACTGCCCCGAACAATTCACCTTGCGCGGAAAACTGCCGGACTTTCCGAATTTGTTACTTCTCCGGGCGTTCACGAAACTTTACGGCTTGGCGGGCGTCCGGCTCGGCTACGCGCTGTGTGCCGACGCCGCGCTTTTAGAACAAATGCGGCGTTGCGGGCCGCCGTGGAATGTGTCGGAACTGGCACAGGCGGCGGGCGTCGCGGCACTGCGCGAAAGCGCGTATGTCGACGCCGTGCGGCGTCTGGTGTCGCGGGAGCGTCCGAAACTGTACGCGGACTTGTCCGCCCTCGGACTGCGTGTCATTCCGGGGGAGGCGAATTTCCTGCTGTTCCGAAGTCCCGCGCCGCTGTCCGACGCCCTGCGGGAACGCGGAATCCTTGTCCGAAACTGCGGCAACTTTCACGGCCTCGATGACACATGGTATCGTGTCGCCGTGCGGACGGAAGCCGAAAACCGCCGTCTGATTGCGGCCTTACGGGAGGTTCTATGCGAAAAGCGAAATGTCTTATGATACAAGGTACGATGTCGGGTGCCGGGAAAAGTTTACTGTGCGCGGCGCTGTGCCGGATATTCCGTCAAGACGGCTGGCGCGTCGCGCCGTTCAAAAGTCAAAATATGGCGCTGAACAGTTACGTAACGGCGGACGGCTTGGAGATGGGACGCGCTCAGGTGGTACAGGCGGAGGCCGCCGGAATTGTCCCGGACGTGCGTATGAATCCCGTACTGCTCAAACCGTCCAGCGACACCGGAAGTCAAGTTATCGTCATGGGGCGGGCGCGGGGACATATGAGCGCGGCGGCGTATTTCCGTTATAAAAAATCCCTGATTCCCGAAATCTTGGCGGCCTGCGAAAGCCTCGCGGCGGAATACGATTTGATTGTCATAGAGGGCGCGGGAAGTCCCGCCGAAATCAATTTACGTCAACACGACATTGTAAACATGGGTCTGGCGGAACTCGTGGACGCGCCGGTGTTGCTCGTCGGCGACATTGACCGCGGCGGCGTGTTCGCGCAGTTGTACGGGACTGTCGAACTGCTCACGGCACCGGAACGGAAACGCGTCCGGGGATTGGTCATTAATAAGTTTCGCGGCGACTTGGCGCTTTTGCGTCCCGGCCTCGAACAGTTGCGGACGCTGACCGGAATCCCGGTTTTAGGCGTGATTCCCTATTTAGAAGTTGACATTGATGATGAAGATTCTTTGTCGCCGCGCCTGTCGCAAACGACCCCGCATAAACTTCTCGACATTGCCGTGATACGTTTCCCGCGCATTTCCAATTTTACGGACTTCGTGCCGCTGGAATGTCACCCGCTCTTGGGCGTCCGGTACGTCGATAGCGTCCGCCGCCTCGGAACGCCTGACATGATTATCCTGCCGGGGACAAAAAGTACAATCCCGGATTTGCTGTGGGCGCGTCAGAACGGCTTGGAGGCCGCTTTCCTGCGACTCGCCGCGCACGGGACGCCGATTTTAGGTGTATGCGGCGGCTATCAGATGTTGGGCGAACGCATAGACGACGCCTCCGGCGTGGAATCCGGCGCGGTTTCCGTGCGCGGAATGGGTCTGCTTCCGTGCCGGACGGTGTTCGCGCCGTCCAAAACTTTGACGCGTGTCGGCGGCGTCGTGACGTGCGGCGCGTTGTCGGGGGCGCGTCTGGACGGCTACGAAATCCACATGGGGCGGACGGAATCCAGTGGCGCGGCGTTCTGTCTGCTGGACGATGACAGAAAAGACGGCTGTTGTCTGGGAAACGTCATGGGGACGTATCTGCACGGCCTGTTTGACAGCGGCGAACTTACGGAAAAACTCTGCGCGTGGCTGTGTGCCCGGAAGGGAATCGAACCGGAAAGCGTCGCGCCGGAATCACACGCGGAGTACAAAGAGCGTCAGTATAATTTGCTTGCAGACTGCGTCCGCGCCGCGCTGGATATGGACGCCGTGCGGCGCGTTCTGGAAGAAACGCCATGAACGCACGGCGCATTGTGGGAGAGACAGTAGGAACACACGGCACATTGTGGGGAAACTGTAGGAACGCACGGCACATTGTGGGGAAACTGTAGGAACGATATCAAGACGCGGCGCGTTGTGGGGGAAATCGTATGAACGATATCAAAACTCCCGCCGGAATCGAGCGGGAGAGCATGAGAATTATTGACGCGGAACTGTCCGAACGCGGAATTGTGCTTCCCGACGACCGCGCCGCGATTGTCAAGCGCGTCATTCACGCGACGGCGGATTTTGCGTACGCGGAGACGCTACGCTTTACGCCCGACGCGCCGGTACTGTGCGCGGAAGCCCTGCGCGGCGGCGTACTTGTGACTGATACCAATATGGCGTTAGCCGGAATCAGTAAACCGGCGTTAAAGCGTCTGGGGGCGTCGGCCTGTTGCTTTATGGCGTCTGAAGACGTTGCGCAAGCGGCGCGGGAACGTAATATCACACGGGCGGCGGTGTCCGTGGAGTACGCGCTGGAACGCTGTCCGGTCGGGGCGTTCGCCATTGGCAACGCCCCGACAGCGTTACTATGTCTCGCCGAACGGATAGAGCGCGGAGCGCGTCCGGCGTTTGTGATAGGCGTCCCGGTGGGATTTGTCAACGTGGCGGAAAGCAAGCGGCGCATTTGGGAAGTATGCGAACGCTTTCAAATTCCCGCGATTGTCGCCATGGGGCGCAAGGGCGGCAGTACAGTCGCGGCGGCGATTTGCAACGCGCTGTTGTACGCAGTCGCGGGGACGCCGTGAATGTCACAGACTTTCCGCTTCGGAGACCGCCTTTTACAAAAGAACCCCACCCTTTTCAGGGGCGGGGGATTTACTGTTTGTGTTGCGTTAAAGCCTCGTCAATGGCCTTGGCGGCGGCGTTACTGTTTGTGTTACGCTTACTTCTTGCTCAACGCCTCGTCAATGGCCTTGGCGGCGGTCTTGCCCGCGCCCATCGCCAGAATGACAGTCGCCGCGCCGGTCACGGCGTCGCCGCCCGCGTACACGTTCTCGCGGGAGGTCAGGCCGTCCTCATTGACCACAATGCCGCCTTTGCGGTTGATTTCCAGTCCCTCCGTCGTGGACTTAATCAGCGGGTTCGGACTGGTGCCTAACGCCATAATCACGCAGTCGACTTCCAGCTCAAACTCACTGCCGAGCTTCTCAATCGGGCGGCGGCGTCCGGACGCGTCCGGCTCGCCGAGTTCCATTTCAATGCAGCGGATTTTCGTCACATTGTCGTTTTCGTCGGCGAGGATTTCCACGGGGTTGTTGAGCGTCTTGAAGATGATACCTTCCTCAATGGCGTGTTCGACTTCCTCTTTCCGTGCGGGAAGCTCCTCCATGCCGCGGCGGTAGACAATGTACACCTCCGCGCCCAGACGTTTCGCACAGCGTGCGGCGTCCATGGCGACGTTGCCGCCGCCGACAACCGCGACTTTCTTCGGGTGGATAATCGGTGTGTCGGAATCGGGCAAATAGGCTTTCATCAAGTTGATACGCGTCAGGAACTCATTCGCCGACAGAACGCCTTTATAGTTGACGCCGGGGATGTTCATAAACATGGGCAGTCCCGCGCCGGAACCGATGAACACGGCTTCAAAACCCTGTTCCGTCATGAGTTCGTCGACGGTGATGGTACGCCCGACAACGGTGTCCGTGGCGATGGTGACGCCTAAATCTTTCAGGCCGTTGACTTCCTTCTGTACAATGGCCTTGGGCAGACGAAATTCGGGAATGCCGTACACCAGTACGCCGCCCGCGAGGTGTAACGCCTCAAAGACTGTGACCTCGTAGCCCTTACGCGCAAGGTCTCCGGCACAGGTCAGCCCGGCGGGGCCGGAACCAATGACCGCCACACGGTGTCCGTTGGGAGCGGGCTTTTCGGCTTTCGCCGCTACATTCGCGTTGTGCCAGTCGGCTACAAAGCGCTCCAGACGCCCGATACCCACGGGGTCGCCCTTCTTGCCGCGCACACAGTATTTTTCGCACTGGCTCTCCTGCGGGCAGACACGACCGCACACGGCGGGCAGTGCCGACGTGGCGGAGATAATCTGATAAGCCTCCTCGAACTCCCCGGCTTCCACCTTCTCAATAAATTCGGGAATGCGTACCATGACGGGACAGCCTTCCATACAGGGCTTGTTCTTGCAACGGAGGCAACGCTGTGCCTCGTCAAGGGCTTGTTCCTTGGTGTAGCCCAGCGCGACTTCCTCAAAGTTGTGGTTGCGTACGTCCGGTTCCTGCGACGGCATGGGGTTCTTTTGCAGGGACATATTCGCTTTCCGTGCCATGGTTCACGCCTCCTTTTTCAGGAGATTGCAAGTCTCCTCGTGCTTTTTGAGTTCCCAGTCGTGGTACATCTGATTCCGTTTCACGGCAATGTCCCAATCGACCTGATGACCGTCGAAGTCGGGGCCGTCGACACAGGCGAATTTCATTTCTCCGCCGACGCTCAGGCGACAGCCGCCGCACATGCCCGTACCGTCAATCATAATCGGACTCATGGAAACCGTAGTCTTGATTCCGTAGGGTTCCGTGGTTTTGCTCACGAACTTCATCATTACCATCGGGCCGACGGCAAAGACTTCGTCGTACTGGTTCCCGGCGTCGATGAGTTCTTTCAGGGCGTCCGTGACAAGTCCCTTTTGCCCGTAAGAGCCGTCGTCGGTGCAGATTTTCAGAACGCTGGTCGCGGCGCGGAAATCGTCCTCCAAAATCACAAGGTCCTTGCTCTTGAATCCCACCACGGCGTGGACATCCGCTCCGGCGTCGTGGAACGCCTTCAAAACGGGGTAGGCAATCGCGCAGCCCACACCGCCGCCGACAATGCACACCTTTTTTGTACCGTCAATGACGGTGGCTTTCCCCAGCGGCCCCACAAAGTCCGCCAGACAGTCGCCCTCTTTCATGGCCTTGAGTTTCTCAGTAGTCGCGCCCGCAGTCTGGACGATGATGGTCACGGTACCCTTTTCGGGGTCGTAGCTGTTGATGGTAATGGGAATGCGTTCCCCGCCCTCGTCCACGCGCAGAATGATGAACTGTCCGGGGTGGGACTTCTTGGCGATTAAGGGCGCTTCGATTTCGTAGAGCGTGACCATGGGACGCAGTTCCACTTTTCTGACGATTTTGTACATATTGTTCCTTCTTTCCCCTGTAATGCGCGTTACGCGTTGTCTGCCATTGCGTGTCGCACGATTGTTACAATTTTAACAGATTCCGTCCGCGGCGTCAATTCCTTTTCGCGGCTTTTCCGGATTTTGGCGGAACATTACGCGGTAAACTGGACTCGCGTCCGTGTCCGCGGGACAAACTGCGGGTCAAGCAGGAAAAACCGGCAGGTCATCCCGGCTTTGGCACCCTGTATCGGCAGGACAAACTCATAGAAGCCGTACGGGAATGTAACCGCTTTGCTGTTTACGGACAGCATTTTTCCGTCGACATTGTAGAGTGCGTAGTAAAGGCTGTACGTTGCCCCCGAATCAAGGCCGCAACGGGTAAAGTCTATCGGGATGACGCACGCGCCGGAGCCTGACGGAACAGCAAGAGAAAAGGACAGATTCGAGTTGGCGTCAAACGCGCCGGGTGTGTTGTAGTGGACAGTCGAGCTAATCAGAGGATAGTTACTCGTGAGCTTTTTGAGATTTTTCCACTCCGCGTCACTCCCGCCGTAGTAGATATCCGCCAGACTGCCGCAACTGTAAAAGGCCTGCTCCTCAATACCCGTCACGCTGGCAGGCATGACAAGGGTTGCCAAGTTGGTACAGCCGCGAAAGGCCTCTTTTTTGATAGTTGTAAGCCGTTCGGGGAGAATCAGATACGTTAAGCTGCTGCAACCAAAGAAGGCTCTCTCCGGGATAGTTGTAACCGTGTAGCCGGGAATGAACGCGACCTTCATTCTCTCGCACCACTCGAAAGCGGATTTGCCGATAGAAGTCACGCTGTGCGGGATAAAAATGCTCTCCAAATAGCGGCACTCTTGGAAAACGCCCTCTTTGATAGACGTAATATTTTCGCCGAACGTAATATTTTCAAGGAGCGTGGCGGACGTTAAGCGGGTACACCCGTAGCAAAGCCTTGTTTCCAGTGTTTTCACACTGTTCGGAATGACGATGGAAGTCAAAGCACTCTCGCGGAAAGCCTCGCTTCCAATGGATGTCACGCTGTCGGGAATGACGATGGAAAACAGGCCGCTTTGTCGGAAAGCCTCTTTTCCAATGGACAGCAAACCGTCGGAAAGCGCCAAAGCGTGCAATGACGAACAGGAGTGAAACGCACTATCTCCGATGGAATTGAGCTTGCCTTGGATAGTCACGGAAGCCAAGGCCGAGCAGGAGTGAAACGCACTGTTTCCGATGGAATTGATATTGCCTTGGACAGTCACGGAAACCAAGGCCGCGCAGGAGTGAAACGCATTCTTTTCGATGGAATTGATATCGCCTTTCATGGTCGCGGAGACCAAGTTAGCGCAAGAGTGACAGACGCTTTCTGCCACTGTCTTGACTCTTTTGGGGAGTACAATGGAGGTCAGGCCGCTGGCGCGGAAGGCTTCTTTTCCAATGGAACGCGTCGGTTCGGGGATGTCGATGGAGAGCAGACTGGAACAGTTTTTGAAAGCGGCCTCGTCAATGGAAGCCAGCACGGCGGACAGGGTGACGGATTCCAGAGAGGCGCAGTCGGCAAAGGTGGACGCGCTGATTACGCCAATCTGGTTCGGGATAACGATGGAAATCAGGCCGCTGGACTGAAACGCGCTCACGTCGATGAAAATCAGGCTTTCGGGCAGATTGATGGAGAACAGCGCGGAGCAGTTTTTGAAAGCCTCTTTCCCAATGGTTTTCAACTTGTCGCCGAGCGTCACGGACTCCAAAATCGTACACTTCAAAAACGCGGATTCGCCGATTGTTTCCACGTTGTTGCCCGCGTCAGCCGAAAACAGGAAGGAACATTCCTGAAACGCTCTGTTACCGATAGAAGTTACGCTGTCGGGGACGGCGATGGAGTTCAAGCGCAGACAGCCGTAAAAAGCCTCCGCGCCAATGGAGACAGGGCCTTTGGAGTTATCGTCATTTTGGATGACAGCGCGGGAGAGCGACTTACAGTCCCTGAAAGTTTTGTCCGCGATAAAAACAAGTCTGGGCGGGGTGGTGATGGAAGTCAGTCCACTTCCCTGAAAAGCGGCTTCCCCAATAAATGTCACGGTATCGGGAATCGTGACAGACTTCAGGGCGGTGCAGCCGTAGAAAGCATCGTCTCCGATGGAGGTCACAGTGTCGGGGATTACGATAGAAGTCAGCCCGGTGCAGTTATAAAAAGCGTTGTCCACAATCGAGGTCACGCCCTCATCAATTCGCACGGATTTGATGCTCTTATTTCCCGACCACGGGGATTCATGGACATTTTTGTCGGGGAGATAGTAGTACATGGCATTATTGCCCCAAATAAAGAGCGAACCCCTGCTGTCAAGTTTCCAGTAAATGCCGGGGCCACAATCTCCGTCGGGGATGAGTTCTTCCGCTGTCGCGTTCACCGACAACAGCACTACGAAAAGCGCCCCCAAAAGCGAAAGCTGAAACAGACGTTTTTTCATTTGCTTTCCATTCCTTTCTTTTCATTTTCCGGTTTTTTCCTGATACAGAGCCTGTAAAGGTTCCAATTCCCCCCTCATATATTTACCACATCAGTGGCGGGATTTCAAGCGCATGTTTGCCCCCTCTGTCACCGTGAGGCGGCAGAAGGGGACAAACAGTTGCAGTGAATTACTCCGCCGCTTCCGTGTGAATGACGCCATCCTCCACGGTAAAGACCGCCATTTCAGACCATGTGGTGTTATTGTGGGCGTCCACGAGTTCAAACATCATCGCAAATTCGCCGTCGCCCATGTCGACTTCCCCGAAGGACGTGCTTTCCGTGACGGTGAACGTGTCCATTTCGTAGAGTTCAAAGGAATCGTCGCCGCTCATCGACGCGACATAGTGCAGTGTGGTGATTTCGTCGCCGGGTTGGAGTTGGACAAGGTTCTTGTCGGCCATGCCGTTGGCGTCGAGACCCTTTCTGGCACCCAGAATGTAGTATTGCCCGTCGTTGTAGTCGTAGACCACGCGGAGATTGTACTTTTCACCGTTGAGCAGAATCGGTACCATGTAGGTGTTGTAATCGTTGCTCTCGTAGATGAGTTCCATATAGGCCAGATAGCCGTCAATCGCGCCCCACGTGCCTTGGAAGTTGTCGCGGAATACGCCGTTCTCCCAGTCCATATAGATGTTGTTGTCCCGGCCCAACAGGATTGCAATGTCCTGTTCCTCGTCGACGTAGACAAGGCGGAAGTAGACGCCTTTGAGCATGTTGGCAATGTCGGGGCCGATTTCCATGACGGCGTTGCCTTCCCCGTCGACGTACACCGGATAATCCTGCTCCGTGTCGACATCTTCCAGCGTCGGCACCTCCGCGAGTTCCTCCCGCTCGAAGCCGATTCCGTTCAGGTACGCCATGCCCCGGTCGTCAAGTGAACCGTCGATTTCGTAGCCGTACAGGTAGGTGAACGCGTCACAGGCGGCAATGTGGGCGTAGCCGTTGTAATCCTTCTTGTCACTGTTGTAGGAGTAGTAACAGCTAAGCCCGGTGGCCTTTGTGCGGTAGGGGCCGTTGACTTTGTACGTGACGCAGTTCGCCAACTCCTCCTGTACCGCGCCGGAACTCTCCGGCAACAGTTCGGAGCAGTGATAGGCAAGGTCGCCGAGGTCGACCATATTCGTGTAACCGGCGTCCTTCGTGTTGCCGCCGTAGTTTTCGGCGCGGCTCGCCATACGTCCCAGCGCCGGGAAAAATCCGGGATTGTCCACGGCGTTCAGGAGCGCTTCCTGTCCCAGATTTTCGTAGGCCTCCATGAGATTCCCGATACGGCTCAAGTCCGTGACGGACAGCGTGATTTCGTCGGCTACTTCCTCGTCCTGACAGCCTTTCTCGAAGGCGTCACAAATAGCCTTGCCGAGTTCCGCGCCGTCCATGCCGGGATTGTCGGACAGCGCTTTCAGCCAGCCCGTGTAGTACCAGCCGCAACCGGGTTCGGTCTCCTCCGACGCCACCAGATAGCGGGCAATGTCGCAGAAGGTGTACGCCGTGTCAATGGTCGCCATCAGACAGGTGTCGAAACCCACAACGTCTACCGGCGGATTGTCCGTGGAGAGTTCAAAGGCCGACTGGAACGCCTGATAAAATTCGTTGAGTTTCAGGGAATCGTAGCCGTAGTTCTCGTCGAAGGCCGCGCCGTCGACACTCCCGCCGCCGTGGTTCCAGAACACAACCGCCGTATGTGCCGCCGGATAATGCGCCTTGCAGAACTTCAGGAAGTCGGCGAGCGTCTCCGGACTGCCCATGTTGCCCTTTGGCTGCTCGTCCACCAGATAGAAGCCGTCGCTGTTGTAGACGTACCGCTGAAGTTTGCCGGCGTCAATTTGCGTATTGTGCCACTTTTTCGCGCCGCCGGTCTGTACGACGACCTGCACCTTGTCGGACAGGTCAACGTTGAGCATTTCCTTGATGTCCCCGGACGCGCAGCCCCATTTGGATTCCAAGTCACTGCCGCAGTTGTACCAGTAAACCGCCCAGTCGGTATACGACTCCTCGCCCGACGCCGCCTCAACGCGTTCGGCGGACATTTCCACGTCCTCTACGAAACATCCCGTCAGCATGGACGCGCACAACGCCGCCGCAAACAGAATTTGCCACAGTTTTTTCAAGCGGATTCCTCCTTATTCAAGATGTGTGTGCCGGTCTCCCGACACGTCCATTGTACCCGAAAACGCGCCGTTTGTAAATGCTCTTTGTGAAAATCGAAAAAAGTCTTGCAATCCGCGTCGATATCGGCTACAATAGACGCGTTGACAAACCAGTTGCGGAACTGCCCGCGACACAATTTTTGTAAGGAGTGAGAAACTATGCCTACCATTACGGCCGGGGAGTTTCGGAACGGCGTCACGTTCGAGATGGACGGGAAGGTCATGCAGGTGGTCGAGTTCCAGCACGTCAAGCCCGGCAAGGGCGCGGCGTTCGTGCGCACCAAGATGAGAAACGTCATCACGGGCGGCGTCACGGAAACGTCCTTCAACCCGACGGCGAAATTTGAGCAGGCGTCGATTGAGCGCCGCGACGCCGAGTATCAGTGGAACGACGGCGACTTGTACCACTTCATGGACCCCAACACCTACGACGATATCCCGCTGAATCGTGACGTTCTGGGCGACGGCTTCCGGTTCGTCACCGAAAACACCATGTGCAAACTGCTGAGCTATAAAGGCTCCGTGTTCGGCGTGGAAGTCCCCAACTTCATGAATCTGGAAGTCACGCAGACCGAACCGGGCGTCAAGGGCGACACCGCGACGAATGTCACGAAGTCCGCGATTCTGGAGACCGGCGCGGAAATCAAAGTCCCGCTGTTCATCAACGAGGGCGAAAAAATCCAAGTCGACACCCGCACCGGCGAATATCTCGGACGGGTCAAATAAGCGCGTACGGACGGCGGGAACACTCCCGCCGCCCGTTTTGTTAGGATGTCCGTCGCGCCGCCCGTTTTGTACATGTCCGAACGCCGCGCCGTTACCACGTCCGCCTTGTGCGCTTTTTGCTGCGCGGACGGCCTAATATCCCCGCCGCGACGCCGCCGCACAGTGACCATAATAACAGCGTCCCGCCGTGACCCGTCCACGAAATTTCTTTCCAGCTCAAAAGCCCCATGCACAGCAACAGCGACGTGAACAGTACCGCCACCAGCATGGCGGAAATGAGTGTCCCCCACGGCGTATGTCGTACCACGCTGACCGCGCCCGCGAACGCCGCCAGACCTGTCAGCCCGGACAGTATCGGGAACGCGTTTGCTTCCCCGACGCCCCCCGCTGTCATGATACCCGTCAGCAGTCCGACGCCGCACGCCCAGACAACTAAGGACAGCGCCACGCCCCGCATGACCACTACCCATAACGCCCCCGACTTCCGGCGTACCGTTGTTTTTTCCGCGCCCATGATAAAACCTCCCCGGACATTCTCGCGTTTCAGCGTATGTCCGGGGAGTGCGCGTTATGCCTTCGGAGACTGTGGTACGTGCGTCATGACTTGGATTCTTCCTCGGAGACCGGAGCGCCATTCAAGCGCGTTTCGGCCTTCTTGTCGAGCGTCACTTTCTCCTTGTCGGCGGACTCGGTTGTGACGGGTTCGGCCTGTTCGGTACCCTGTACGCCCAAACTCGATACCGCCCACTTGGCGATTTCAAGCCGTACCCGGTCCTCGCTGGTCTCCACAATCACGGTATTGTTGGGCGTGACATAGACAATCTTGCCCACAATGCCGCCGATAGTCGTGATAACGTCGCCTTTTTTGAGGCTGTCGCGCATTTCCTGCGCCTGTTTCTTGCGCTTGTTCTCCGGGCGAATCATGAAAAAGTACATAATCGCTATCATCGCCGCAATCATCAGCATACTTTCCATAAAACAAGGTTCTCCTTCCGTTGGTTGGCGGTATCCGGGGAACGTCTGACTTCCCGCGGCAGTGTGTCTATTATAGCAGAGGTTTCCAGTTTTGCAAGGGGTTTCTCACAACAAAGTCAGTTTTTGCCGCCGGTTCCGCTCCTTTGATTTAGTCCCCGTACTTCTCCCCAACTTCCGCCATAAATTCCTTTACGGCGTCGGGATGGTTTTTCAAAAACCACTCCACATGGTTTCTGACGTATTCCGCACGAATCGAAGCGTCATTCAAGTCATTCGGAACACGCTTCATCCGTTCGTCAATGCTGTCGAAACCGGAAAACGGCTCGTTCAATCGCTCCCGCGACAACTGGATATAGTCCGGGTTGATATCAATGCCTATCCCGCGCCTGCCCGTCTGCTGACAAACCCGCAAGAGGGTTCCACTGCCTACAAACGGGTCTAACACGGTATCCCCTTCATTGGATGAGGCCAGTATCATCCGCTCGAACAGGCCTTCCGGCTTCTGCGTGGGATGTTTTTTCCTGTTTCTGTTGCAGTAGTGCATGTGCGAGAACTCCCAGACATTTCCGGGATTTGCGCCGCGCATATTGTTGACGGAACGGTAGTATTTCTGCGGCACCCGCACCGCGTCCAGATGAAAGACAAACTGTTTCGGGCTTTTGGTAAACAGCAGAATGTCGTCGTGACGGGGCGAAAAGCCCCTTGTCTTTCCGGAACCCTGTGTATAGAACCACGTCACCCAAGAGTTAAAGGTCATGCCCAGTTCCTGTTCCAGAATGGTGTACACGTAAGAGATATAGCGCATGCCCATGAACACGTAAATAGAACCGTTGTTTGTCAGGACGCGCTTTGCCTCCGAAAGCCACCGGCGGGTAAAATCCAGATATTCCGCGAATGCCAAATTATCCTGATTGTTGCCATAGTTTTTGTTCAGGTTGTAAGGCGGGTCTGTTGCTATCAGGTTGACGCTTTCATCGGGCATTTTTCGGAGTTCCTCCACGGCGTCACCGCAGAGCAATGTAATTACTTTATCCATTTATGCCGCCGCGCCTCCCTGTAGAAATCGTCCATACTGCGCCGCGAACTGTGCAGGTATTTCCTGTCGAGGAGCTGACACATTTCCCATGTGGTTCGGTACTGGTAAGTGACATAATGGATATCTTTAATCTGGATTTGACCGGTACCCAGCGCCGGATTATAGCTGATGTCGGCGTCACTGATGAACTTCAAGTCGTAGGCGTTGTAACTGACAACCTCCATGATTCCGTCAACCAGCCCGGTTTCGGAATTTCTTTCGGAGTACACGCGATGTTTAATGGACAGGATGATGAACATAAAATCAGGGTCTGTCACATACGCCGTTCGGATTCTCGCAAAAGACGTAATATTCGGCCCTTTTCCACTGTTGGGAATGTCATTCGCGGTCGCTTTCACGTCCACATTTCCGGTCAACACCTGTTTGTCCTTTCGGAATTGCAGAATTACATCCGCCATTCCCAAGCGTTCCTGTGCCTCCACATTGATGAGGTGATACTGATTATCGGTGTCATCTCTGACGCCGGAAAAGACTTCGCCCGCCCATGCTTCAATCATCGGCCCGGCAATTTTGTTTATGTTTTCCAGAGGCAGCCCGGACTTCAAGTTTGTGTTTATGATAATTTTGTTATCATTCTTGTCTTTCCGTTCATCCAGTATCGCGGTAATTTGCCGGACAACGAACGCCGAATCTTCTCCATAGGACGGGGATTCCTGTGGAATCTTAAAAATCAAATCCTCGTAACGCATACTTGCAAATCCCTTTCATTGCGGACGCTTTCAAATCCGCCTTGCGAGACGTTCGACGTACTCCGTGTAAAACGCGGCGTATTGTCCGGCCTCGATGGCCTGACGGATTCCCGCCATGAGGTCGTTGTAGAATTGGAGATTGTGCAACACCGCCAGACGTAACGCTAACACCTCTTCGGCCTTGAACAAATGCCGCAGGTACGCCCGCGAATAGTGTCGGCACAGCGGACAGTGACACTTGTCGCTCACGGGACGGTCATCTGAGGCGTGTTTCTCGTTCAAAATATTGATGGTGCCGTCCCAAGTGAACAGTTTCCCGTGTCTGCCGTTGCGCGACGGCATAACGCAGTCGAAAAAGTCCACGCCGCGCCGTACGGCTTCCAGTATGTTGACGGGCGTGCCGACGCCCATTAAATAGCGGGGCTTGTCCGTGGGCATATACGGCTCCACGGCCTCTATGATTTCGTACATCACTTCGGCGGGTTCGCCGACAGCCAGTCCGCCGATTGCGTAGCCGTCGCAGTCGAGTTCGGCGATACGCTCCATGTGCCAGACGCGCAAGTCGGCGTACGTCGCGCCCTGATTGATTCCGAACAGCATTTGACGCGGGTTGATTGTGTCCGGCGACGCGTTGAGGCGTTCATGTTCGGCCTGACAGCGTTCCAGCCAGCGCAATGTACGCGCACAACTGGCCTTGGCGTAGTCGTACGGCGCGGGGTTCTCGACACATTCATCAAACGCCATTGCGATATCACTGCCCAAATTGGACTGTATCCGCATGGATTCCTCCGGCCCCATGAAGATACGGTGTCCGTCGATATGGGACGCGAATTGTACGCCCTCCTCGCGGATTTTGCGCAACGGTGCCAGCGAAAACACCTGAAAGCCGCCGGAATCAGTCAAAATGGGGCCGTCCCAGTTCATGAAGCGGTGCAGGCCGCCCAGCGCCCGGACACGTTCATCACCCGGACGCAAATGCAGATGATACGTGTTGGACAAGGCAATCTGACAGCCGACCCCGCGCAAGTCCCACGCCGACACGCCGCCTTTGATGGCGGCCTGTGTGGCGACATTCATAAAGACGGGCGTCTCGACCGCGCCGCCGTGCGCACAGTGGAAGCGTCCGCGCCGTGCGTGTCCGTCCGTGGAAAGTACCTGAAACATGTGTCTGTCCTCTTTTCAACTGCCTGATTGGGGAAACATTGTACCATTGCGGACGTTGTGTGTCAAGGCGAAACGCGTTGTCTCACCGTTACAGACAGGGCGAAATGGACGCCGGAAAGCGTTTTATGGATTTTCGAGCAGGCCGAGTTTATCGAAGGCCTGATAAAGTCCGTCCTGTTCCACGTCGCCGGTCACGTAGTCCGCGACGGCTTTGATTTCCGCGCCGCCGCTTCCCATGGCGACACCAAACGAACAGCATTGCAACATGGGAATATCTACTTTTGCGTCCCCGAAAGCAATGGTATCGCGCATGTCGGCGCGGAGATAGTCAACAAGCGTGTGAATGGCGATGGCCTTGTCAATGTCCCTGACGCCCAAATCACCAAACAGGGCTTCTTCCCCCTTGCCGCCCCATGTACCGGCTTTCAAGTCCGGGAACGCCGCTTTTGCGTCCAGATAGTCCTGATAGCCGGACAGCAAAAAGCTGATTTTGTTGAGGTCGTCGCGGTAGAGTTCGCCGCCGAAAATCATGTCGGGGAACACCGAACGGACAGTCATTGCTTCCGCGCCGGGCTTCTCCTTGCGCTTGCAGTAAAGCCGTATGGCGTCAAGCGCCGCCGTCTCGAAGTGTTCACTGGCAAACAGGCCGTTGTTGCTCTCCAGATAAAATTCCAGTCCGCGCCCGTGCAGCCAGTCCACGACGTTCCGGCACTGCTCCGCCGTAATCAGGCGGTGCATGACAACCGTCCCGTGGTTCTCGACATAACTGCCGTTGCCGCCAATCATGCCGTCAAGGCCGATGTCCCACAGGGGCGGGTAGACTTCCGCACGGCTCCGCCCCGTGCAGATATAGACCCGGTGTCCGTTCTCCCGCGCCCGGCGGACGGCGCGGACGGCGGATTCCGGTATCCGGTTCTCGTAGTCCACCAAAGTCCCGTCTACGTCCAAAAAGATGATTTTTTTCATAGAAAACCGCTCCTTTTCTGTTCTGTAATGTCTGATGATAGCATATTTTACGGCACATTACAAGTTGCAAAACCAAGGTTTTCCGTGCGTGTATAATCAGCCCGTAAAGAGTTGTGGCGCGTGCGTCGCTCCTCTTTGGTACGGGGTCAGGAAAGGGGGACGAAAAAGCAGTGGACACCGTGCCGAAAACATGCTACACTGTCCGCGGGATACCGGACGGGCAAACGCTGTCCGAACACAATTCTAAGGAGATACGCCATGAAAAAACGAATGTGTATTATGATGCTCGTATGCTGTCTGATACTGACGCTGTTTCCGGCGGCACCGGCGGAGGCCACGGAGAATACAGCGGTTATGCCGGGCGTCAGCGAGGAACAGGAACCCGAAAACGCCGGCGACGGCGAACAGACACCCGAAGGCACCGGCGACGGCGAACAGACACCCGGAAGCACTGACGACGGCGGGGAAGCGTCGACTGAAATGGATGATTCCCTGTCGGAACTGCTGGACACCTATTTCAAGGAACTTCTCACAGGGGGAGTTGCCAACTATGACGGCAAAACGCTGGAAAGCTGGCTTTCCAACGACACGCTCGAAAATGTCATTGTGCGCGTCGAGAATCTGGGCGAACGTGAAAAGGTCGTCGACGACGTTGTGTTCATTGTCACGCGTTACGACGCCAACACCGGGGAACTGTCCGCCGACGTGACGGAGACCGTGAACGGAACGCCGTACACAAGCACACACACACTCCAATTGAGCGGAAATGCCGACGACGGCTGGCGCGTGGAATCGGACAGCTTTATGGATTCGGTTCTTTATGACGGTACCGTCAACGTCGGAGCCGCCGCCCCGCAGCCCAACCAGACACATCCCAACACGTGGAAGAAAACGGGCAATCAGGCGGAGGATATCGTGGGAATTGCCTTGACACAGGAGGGCTATAAGGAAGTCGGGGAGAACTATACCAAATATAATGTCTGGTATTACGGCTATAATCAATCCGCCATGTGGTGCGCAATCTTTATTAGCTGGTGCGCCAATCAGGCAGGGATTCCCACTTCTATCATCAAAAAGAACGCACTCGCCAGCGGGTATAACGTCTCCAATATGCAGAACAACCTGTACGGCGCTCCGGCCTACAAACTCGGCTCGAAGACGACCGCCCCCGGCGACATTGCCTATATTGGCAACAGCAAAAAGAACGTCAGCAACCATGTCGGATTGGTGTGGAGCGTCGATTCCAACTATATTTATACCATTGAAGGCAATTCCGGGAATAAGGTCACAAAACACAAATACAGCGCAAAAACGGGGCAATTGGCTGGCAGTACAAATCCGAAAATCGTCTTCTTGGCGCGTCCGAACTATGTCAACGCCCCCTCCACGCTGTCCATTGACCCCAAACAGACCGCCTACACCATCACGCAGGGCAGTGAATGCGATATCACGGGAAGTATCACCTCCAACTATCCCCTGACGGAAGTCAAGGCCACGCTGGGCAACTGGTCAAAGAGCGTCCCGAACCTGAACGGAAAGACTTCTCTGGATATCGGCACGTCCGCTATTAACGAGTTCAAAGGCGCGGACTTATCCGTCAACACACACACACTGAAAATCACCGCCGCGGATTCCAGCGGCAAAACGGTCAACAAGTCCATTACCATTACCGTTGTCCCCGCCGCGGAAATTTCGTTCTCCCCGAACCCGCTCAGAATCGAACAGGGTACAAGCGACGCCATTACCATCCAGTTTCAGGGCGAGGATATCAGCGACTTGGACATATCCTCCATTCGCGCAAGCGATATTGTCTCGTTCAAAGAGTGGCAGGAGAGAGATTTCAACGCCGGTACGGCTACACTGATTCTGGAAGGGAAACGCGCCGGAAAGCAAACATTCCAGATTTCCCTTTTGCGGGGCGGGGAACGCCTGATTTCCGGCGGCTTGGAGGTGGAAGTGTACGCCCTTGACAGCGGAATCAAGGAACGCTTTGACTTTGACGCGGAAGTCACATTCCAGAACCCGGTCAATGTCTACCGCACGCCCACCGACGCCGCGTCGTACGGCAAATTCAGTCAAGGCGCGTGTCTGTGCAGTCGGGGCGCGAGACTGAATGACGGTTCGGTATGGCTTGCCATGACGGCGGAATATGGCGGCGGGTGGTTCCGCGTCGCGGACGCGCTGGACATTGTGCCGCTCATCACGGTTTCGCCCGGTTCCCTGACACTAAAGCCCGGTGAAACAAAAATATTGTCCGTCCGCTATAGCTGTATGCCCGACGCGAAGGCGTTCGAGGTGGACAGCCATCCAACCGGAATTGTCACGGTTTCCGAAGAATCCCGCGACGATATGCCGCCCCTTGACAGTTACGGCGTGGTGAACGTGGAACTGTCCATACACGGGAATCAGGAAGGGACAGCCGGTCTTGACTTCAGACTCGTGGACATGGAGGGGAATCCCCGCGCCGACAGACTTTTCCCCGTGCAAGTTACGTCAAAGACTGTCATACCCCCGGATGTGCCGACCGAGAAATACTATTACGAGCCGGTCAAGTGGGCGGTCGAACACAATGTCATCATAAACCCGTCGCAGTATTTCAACCCCGCCGAACGCTGTACGCGGGCCAGCGCGGTCACGTTCCTGTGGCGTCTGGCAGGCGCGCCCGCGCCGACTTCCACCGGCAATCCGTTTACGGACATTGTACCCACTGACAGCTATTACAACGCGGTTCTGTGGGCGGTGGAACGCGGTATCACCAACGGCACCAGTGAGACGAAGTTCTCCCCGGACACCTACTGCAACCGCGGACAAATCGTGACCTTCCTCCACCGCTACGCGGGTACGCCTCCGGTCAAGAGCGTCAACACGTTCAAGGATGTGGCAAAGGGAAGATTCTGCTATGATTCCGTCAACTGGGCGTCGTCCATCGACGTGACGCAGGGTTACAGTGACAACACCTTCCACCCGGCGGAAGTCTGCACACGCGGACAGATTATCACATTCATTTACCGCTACGCCACGAAAAACTGACAGCACAGGGACAGTCCGACACCGGACTGTCCCTTGTCTATTGAACGGGTCAAGAACTGTCAGCCGCGCTTTTTCGCGGCACATCCGGCGCAGTGGCTGCACTGTCCGCTACAGCCGCCACAGCCGCCACAACCGCCGCGTCTGGCGTCCCGCCACAGGTTCCGGACACATACCGCCACCAGTAACGCCACGGCAAGCAGTGCAATCGCGTTTCCCAGAATCGGAGACATTACGCCACCTGCTTCAAAAAACGTAGGCAAATGTACGTAAACGTAATCATTGCATACGTTTTGCTTTTTCTCGCTTCAACCTGTCCCGTTTCCCGAAAGTTTCCTTTACGGTACTCCAGTTTGTGTAACAGTCCGCGAGCGTAAATT
>JAFSRZ010000029.1 GCA_017445875.1 Oscillospiraceae bacterium | reverse complement strand
ATTCGGCCTCGCGTGAGGTCATAGGGGGACATTTCCACCGTGACCCGGTCGCCGGGCAGAATCCTGATGAAATTCATTCTGAGTTTTCCGGAAATATGGGCAAGGATTTTATGCCCGTTGCCGATGTCAACCTGAAAGGTTGTGTTGGGCAGAGCTTCGACCACTACGCCCTCGACCTCAATCATGTCGGATTTTGCCAAGCGTTATCCCTCCTGTTCCGCTTGGGCGTCGCGGTAGGCCGCCAGCGCCCTGCGGAGTTCACTGTTGGTGATTTTCTCCTCACCTCTGATTTTTTTGGAGAGCCGGTTTTCGTCGGCGGCGGCGACAAACAAGACGTGACGCCGTTTTTTACGTTTCGGCGCTTCCAGCTTGCGGGACTTCCCGTCGGCTAACAGGAGATAGTCCCCCTCGACCGCGAGAACGACAAAGAGTTTGCCCTTGTCGCGTCCAGCGCCGGAGCGCACGATGTTCGATTTCTCAATGTCCATACTGTTACCTGTTCAAATAGCCGGGGCGGTCAGAATTTCCGGTTCCCCGTCGGTAATCAGGATGGTATTTTCGTAATGGGCGGCCCATTGACCGTCTTTCGTGACGACCGTCCATTTGTTGTCAAGGACGTTGACGCCCGGCAGACCCGCGTTGACCATGGGTTCCACGGCGATGGTCATGCCGCGCACAAGGCGGGGATTGCCGCCCTTGCGGTCGGGTACATAGTTCGGGACTTCGGGCGCTTCGTGAAGATGACTTCCGACGCCGTGTCCGACGTACTCCCGGACAATCGAATAGCCGTGACTTTCGACATAGGCCTGCACGGCGGCGGAAATGTCAAAGAGGCGGTTTCCCTCACGGGCGAACGCGATACCCTCAAAGAAACTCTGGCGGGTCACGTCAATCAGGTTTTGCGCCTCCGGGGAGATTTCGCCACAGGGGAACGTGGCGCAACAGTCGCCGTGATAGCCGCCGATGAACGCGCCCACGTCGACACTGACGATATCGCCCTCTTTGAGACGCCGCTTCCCCGGAATGCCGTGGATAACTTCCTCGTTGACACTGATACACACACTCGCGGGGAATCCGTTATAGTGGTAGAAGGACGGCACCGCGCCCTGTCCGCGGATAAACGCGGACACTTCCCGGTCAATCGACTGCGTAGTGACGCCGGGTTTAATCAGCGTACCGGCAAGGGCGCGAGCCGCCGCCGTGATTTGTCCGGCGCGGCGCATGAGTTCAATTTCATGCGGGGACTTCAGGACAATTCGCTCTTTCTGTCCGGCGGACACTTTCAGGCGGAATGGATTTGGCGTCATGCGGGTTACGCCTCCAAGACTTTGAGTATCGCCGCCGTGGTGGCCTCCACCGTGGACTGATTTTCCACCGTTTTGAGCAGGTTCCGCTTCGCGTAAAAGACTTTCAGCGGTTCCGTCTCCTGATGATACACGTCCAGACGGGACTTGACGGTTTCGGGGGCGTCGTCCTTGCGCTGGACAAGTTTCCCGCCGCAACGGTCGCACACGCCCTCCTGTTTCGGCGGCACCGCCACAACATGGTAACTCGCGCCGCAAGATTCACAGACACGGCGTCCGCCCATGCGTTCCATGATGGTTTCGTCCGAAATCTCGATGGACACCACCGCGTCAAATGTGATTCCGGCCTTTTCGATGGCTTCCGCCTGCGCAAGCGTACGCGGCACACCGTCTAAAATATAGCCGTTCTTGCAGTCGTCCTCTTGCAGACGCTCGGAGATAATGCCAATGATGACCTCATCCGGGACGAGTTTCCCGGCGTCCATGAAGGCTTTCGCCTTTAATCCGGTGGGGGTGCCGTTCTTGACCGCCGCCCGGAGGATATTTCCGGTGGAAATGGTCGGGATGTGGAGGCGGTCACAGAGAATCTCCGCCTGAGTGCCTTTTCCAGCGCCGGGAGCGCCTAACAGAATCAGTTTCATAAGCTCCTTCTCTCACTCCAAGAATCCCTTGTACTGACGCATGAGCATTTGGGATTCCAACGCCTTGACGGTTTCCAGCGCCACGCCAACCACGATGATGACGGACGTGCCGCCGATGGATACGGAACTGTTCTGCACGATTTTACCCACAATCAGCGGACAGAGTGCCACAATGCCAAGGTAAATCGCGCCAAAGAACGTGATACGGTTCAGTACGCGCTTGATAAACTCGATGGTGGGCTTGCCGGGACGGAATCCGGGAATGAAACCGCCCTGTTTTTTCAGGTTGTTGGCAATCTCGACCGGGTTGAACTGAATGGTAGCGTAGAAGTAGCTGAACCCGATAATCATGATGAAGTAGACCACCATGTAGAGGAACGACTGCGCGTCAATGGCCTTGTAAATGGCATAGGACACGGTTCCCTCCTGCGGAATGCCGATGAAACTCCACACCGTGATAGGCAGGGAGGCGATACTTTGTGCGAAGATAATCGGGAGTACGCCCGCCATGCCGACTTTCATGGGCAGGTTAGTCGACTGTCCACCGTACATACGGCGTCCAACCTGACGTTTCGCGTACTGCACGGGAATCCGGCGTTCGGCGTCGTTGATGAACACGATGAACACTATCAGCGCCAGCATGCCAAGCACCAGCAGAACCGCGCCCCACGGGGCAATAGCGGAATCAATCAGGCGCTGGGCGCTTTCCTCGGTGTAACCCGCGCTTTGCAGGGTTTCAAGGGTCATGTCGCCGCTCTGGAGGTTCGACCACGTCTGGACGCCCTCCACAAGTCCGGTAATCATGCTGGGTACGCGGGACAGAATGCCCGCGAACAGAATCATAGAAATACCGTTGCCAATGCCGAACTCGTTGACCTGTTCGCCCATCCACATCACGAACGACGAACCGGCAATCAGCGTGACAATAATCACGAGTGCGGGCCAGATACCGGTGCCGCCCTCTTGCAGAATGCCGTAGCGCTTCATCATGAAGTAGTAGCCGACGGCCTGTAACACGGCGATTCCGATTGTGGTGTAGCGGGTAATGGACTGGATTTTCTTCCGGCCTTCCTCGCCGCCCTCTTTCGACAGGCGTTCAAGGGCGGGAATGGCGACCGTTAAGAGCTGGATAATAATGGAACTGTTGATATAGGGCTGAATGCTCAACGCGAACACGGTAGCCATTTGGAACGCGCCGCCGCTCATGGCGTTCAGCAGTCCGAAATAAGTCGTACCCATGGCGTCAAGCTGTTGTTTCAGAATGGCGGTGTCGATATACGGCACGGTAATGGCGTTGCCAATCCGGAAAATCAGCAGAATCAGCATCGTAAAGACGATTTTCCGCCGCAGTTCCGGGACTGCCCACGCCCGTTGAATGGTCTGAATCATCAGAGCACCTCGGCTTTCCCTCCGGCTTCCTCAATGGCCTTTTTGGCGGACTCAGAAAACGCGTTGGCCTGTACGGTCACTTTCTTGGTCACGGAACCCTTGCCGAGAACCTTGTAGCCGTAGCGGCAGGACGAGAGAATCCGCTTTTCGAGCAGGGCTTCCGCCGTGACCGTATCGCCGTCGTTGAACGCGTCCAGCGCGTTCAGGTTGATGATTTCCAGCGGCTTGGCAAAGATATTGTTGAAACCGCGCTTCGGCACACGACGCGCCAGAGGCATTTGACCGCCCTCGAATCCGGCGCGAACCTTGCCGCCCGAACGGGCTTTCTGACCCTTGTGACCGCGCCCGGCGGTTTTGCCGTTGCCGGAACCGGCACCGCGACCCTTGCGGTACGCGGAACGGGCGGAACCTTCCGCCGGGGACAATTCGCTCAGCTTCATGCGTTCGCGCCTCCTTCTTCCTGTGTGACGTGGAGCAGATAGCCGATTTTGGCAATTTTGCCGCGTGTGCAGTCGTTATCGGGCTGGGTGGTGGTGTCGCCGATACGGCGCAGGCCTAACGCGTGCGCGGTGGCAATCTGCTTTTTCAGGCGTCCGTTCAGGCTCTTGACGAGCGTAATTTTATAGTTCATGTCAGTGGCCTCCTCAGCCCACGATATCCGCGGGACTCTTGCCCCGGATACGGGCGACTTCTTCGGGGCCGCGCATGCTCATGAGACCCTCAAACGCGGCGGCTACCACGTTGTTGGGGTTGTTGGAGCGCAGGCACTTCGTACGGATATCTTTAATGCCGGCGGCCTCGACGACGGCACGGACTGCGCCGCCGGCGATAACGCCAGTACCGGGGGCGGCGGGCTTCATCAGCACGCGACCGGCACCGGATACGCCGATAGTTTCATGAGGAATCGTGTCACCGGAGAGTGTCACCGTGATGAGGTTTTTCTTGGCGGCTTCAATTCCCTTACGGATGGCTTCGGGGACTTCGGCGGCCTTGCCGAGGCCGTAGCCGACTTTCCCCTTGCCGTCTCCCACGACTACCAGCGCCGAGAACTTCATCACACGACCGCCCTTGACGGTCTTGGACACCCGGTTCAGGGAAACGACTTTCTCAATATATTCGCTCTGTTCGCGTTCAAATCTGGGCATTGTGTCGTTCCTCCTCCCTTAGAATTTCAGTCCGCCCTCGCGGGCACCTTCCGCCAGCGCCTTGACACGACCGTGATACAGATATCCGCCACGGTCAAAGACCACGGTTTCGATACCCTTCTCAAGAGCGCGTTTGGCGACGAGTTTGCCGACGGCTTCGGCGGCTGTCTTGTTGCCGCCGTAGCCCTCAATTTCCTTGTCGAGGGAGGACGCGGAAACAAGTGTCATGCCCTTGCTGTCGTCGATGACTTGGGCGTAGATATTGGCCTCACTGCGGAACACGTTCAAACGCGGCGTCTCGGCAGTGCCGGAAATCTTGGCGCGGATGCGCTTATGGCGCTTCATACGCTGCGCGTTGGTATTGGGACGTTTAATCATGTCAAAGCGCCTCCTTATTTCTTCGCGCCGGTCTTGCCGACCTTGCGGCGGATGACTTCGTCGGCGTACTTGATACCTTTGCCCTTGTAGGGTTCGGGCGGGCGCTTCTCGCGGACTTCGGCGGCAAACTGTCCGACTTTCTGCTTGTCGCAGCCGCTGATTACGATTTTATTCGGCGCGGGTACGTCAATCTGAATGCCGTCCGTCTCCGCCACGGTAATCGGGTGGGAGTAGCCCAGCGTCATGACGAGGTTGTTTCCCTCCTTGGCGACACGGTAGCCCACGCCGTTGACTTCGAGTTCCTTCTTGTAGCCGTCGGTCACGCCCACAACCATGTTATGGAGCAGGGAGCGCGTCAGGCCGTGCAGACTGCGGTGGAGTTTGTCGTCAGACGGGCGTTCCACAGTCAGGACAGCGCCGTCGAGCTTGATTTTCATTTCGGGGCGGAGAGCCTGTGTCAGTTCTCCCTTGGGTCCCTTGACGGTGACAACGTTGCCTTCGGCGATGTCGACCGTGACCCCGGCCGGGACGGTAATGGGCATTCTGCCAATTCGAGACATGCTGATACCCCCTTACCACACGAACGCCAGAACTTCGCCGCCGACGTGGAGTTCACGCGCTTTCTTGTCGGTCATGACGCCTCTGGACGTGGAAATGATAGCGATACCGAGGCCGCGTAACACCTTGGGGAGTTCGTCGGCTCCGGCGTACACGCGGAGGCCGGGCTTCGAGACGCGTTTGAGTCCCGTGATGACCCGTTCCTTGCCGGTGTTGTACTTCAACGTAATGCGGATAGTTCCTTGGGGGCAGTCGTCCACAATCTGGTAATTGCGGATATAGCCCTCTTCCATGAGAATGCGGGCAATGCTCTTTTTCATGTTGGAGGCGGGGACTTCCACCTTGTCATGTTTTGCCGCGTTGGCGTTTCGGATACGGGTGAGCATATCCGCGACCGGATCGGTGATGTGCATAATAAGTCCTCCTTACATAAGGGTGGCGGCGTCGTGGCCGCTGCGGCGGCGAGGTATCACAGAGACCTTAACAGGCGACCCCGGACGGGTTCGCCTTCTCCCGCCGGTATCCGTGACCTTTCGCCGTCCGGGGACACCGGCCCCCGGAGCCGGTGTCTACATTCGGAGCGAACATTACTGGTATCTCAGAAGGACGCCTTCCGGACACCGGGAATCTGTCCGTGATAGGCTAACTCACGGAAACAGATTCGGCAGACGCCATAATTGCGGAGGTACGCGTGAGGGCGTCCGCAGAGTTTACAGCGGTTGTACTTGCGCGTGGAATATTTCGCGGGCCGCTGTTGCTTGAGAATCATAGATTTCTTAGCCATTTTAATCCTCCTCAGCGGGCGAACGGCGCGCCGACTTGCGCGAGCAGGGCGCGGGCCTCTTCATCGGTCTTGGCGGTGGTGCAGATAACCACGTCCATACCGCGGATTTTGTCAATTTTATCGTACTCGATTTCGGGGAAAATCAACTGTTCACGGATACCAAGGGCATAATTGCCGCGTCCGTCGAACGCGTTGGGGTTAATGCCTTGGAAGTCGCGCACACGCGGCAAAGCCACGTTGAACAGACGGTCGAGAAATTCCCACATCTTGTCGCCGCGGAGTGTGACCTTCGCGCCGATGGGCATATTTTCGCGCAGTTTGAAGTTGGCAATAGATTTCCGGGCGCGGGTGATAACGGGTTTCTGACCGGTAATCTTGGCGAGGTCGCCGGAGACGTTATCCAGAATCTTGGCGTTTTCGCGTGCTTCGCCGCAACCGACGTTGACGACGACTTTTTCAATACGCGGAATCTGCATGACGCTCCTGTAACTAAACTGCTTCATCAGAGCCGGGGCGACATCGGCCTTGTAACGTTCTTTCAGTCTTGCCATGTTCCCGCTCCTCTCACAGCGCCGCGCCGCAGTGCTTGCAGACGCGGAACTTTTTATTGTCCTCAATCTTGTAGGCGACGCGGGTGGCCTTGCCGCACTTCGGACACACGACCTGTACTTTACAGGCGGGCATAGCGGCCTCACGGCTGATAATGCCGCCGGTCTCGCCCTGTCTGCGGGGCTTGACGTGACACGTGACCATGTTGAGGCCTTCGACCACGACTTTGCCTTCTTTGGGCACGGTACCCATGACTTTGCCCTCTTTGCCCCGGTCCTTGCCGGAGAGGACGCGCACGGTATCGCCCTTCTTGACTTTCAGTACCATACTTGCGCCTCCTCAAATCACTTCCGGCGCCAGAGACAGGATTTTCATATAATCCCGGTCGCGGAGTTCCCGCGCCACCGGCCCGAAAATACGGGTGCCTCTGGGGTTCTTGTCGTCACGAATCAGCACGGCGGCGTTGTCGTCGAACCGGACATAAGTCCCGTCGGCGCGGCGGATTCCCTTGGCGCTCCGCACGATGACGGCGCGGACGACTTCGCCTTTCTTGACCATGCCGCCGGGCGTCGACTTCCGCACGGACGCGACAATCACGTCACCGATATTGCCGTACTTCCGGGTGGAGCCGCCTAAAACCCGGATACATTTAATCTCACGCGCCCCGGTGTTATCGGCGACTTTGAGAAACGTTTCCTGTTGAATCAACTTTCAGCGCCTCCTTATTACTTCGCCTTCTCGATGATTTTGACGACGCGCCAGCGCTTGTCTTTCGACAGGGGGCGGGTCTCCATCACCTGCACGCGGTCGCCTACGCCGCACTCGTTGTTTTCGTCGTGGGCTTTGAGCTTGTACGTGCGCCCGACGATTTTCTTGTAGAGCGGGTGCGCGACGCGGTCCGCTACCGCGACGACCACCGTTTTGTCCATCTTATCGGATACGACCTTGCCGACGCGGGTCTTGCGGGAGGAAGTCCGTTTTTCTTCACTCATGTTGATTCCTCCTTATCAGTGCCGCGCCGCGAGTTCGGCGAGAACCGTCTTGACACGGGCGATGTCGTGCCGGGTTTCCCGGATTTTGAGGGGGTTGTCGAGCTGGTTCGTGGCGTGCTGCATCCGCAGGAAAAAGAGGTCCTTTTTCAAGCCGACGAGTTTTTCGTCCAACTCTTCCTTGGTCATCTTGCGAAATTCACTTGCCTTCATTCTCACTCACCTGCTTCCACGGACGTGACCGCCGCTTCCACGGCAATGTCCTCACGGCGGATGATTTTGGTCTTGATGGGCAGTTTGTGGCTTGCCAGACGGAGCGCTTCCTTGGCGGTTTCCTCGGAGACGCCCGCGATTTCAAACATCACGCGACCGGGTTTCACCACCGCCACCCAGAACTCAGGAGAGCCTTTACCGGAACCCATACGGGTTTCGGCGGGCTTCTTGGTCACGGGCTTGTCGGGGAAAATCTTAATCCACACCTGACCGCCGCGCCGGGTGTAACGCGTCATGGCGATACGGGCGGCCTCAATCTGGTTACTGGTAATCCAGCCGGGTTCCGTGGCCTGAAGGCCGAACTCGCCATAGCTGATAGTATTGCCGCGTGTGGCCTTGCCGGTCATGCGTCCGCGGTGGACGCGGCGGTATTTGACTCTCTTAGGCATTAACATGGTTATTCTGCCCCTCCTTCCTTGGCGGGAGCTTCGGGGGCGGCACCCTCGGCGGGAGCCGGACGGGTCGGGCGCGGCGTGTTCATCTGACGGTTGAGGCCGGCGGGACGCCCCGGAGCGCCTTGACGGTCACGGTTGAATCCGCCGCCCTGACGGTCACGGTTAAAGCCTCCGCCTTGACGGTCACGGTTGAACCCGCCGCCTTGGCCTTGACGGTTGAATCCGCCGCCCGGAGCGCCTTGGCGGTCACGGTTAAATCCGCCGCCTTGGCCTTGACCGCCCTGACGGTCACGGTTGAAACTGCCGCCCGGAGCGCCTTGGCGGTCACGACTGAATCCGCCGCCCTGACGGTCACGGTTGAATCCGCCGCTCCGGCGGTCGTCGCGGCGGCGACGCTCGCGGCGTTCCTGATAGGGCTTGCTGGTGTCCATGGTACGCGGTGTCGTGCGCAACGTCTGAGACAGGACTTCGCCCTTGTAAATCCAGACCTTGACGCCGATACGACCGAATGTCGTGGCGGCCTCGGCGAAACCGTACTCAATGTCGGCGCGGATAGTTTGCAGGGGAATCGTGCCTTCGTGATAGTGTTCGACACCGGCGATTTCGCGTCCGCCCAGACGACCGGAACAACAGGTCTTAATGCCCTTGGCACCGGCACGCATGGCGCGAGCCATCGCGTTTTTCATGGCGCGGCGGTGGCTGATACGCTTTTCGAGCTGTTGGGCGATATTCTCGGCGACAAGCTGCGCGTCCATATCGGGGTTTTTGACTTCCACGATGTTGAGACGGACTTTCTTGGCAATCATCTTTTCGAGTGCCTGCCGGTACTCCTCAATCTGCTTGCCGCCCTGTCCGATAACCATACCCGGACGGGCGCAGTGCAGGAAGATTGTCACGATATCGTTACTGCGTTCAATTTCAATCCGGGGGACGCCCGCGCCGTAGAGGGTCTTTTTCAGGAACTTGCGGATATTCTGGTCCTCTACGATGAGGTCTCCGACCTTCTCCTCACTGGCATACCACCGGGAATCCCAGTCTTTGATGACGCCCACGCGCAATCCGTGCGGATTCACTTTCTGTCCCATAAAACTGTCCCTCCCTTATGCCTTCTCCGCGACGCTCAATGTGACATGGGACGTACGCTTGTTGATACGGTAGGCGCGTCCCTGCGCACGCGGCATAATGCGCTTCAACGTGGGGCCGGGCGTGGCGAACACTTCCGACACGACCAGTTTTTCCGGGTTCATGTTGAAGTTGTTCTCCGCGTTGGCGACCGCGCTTTTGAGGAGCTTCTGAAGCGGTTCGGAAGCGGCCTTCGGGGTCTGCATGAGAATTGCCATCGCCGTGCCGGTGTCCTTGCCGCGAATCAGGTCGCACACAATCTGGACTTTCCGGGGGGAGATGCGCACATAGTGCAGATATGCACTGGCTTCGTTGTGTTCCATATCCTGTGGCTCCTTCCCTTAAGAGTCCTTCCTGTGTCCGCGGAAGGTGCGGGTAGGCGCGAACTCGCCTAACTTGTGGCCTACCATGTCCTCCTGAATGTAGACGGGAACATGTTTGCGCCCGTCGTGGACGGCGATAGTGTGGCCTACGAACGCCGGGAAAATCGTGGAAGCGCGGCTCCACGTTTTCAGGACTTTCTTTTCGTTCTTCGCGTTCATTTCCTCGACCCGCTTGAGAAGCTCCGGGGCTACGAACGGGCCTTTCTTGATAGATCTGCTCACAGCGTACAGCCTCCTTACTTCTCGTTGCGGCGCTTGACAATAAACTTGTTGGTGGGATTCTTGCCCTTGCGGGTCTTGAATCCGAGCGCGGGCTTGCCCCACGGGGTCACGGGACCCGGACGGCCTACAGGGGCGCGGCCTTCGCCGCCGCCGTGCGGGTGGTCGTTGGGGTTCATGACGGAACCGCGCACTGTCGGACGCCAACCCATATGGCGCTTGCGTCCGGCCTTGCCGATGTTGATATTCTCATGGTCGATGTTGCCGACCTGACCAATAGTCGCCATGCAGTTAATACGCACAATGCGCACTTCGCCGGACGGCATACGGATTTGAGCGTCACGGCCTTCTTTAGCCATTAACTGCGCGGCGGTTCCGGCGGAGCGTACGAGTTGCGCGCCCTTGCCGGGGTGCATTTCGATGTTGTGGATGACCGTACCAACAGGAATGTTGGCAATCGGGAGGGCGTTACCGGGCTTGATATCGGCGGAAGCGCCGGATTCGACTTTGTCTCCGGCTTTGAGGCCGACAGGTGCCAGAATATAACGCCGTTCGCCGTCCTCGTACTCCAACAGGGCGATATTCGCGCTCCGGTTGGGGTCGTACTCCAGACGAATCACGGTTGCAAACATATCGTGCTTGTCGCGCTTAAAGTCGATGATACGATACTTGCGCTTGTTGCCGCCGCCACGGTGCCGGACGGTAATGTGTCCGTAACTGTTACGCCCGGCGCTCTTTTGGAGCGTGGTTGTCAAAGACGGTTCCGGGCGGGCGTGCTTGTCGATACCGTCAAACCCGGATACGGTCATCTGCCGCCGTGACGGGGTTGTCGGCTTGTAGCTCTTAATGGACATTGGTTTTTACACTCCTTCCCCGTCAGACCATGCCTTCAAAGAACTCGATGGTCTTGGAGTCGTCTTTCAGGCGGACATAGGCCTTTTTCCAGCTCTTTGTCATGCCCGGACGCCCCGCGCCGACGCGTTTCCGCTTGCCGCGTACGTTCATCGTGTTCACGTCGGCGACTTTCACGCCGAAAATTTCCTCAACGGCCTCTTTAATCTGAATCTTGCCCGCGTCCGGCGCGACTTCAAAGACGTACTTCTTATCCTGCGCGGAGTTCATCGAACGTTCCGTAATGACGGGGCGGATGATGATGTCATAAGCGGTAGCCATTACAGATACACCTCCTCGATTTTGGCGAGGGCGGCTTGGTCCACTACCAGATACTGCGCGTTGAGAACGTCGTACACGTTCAACTGCGCGGCGGGGGTGGTCAGCACGCCGGGGAGATTGCGTGCGCTCTTGTAGACGGTCATATCCACGGCGGGGGTCACGATGACGGCCTTGCCGTTGGCCTTGACGGCTTCCAGAAACTTCCGGAATGTCGCGGTCTTGATTTCGTCCAGCTTGATGGCGTCGATAACGAGCAGATTCCCCTCTTTGGCCTTCGCCGACAGAACCGACTTCAACGCCAGACGGCGCACTTTCTTATTGACATGGAACTTGTAACTACGCGGCTTGGGCGCGAACGCCACACCGCCGTGTGTCCACTGGGGGGCGCGGGTACTGCCCTGCCGGGCGTGTCCGGTACCCTTCTGACGCCACGGTTTCCGGCCGCCGCCCGACACCTCGGCGCGGGTCAACGCGCTCTGGGTTCCCTGACGGCAGTTCGCCAGATGATTCCGGACGACCATATGCACGACAGCCTCATTGGGTTCAATCCCAAAAATCGCGTCGTTCAGTTCCACGGTTCCGGCCTGTTCGCCGGACATGTTCAAAACATTCACGGTAGACAATTGAGACACACCCCTTTCTTACTTTCTCGCGGAGGCCTTCTGCGGGTTACGACCGGAGGCCTTCTGCGGGTTGCGGCTGATATCCGCGCCGAGCTGTTTGACCTTGTGCGTCTTGACGGTGGACTTGACCGTGACAAGACTGCCTTTCGGGCCGGGAACCGCGCCGCACACAACCAGCATATTCAAGTCGGCGTTCACCCGGACAACCCGGAGATTCTGCACGGTGACTTGTTCGCAACCCATTTGCCCGGCACCGATTTTGCCCTTGAACACGCGGGACGGGTCTGTAGACGGCCCCATGGAACCGGGATGGCGTCCAACGGGGCCGCTGCCGTGCGTCTCTTTGAGGCGGTGCGCCCCGTGACGCTTCACAACGCCCTGATAGCCGTGGCCTTTACTCGTGCCGGTCACGTCCACGAAGTCGCCTTCCGCGAATGTGTCCGCCTTCACGAGGTCGCCCACGTTGAGTTCGGCGGCGTTGTCAAGGTCAAACTCGCGCAGGTACTTCTTGGGGCCGATACCCGCTTTTTTCAGGTGTCCCATTTCGGGCTTTGTCAACTTCCGTTCCGGCACGTCGCCGAAACCTAACTGCACGGCGTTATAGCCGTCCTTCTCCTCTGTTTTCTTCTGGACAACGGCGCACGGCCCCGCCTCGATGACGGTTACGGGAATCACTTTGCCGTTTTCGTCAAAAACTTGGGACATCCCCACTTTTTTGCCGATAATCGCTTTCATTGATGTTCCTCCTTGCTAAAGGTTATTGGTCGATGGTCTCCCCACCGACATGACCTCCGTCCACAGGGGACGATTGGTGGCTGTATGTCAAACGCCCGTCACAGTTTGACGTTGAACTCGACCCCGGCGGGGAGTTCCAACGCCATGAGAGCCTCGACCGTTTTCGGCGTGGAATTGGTGATATCAATCAGGCGCTTATGGGTGCGGCGCTCGAACTGCTCGCGGCTGTCCTTATACTTATGGACGGCGCGCAGAATCGTGACAACCTCTTTTTTCGTGGGCAGGGGAATCGGGCCGGAGACTTCCGCGCCGGTACGCCGCGCCGTTTCCACGATTTTTTCCGCGCTCTGGTCAATCACCTGATGGTCGTAGGCCTTCAGACGGATACGGATTAACTGTTTTTGTGCCATGGTTGTGATTCCTCCCTGATTTGTACAGCAAAGTATGTCCGTGAGACGGGAAAATCTGTCCGCTAAGCCGTGCGTGTCATTCCGGTCAACAAAAACGCCGGACGGACACAACAACTCCGACCGGTACAGAATGTCGCGGCGCGTGACATGGCGCGTCGCACAGTATCCCAGTCGCCCGATTGCTTCGGACATACTCCCCGGAAGTTACCCCGCGCACGGCGGGCAATCTCCCGGTTCATCGCGTGCCGCTCGTTTTCCAAGCAGACCTAAGCAGTATAGCGGAAAAAAGCGTCCCTGTCAAGAGGTTTTTTCCCATTTCGCGGGAAAATTTTACAGGCGCGGAATGGCCTTGTTTTTCCGGGCGCAATCGGCTATAATGGCGACGGCAAAGGAGGAATCAGCATGGCGCAAGCGACATTCAGTGTCCGCATGGACGAGACTTTGAAGCGGCAGTTCGACGCGCTCTGTGAGGACTTCGGCATGAGCGCGACGACGGCATTTACAATTTTTGCCCGCGCCGTTGTCCGGGAACGGCGCATTCCGTTTCCGATTCAGGCCGGCGACGAAACGCCCAACGCCGAGACTGTCGCCGCCTTGGAGGAAGGGGCGGAAATGCTCCGCAATCCGGCGAAATACAAGCGTTACGCGACGTTCCGGGAAGCCATGGACGAGGTTTTGAACGATGCTTGAAGTTGTGCTGTCGAACCGGTTCAAGCGTGACCTGAAACGCGCCGTCCGCAGGGGACGCGACACCGCCCTTTTGGAAAAGACTGTCAATACACTCGCGGAACGGCGTCCGCTCCCGGAATCAAGCCGCGACCACGCACTGACAGGCGACTGGACAGGGTATCGGGAATGCCATATCCAGCCGGATTGGCTACTGATTTATAAAGTCCATGAAGAGGAATTGCTTTTGCTTCTCATGCGTACCGGGACGCACGCGGATTTGTTTGAATCCTGAATCATTGTGCCGCCGCCCTTCCTGTTATCGGGGAGGTTTTTTTAATTTTTCATTGCAAAGCGTCGCTTTGTGTGCTATCATGGAGTATATTTCAGGACATGGGGAGTTGAGACCATGGAAAAAATTGCAAAACGCAAGGTGTGGCATGTACTGCTGTCGGCGGCGCTGACGGTTTCGGTACTGCTGTCGGGTTGCGGCGGCGGTTCCAACACGAACAAAGCCCCCGACAAAAGTCTGTCCCCGGAACTGACCGAGACCACGGACACCCCGGAACCGGTGGAAACCGCGCCGCGTCCCGTGCTGGGACTGACCTACGACAACGATTACCACTACGACGACGCCCGCGGGGAAATCGTCAACAGCATGCAGACCGAACTTCCCGGCGCGGACGCCGCGACACGTGCGGAGTACCCCGAACTTTCCGACGCGCTGGACAGATTCCGGGAGACGGCGCTTGCCAGCGCAAAGGCCGCCTATCAGGAACGGGAGGCCGCGCTTCCTGATATCGACGCCGTACAGGCTTTGGGCGGGCAGGTGCGTTCGATGATACGCCGCGCCGACGCGCAAGCCGTCAGCTTTGTGAACTACTGGTGGGACTACTCCGGCGGGGCGCATGGGAATTACGGCTACGGCGCGGCGAACTTCGACACCGCCACCGGCACGGAAATCACGCTCGACAACCTCCTGACCGACGAGGGCAGGCTGACTATCAACAGCCGTCTTGGGCAGGAACTCGACGCGCTGTATACGGAACTCACCCCCGGCGGCATGATTGCCGATTATCTGCTTGACGATTACACCTTCTCGTTAGAGCCGGACGGCGTGACATTCTGGTTT
Organism: Oscillospiraceae bacterium; assembly: GCA_017445875.1. Taxonomy (GTDB): domain Bacteria; phylum Bacillota; class Clostridia; order Oscillospirales; family Oscillospiraceae; genus Oscillibacter. Next base: position 5,474 of record JAFSRZ010000029.1, on the reverse strand, counting down.
AACCCCTATGAAATCGCGTCGTACGCCGACGGCGTGCTGTCGGCGAAACTCTACTTTGACCGCGACGCCGACATATTAAAGTCCGATTACAAGGGACAGGAGGAAGCGTGGTTCGTGGAACTCGGCACCGAAACGCCGTACCGCTTCGCAAGCGGCGACGCGTTCCGCACCGTGGAGGCGTGGAACATTATCGAGCGGGATTCCACCGACTGGTACAGCGGTTTCGGCGTTGAGTTCGACGCCCCGGAGGACTCCAACCGCTGGGCGGAGCGTATCACGTCGGCGGACGACGAAACCGACTGGATGGCACCGGAAGAACGGAACATTATCCTTGACCGAACCGGTTACTTCGACGCGAAATTCTATTACGCGCACATCCCGGAAGGGGATTACGTGACGGCGGTTCTGTCGATGGAAAACGATGTCACCGAAACAATAGTCTACCGCGCTGACGGCGCGTTCGTGCAGACGCTGGACATGACCGGCCCCGAATCGTTCATGTATCCGGAACTGCCGCAAAATACAGACGATATCGACTGGTCGCAGTACAACAGTTATCATCTGTCGCTGACAGACCCTTATGACACGCCGCTTGGCACACGCTTTTACCTGTTCGGGACATGGACGGGCGTCGGCGCGTACTGTCTGACGGCGGACGGCTTCCAGCCGGTTGGCGACTTGCTCTATCATACGGGCGAGTACGTCCTGACGCTCAAACAGGACTTGACCGTGACACGCTGTTCCTTTGATGACTCGTTTGTGTCCACGGAGGAGGACTTCACGCTTCCCGCCGGGACAAACATACAACTGCTTGCCGTGGACGGGGCGGAAAATGTCTATTTCCGCGCCGTGGAAGCGCCGGAAACGTTCACGGAAGATGTTGATTTTGTCTTTGCGCTCTGCTACAATAATCCCGACGAGTGGCCCCGTACCGTCGACGGCGTGGAGGAAACCGATATCTTTGACGGCCTCATGTACGCCGGATAAGCGGTCAACTTTGTACGGTTCCCGGACTTCTCAACGAAGTCCGGTGCCATAATACCGCGCCGGATTGCGTGGCGCGGCTTGCTATGTGAAAGGAGCTTGTAATATGCTGAAATTGCTTGGAACGATTGCCGGGGGTGCGGCGGCGGTAGCCGGAGGCGTGGCGGCGGCGGCCGGTGCCGCCGTGACTGGCGCGGCGGTCGGAGAGTTTAACGAGCGCTTCAAGGAGTATTTCTACTGCGAGGCGCTGTCCGCTGACGTACTGGTAGCGAAAGGCGTCAAGCGCAAGGAGGGCTTTTCGTTCAACCGCGGCAGTGACAACGTTATTACGGCGGGTTCCGTCATCTGCGTCGCCGACGGTCAATGTATGATGATTGTCGAACAGGGCAAAGTCGTCGAACTCTGCGCCGAGACCGGATACTATCAGTACGACGCTTCCTCCGAGCCGTCCTTCCTTGCGGGCAGTCTGGGCGAGAGCTTCAAGAGCTATTTAGCGGGCGTCAAGGAGCGTCTGGAGTTCGGCGGCACCAAGGCCAAAGACCAGCGCATTTACTACTTTAACACAAAGGAGATTATCGGCAACAAGTACGGCACGCCGAACGCGGTGCCATTCCGGGTCGTCGACGAACGCGCCGGAATTGACATGGATATTTCCGTCCGCTGTTTCGGTGAGTACAGTTACAAGATTACCAATCCCATGCTGTTCTACACGAACGTCTGCGGCAACGTCTCCGACAAGTACACCCGTGACAAGTTGGAAAGCCAGTTAAAGACTGAATTTCTGACGGCCTTGCAGCCGGCTTTTGCCCGTATCTCTGACATGGGCATCCGCTATTCGTCACTGCCCGGACATACTATGGAAATGTCGCAGGCGATGAATGAAGTGTTGTCGGCGAAGTGGCGCGACTTGCGCGGCATTGAGGTCGTAAGCGTGGGCGTGTCGTCGGTCACGGCGAACCCGGAGGACGAGGCCACCTTAAAGGCCATGCAGAAGGACGCCGCGTACATGGACCCGCGCCGCGCCGCCGCCGCCCTGACCGGCGCACAGGCCGACGCCATGCGTACCGCCGCCGGAAACGCCGGGGGTGCCGCTATGGGATTCATGGGCATGAATATGGCAATGCAGTCGGGCGGCATGAACGCCGCGCAACTCTACCAGATGGCACCGCAACAGCAACAGGCACCCGCCGCGACGCCCGCCGCCTCTGTCAGCGCGTCTCAGGACGCTTGGACATGTCCGAAATGCGGCAAGCCCGCCAGCGGCAAATTCTGTACGGAGTGCGGCACCAAGAAGCCCGAAGCCGCCGCCGGGTGGACTTGTCCGAAATGCGGTCACGTCAACACGGGGAAATTCTGCATGGAGTGCGGCGCACAGAAGCCGCAAGCCGTCACGGCGTGTCCGAAATGCGGGTGGGCGGTTCCGAACCCCGCACAGCCCCCGAAATTCTGCCCCGAATGCGGCAACGCGTTCTAATGGCGTCAAAACCCCTCTCCCGGCAACGGGGGAGGGTAACGAGATAACTACCGGGAAGGAGTGAAACAGAAATGCCCTCCCAAATCACCAACTATAAATGTCCCGCGTGCGGCGGCCCGTTGCGGTTCGCCGGAGACAGCGGAAAGTTACAGTGTGACTATTGCGGCAGTTCCTACGATGTCAAGGAGTTCGAGAAGAACATGCAGTCCGCCAACGAAAAAGCGGCGGAAGCGTTCGACAAACAGAAGTCGGGCGGCGACTCGTGGGACACCTCCGACATGGGCGAAGGCTGGGGCGCGGACGCCGACGGCATGAAAACCTATTCCTGTCCGTCGTGCGGCGCGGAACTCATCTGCGACGCCACAACCGCCGCCACAAGCTGTCCCTACTGCGGGAATAATACCATTGTCCCCGGACAGTTTCACGGCGCTTTGAAACCTGATTACGTCATCCCGTTCAAACTCGACAAAAACGCCGCCGTCTCCGCGCTCGAAAAGCATTACAAGGGAAAATATCTGCTCCCAAGAACGTTTTCACGCCACAACCATATTGAGAAAGTGCAAGGCGTTTACGTCCCGTTCTGGCTGTTCGACGGCACCGCCGACGCCGATGTGCAGTTCCACGCCACGCAGGAGAGTTCCCACAGAGATGGAAAGTACGAGGTCACGACCACGCGTCACTATGACGTGCGCCGCGCCGGAAGCGTCGAATTTCAACGCGTCCCCGTCGACGCCTCCAAGCGTATGCCCGATGATATGATGGATTCTATCGAGCCGTTCGACTACGGAGAGCTGAAAAAGTTCTCAATGGCATTTCTGCCCGGATTTCTGGCAGACCGCTACGACGTGTCTGTAGAGGAATGCGCCCGCCGCGCCGATGAACGCTGTTCTAACACCGTCGTGGATATGCTCGAAAGCACGGTGACAGGCTACACAACCTGTTCCTTGGAATCGAAAACCGTCAACCTGAAGCGCGGGAAAGTGCATTATGCCCTGTTGCCGGTGTGGCTGTTGAGTACCAAGTGGAACGGAAAAAATTTCCTGTTCGCCATGAACGCCCAGAGCGGGAAAATGGTGGGCGACCTCCCCATTAACTGGCTCAAATTCTGGCTGACATTCGCCGGAATTTTCGCGCCGCTGTTCGCGGCGTCCTACTGGTTCTTCCTGACGTGAGAGGGGGCGGGAAATATGAAACGTTTATTCGGACTGTTCCTGCTTCTCTGCCTGACGCTGACAGTACCCGTCGCGGCGTTCGAGGGCGCGTACGTACTCGACGACGCCGGGACACTCTCCGATGAACAGGCGCAGACACTCGAAAATCAGGCCGCCGCTATGGCGGAAACCTACAATTTCCCCGTGTATATCGTCACCGTGAACGACTTCACGGACTACGGCTTCGATGACGTGTACGAGTGCGCGGTAGCCTTCTATGAGGAATCCGAACTCGGTTTCGGCGACGCCCACGACGGCGAACTCCTGTTCATGAGCATGAGCAACCGGAAATACGCCTTGGTTTACACAGGCTACGGGGACACCGCTTTCACGGAGGGCGGACGCGACCGCCTCGAAAGTGACATGCTCGACTGTTTCCGGGATAATGACTGGTACGGCGGCTTCAAGGAGTACATGGACTGGAGCGAGTATCTGTTATCGGAGGCGGCGTCCGGCACCCCCTACGGCTGGGAGGAGTACGGCGACTATCACCCCGACGACGATTCCGATTACGATGATGAGCCGGATATATTCGATTGGGCGCTTGCAATCGGCATTCCCGCCGCCATTACGATAGTCATTGCCTTGGTGCTGATTGGGCAAATGGATTCCGTCCACGAGGCGACACAGGCGAAAGAGTACGTTGTCCCGCACACGCTGAATATCCGTACCAAGTCCGACCGCTTTACACACGTCACGGAAAGCCGTGTCAAGGTCGAGAGTGACCACGACAGCGGCGGCGGAAGCAGTCACCACAGCGGCGGCGGTCATTCCGGCCGCAGTGGCGGTTTTTGACGCAGTTCTACAGCGAAACGCCCTCCCAAGAGCGGGAGGGCGTTGTCGGCGGAATCACAAAGCGCGGACGCAAAACACACCGCGCAGTCGGAAATTAGGAGTATAAAGCTATGGACATTGAAAGTGAAAGGGTTGTGTCCCTTTCGGTGACAGACAGGAGCTTTTCTGAAATCGCCCGTCTGGTTGACCTGTACGGCTCGGCTATTGTCGCGCTGAACGATAAGCCGCGCTATCTGGTTCTCGACCTGAATCAAGACAAGGACGCGGAGACCGTTTCCAATCAGGAGGTTCAGGAAATCTCCCGCCGTCTGATGAAACGAAACCGGGCGGTTTATCAGGAACTTTGAGGAAAATTTGTTATTTGTCATCGAAAAGGCATAGACAGAACGTGGAAAACGTGGTATACTGTCGGTAAGCGCAAGTCAGGGGGCAAAAAGGCGTTATTCAGGAAGGAATTTACATTATGCAAGAAGTACAGGCAATGATTCTTAATCTTTCATTTCCAAAATCTTTAGAGGAAGTGTTAGATATTCAAGATGATTCGGGAGCTTTTGACATTGATATCCTGCTTTCGGATTGTTTGAAATCAAAAATCGGGAAACCATATACAACAACATGGACTGTACGCAAATGGTGCAAAAAAGGGGACATTGTTTTCTTTATGCACTCAAAATCTTCTGGGGTTACTATCTCCAGATTAAAAAATCAATTGAACCAGAGTTCCGCCGATTACACAGAGGATGATTTTAACACTTTGACGACCGCCCTTGAACGCGGCTCGCAGTTGTATAAGGAATACGGGGGAAAGATTTTCGCATTAGGTCAAATAAGCGGAACCCCTAAGTATGATAATGTCCAAGAAGAACGTATTATAATGAACCCCGGATTTCGGACAAAAAAATGGTTGCTTCTAAGTTGGATTGCGGGTAGGATAGAACCCGAAAGGAGCCAACTTTATGAAGAGAAACGCATACACGCCCGATGAGAAGGCGAAGATGGTATTGGAGACT
>JAFSRZ010000028.1 GCA_017445875.1 Oscillospiraceae bacterium | reverse complement strand
CATGGAGTTGGTGGCGAGGGAAGAGCGTTTCGTGCGAAGGACCGCTATGAGCGACAACCTGGCCAGAGGACTGGATTGGACGATAAGACAGCGGGAATTGGAACAGGCCGGCGAGTTGACCTATCAACACAGACGCCGGAAAGCCCGTGCAATGGCCGGGCGGAGAGCGGCTACAGTACAGGTCTCTCTCCCCGCGATTCTGGGCGTTGTGGCGGCGTTCGCGGTTGCCATGCTCGTGCTGATGAACTGCATTGAGCTGACCCGTCTTTCTTCCGAGACGGTGCAACTGAAGGGCGAACTGCAAAGTCTGGAAACCGAACACGCGAAATTGAACGCGGAATACGAGCAGATGTTTGACCGGGCGACCGTCAAGGAAGCCGCCGAGGCCGCTGGAATGTCCGTACCCGCCGCCAGTCAGGTGGCTTACGTGGACTTGTCCGAGGGTGACAGCGTTGTTGTCTATCAGGAGGAGGAGAGCGGCGTACTTAGCGGATTCGTGCTTTCCGCGTTACACGGTTTTGAGGCCATGAAGGAATTTTTCAGCTAACCGCCGCATTATAATGAAGCAGCGCAGCCGAAACCATTCCGGGCCGCCGATATTGCGACACCACGGAGAGCGAGAAGCGCGGCTTCTTGCTCTCTGTTCGTCCGCGTTGAGAGAGTATCCCCGGAACCGCCGTTCCGTTATATTCAGGAGGCGACTATGCCTGAGAAAATTTTCGACATCCTGCGCGGAATACTGTCCCGTGCGGGGGCGTTTCTGCAAGAGGCCGTGTCGGACTTGTTCACAAGTCCCGACGTGTACACCGCCCGTCCGTCGCTGCGCGTCAGCGAGGAGTCACGCCGCGCCAATCAGGTTGTCCGCACCCGTATTTTGTGGGTCATGACCCTGCTGGGCGTCGTGACGTTTGCGGCGCTCTTTTTCAAGCTCTATGACCTGCAAATCCGCCAGCACGACACTTTACAGGAACGCGCCGCACATCAGCAGACCCGAAGCGCCGTCATTACGGCGTCCAGAGGCTCGATTTTAGACCGTAACGGCTATGTCATGGCGGCGTCCGCCACGGCGGAGACGGTCATTATCTCCCCGAAGGAAATTGAGCAGTTCGTACAGAAACAGCAGGAACAGCAGAAATATGACGCGGCGGTAGCCGCCAAAAAGAAAACGGACTACTATCCGCCCCGTCTGCTTGACCAGTCCTACATTGCAAGAGGCCTTAGCCGGATTCTGGAAGTTGACCAAGCATGGATTGTGAAGCAGATGGAGAATACCAAGAACCAGTACGCGATTATCAAGAAGAAAGTCGAACAGAAAACCGCCGACGAGGTGCGGGCGTTCATGAACGGCCTGATTGACGAAGAGGGCTACGAACTGACGGAAGAAAACCTCAACGGGAAAACTGTCCTGAAATCCGACCACAAGTCCAGTCCGAGACGCCTACAGGGAATCTGGATGCAGCCGGATTCCAAGCGCTACTACCCCTATAACACACTCGCGGCGAATGTGCTGGGGTTCGTCAACGCGGAGAACGTCGGCGGCGTCGGACTGGAATCGAAATATGAATCCGACTTGCAAGGCGTGTCGGGCATGACCATCACCGCCAAGAACGCCAAGGGAACGGATTTGCTTTACCAGTACGAGCAGTATTACGACGCCGAGGACGGAAACACACTCATGTTGACCATGGATGTCACGGTGCAGACGTATCTTGAAAAGGGCTTGCGCGACATGATTGACCGTTACGACGCCGCCAACGGTGCCGCCGGCATTGTCATGGATGTGAACAATGGTGCGATTATCGCTATGGCGTCGTACCCCGACTACGACCCGAATCAGTACAGTATGATTCTGGACACGTCGCTACTGAACAAGGTGGAGCAACAGCAGAAAGCCATTGACGCCAAGCGTACGGAGTACGAGACCGAAGAAGATTACGAGGCCGCCCGCGCCGCCGTCCTCAACGCCGCCATGAACACACAGTGGCGTAACAAGTGCATTGACTCGACTTACGAACCCGGTTCGACGTTCAAGCCGATTACGCTTGCCGCCGGACTGGAAGAAGGCCTGATTAGTCTGGATTCCACGTTTAACTGTACAGGTTCTATCCGTGTTCCGGGCTGGTCGAAACCGATTGGATGTTCCAACCGCAGTGGACACGGCGTACAGGACTTGAAAACCGCTACCGGCAACTCGTGCAACCCTGCATTCATTACCATGGGATTGAGTATCGGCACCGAGACATACTACCGCTACCTGAAATCGTTTGGCCTCATGGACAAAACCGGAATTGACATGATAGGCGAAGTCACGGGGATTTTCGCAAGCGAGAGCAGTTTCAATTCTAATGTGGTTTCGCTGGCGTCGTACGCGTTCGGGCAGACGTTCAATGTCACGCCGATAGAGCTTATCCGGGCGCAGTCGGCTTGTGTGAACGGCGGCTATCTCTACACGCCTTATATTGTCGAAAAGAAGCTGGACAGCAACGGCAATATTGTCTGGCAACACGACGCCACGCCGATTCGGCAGGTTGTCAGCGAGGAAACGTCGGCGGTTGTGCGGGAGTGTCTGGAGTACGTGGTAGCGAAAGGCACCGGGAAAAATGGTCAAGTCGCCGGATACCGTATCGGCGGCAAAACCGGCACCGCCGACAAAACCGGTTCCAAAACCGCAGACAATCCCAAAGGCGACGTTGTGGTGTCGTTCATGTGCTTTGCCCCCGCCGATAACCCGCGCTATATCATGCTTCTGACACTCGACACGCCGAGCCGTGACACGGGCGTGTATGTGTCGGGCGGCAACATGGTCGCGCCGACGGCAAGTCAGGTCATGGCGGACATTCTGCCGTATCTGGGCGTGGAGCCGGAGTACACCGAGGAGGAACTTGCACGCGTGGACGTGGCGACGCCGAACGTAGTAGGCCGTACGCGTGACGAGGCCATAGAGCGGCTGACACACGCTTCTTTCAGCTACCGCCTTGTCGGCGACGGCGATACCGTGACCGACCAGACCCCCGCCGGAGGCGCGATTGTCCCGAATAACGCCCAAATCATCCTGTATCTTGGGGAGGAGAAACCGGATGACTTGTGCAAAGTCCCGGATGTGCTGGGCATGAGCATGACAAAGGCCAACAAAGCCTTAGTCGACGCCGGACTGATTCTCCGCGTTTCGGGTACGACACGCGGCGCGTCAAATCTTCTGGCAATCCGGCAGGACAAGGAACCCGGCACACGTCTTACGGCTGGCAGTGTCGTTACCGTGCAGTTCGGGGACGGTACCGTACTCGACTAACCGCGTAATTGTAGAAGCGAGAACAGAGAAAAGAGGCAAAATCATTATGAAACTCAAAGACCTGTTGAAAGGTTTGGACATTATTTCCGCGACGGCGGACATGGAACGCGACATTCCGGCGGTCTGTTACGATTCCCGGACAATGCGCCCCGGCGCGCTGTTCGTCGCCATGACCGGGTACGCCGTCGACGGTCACGACTTTATCACGAAAGCCTATCAGAAGGGCGCTTGCGCGGCGGTGTGCGAACGTCCCCCGAAGGACGGTATTCCCTATGTGCAGGTACGCAACTCCCGACGCGCCTTGGCGGTCATCGGGGCGAACTTCTACCGCCACCCCGCCGACACCATGACAATGATTGGCGTCACGGGTACCAACGGCAAGACGACCACGACGTATCTTGTAAAGGCCATTCTGGAGAAGAGCGGCGGCGCAAAAGTCGGGCTTATCGGGACAAATCAGAACCTTATCGGGGAACAGGTACTTCCCACGGAGCGCACGACCCCGGAATCTTTCGAGTTACAAGGCCTGTTTGCGCGTATGCGCGACGCGGGCTGTACGCATGTCGTGATGGAGGTCTCGTCCCACGCGCTGTACCTCGACAGGGTGTACGGCGTACACTACGCCGTGGGCATTTTCACGAACCTGACGCAAGACCACCTCGACTTTCACAAGACCATGGAGGCCTACTGTGCCGCGAAAGCAATTTTGTTCCGGAACTGTGACAAGGGCGTGTGCAACGCCGACGACCCGTGGACGGAACATGTGACAAGACACGCTACTTGTCAGGTGTCGACGTTCGGACGTTCCCCGGAGGCCGATTTACGCGCCGATAATATTGAATTGGCGTCCGACCACGTGTCATTTACGGCGGTGACGCCCCGCGCCTGTGTGCCGGTGCGCGTGAATATCCCCGGCGCGTTCATGGTCTACAACGCCCTCGACGCGCTCGCGGCCGCGCTGGCCTTGGGAATCCCGCTCGACAAAAGCGCCCAGATTCTCGCCACTGTCCCGCATGTCAAGGGACGCGTGGAAGTTGTCCCGACGCCCGGCAAGCCCTATACGGTGCTCATCGACTACGCGCACAGTCCCGACGGACTTGAAAACGTACTCAAAAGCGTCAAGGGCTTCGCGCAAGGCCGGACAATCGCGTTATTCGGCTGTGGCGGCGACCGCGACAAGACCAAGCGTCCGAAAATGGGCGCAATCGCCGCCGCGAACGCTGATTTTGTGGTCGTCACAACGGACAATCCCCGCACGGAATCGCCGTCCGCCATTATCCGCGACATTCTCCCCGGCTTGGACGGCACCACAACGCCCTATGTCGTCATTGAGGACAGAGTACGCGCTATCCGCTACTGTATGGACCACGCGCAGCCCGGAGACGTGATTGTACTGTGTGGCAAGGGTCACGAAACTTATCAGGAAATCGGACAGGTGAAATATCCGATGGACGAACGGAAAATTGTAGCGGGGTATCTGTCGCCGTCGGCGCGGTACTTCGGCAAAGAAAAGTAAATTTTCCGCTTGCTTTCCGCGCCGCTTTATGGTATCGTACGCGGCAGAGTAATCAATAAAGGAGTGTTTCGACACCGTGACAGCCTGTCTTGCATTTCTGGTCAGCTTCGCGCTGACACTCGTTCTCGGACACTATGTCTTGGAGGAACTGCGCAAACTGCACGCCGGTCAGGAAATCCGCGCCGATGGCCCCACTTGGCACGCGAAAAAATCCGGTACGCCGACTATGGGCGGCATTATGTTCATTATAGGAACCGCTGTCGCGGTGTTCGCGTTCGGCCTGCCGTACATGCGGGCGGGGGTCTTTGTACACCTGTATATTCTTGTGTTCGCGCTGGGCTTCGGGGCTATCGGCTTTGTCGACGACTTCCAGAAAGTCCGCCACCACCGGAACGAGGGCTTGACCGCCCGTCAGAAACTGCTTCTGCAACTGGCGGCCTCCGTCATTTTCCTTACGATTATGCGGCACGAGGGATTCCTGCGAAATGTCGTCTATGTTCCCGGTATGGACATATCTTTCTCGTTGAACTGGTACGTTTACCTCTTTTTCGCGGCGTTCGTCATCGTGGGGTGTGTCAACTCCGTGAACCTTACGGACGGCGTGGACGGCCTCGCGGCGACTGTGACACTGGTCGTCATGGGCTTTTTCGCCGCCGTGGCGCTGACGTGGAACCGCGACGGCGTACAAAGTCTGTTTCCGGCGGCAATGGCGGGAGGCCTGACGGCGTTCCTGTTCTACAACGCACACCCGGCGGTCGTGTTCATGGGCGACACGGGCAGTCTGTTTTTAGGCGGAGCGGTCGCGGCGCTGGCCTTCGCTATGGATATGCCCTTGGTACTCCTGCCCGTGGGAATCGTCTATATCGCCGAAACCATGTCGGATATCATTCAAGTGGGCTACTTCAAGGCCACGCACGGCAAACGTATCTTCAAGATGGCACCGCTTCATCATCACTTGGAGTTGTCCGGCTGGAGCGAGTGGAAAGTAGTAGGCGTATTTTCGGGACTGACGGCGATATGCTGTCTGGTGGCGTACATGGCGGTGCGGAACCGCTACGGCGCGTGACATTCACGAACGGAAAGGGGGCGTCGGAATGGCGCGACGACAGCGGGATTTATGGCTGAGACTCCGGGATGCGGCGGACGTACTGCGCGGCAAAGCCGCGGTATCGGTGCCGAAAGAGCCGTCTCTGACGCCGAAGGAACGGCAAGCCCGGAAGAAAAAAGAAAGCCGGGACAGGCAAGTCCGGGAGAAAGTACGCGAGAAGGAACGCGAAAACCGCGAACTTGCCAGCGGCCCGATTGATTTGCCGTTCTGCTTACTGGTACTGTTGCTGACGGCGGTCGGATTGGTCATGCTGTTGTCGGCAAGTTTCCCCTCGGCCTACTACGAGCAGCAAGACCCGACATATTTTTTCCGGCTTCAAGGCCTGTTCGCGCTGACGGGTATTTGTTTCATGCTGATAGCAAGCCATATCAACTACCAGCGTCTGCGGGCAGTCGCAAAGCTGTTTTTGATAGTGTCCATTGTCATGTTAATTTTAGTGCTGATACCCGGAATCGGCAAGTTGAGCCACAACGCACGGCGCTGGATTGGCGTAGGGAATCTGTTCCGGTTCCAGCCCTCGGAGATTACGAAACTTGCCGTCATTGTCTGGTTTTCCGCCGATATTTCCCGCAAGCGCGACAAAATGCGTACGTTTCAGGAGGGCATTCTGCCCTATATGAAAATTATGGGCATTATCGCCGTACTGATGATGATGGAGCCGCATTTGTCCGGCACAATCCTGATTTTGGGTACGGGCGCGGTACTGATGTTAGTGGGCGGTATCGAACTCAAATGGGTGTTGGGCGCGGTCGGCGGCGCGGGGTTCGGGGCGCTTCTGATGGTCAAGGGCATTATCCCGTACGGTCAATCCCGTATCGCCATGTGGAAGAATCCCTTCATTGACGCGCAGGGACAGGGCTATCAGCTCGTGCAAAGCCTGATTTCGATTGGTTCCGGCGGCTTGTTCGGTGTCGGACTGGGCAAGAGCCGTCAAAAGTTCCTTTATCTGCCCGAAGAACACAACGATTTCATTTTTGCCGTGGTCTGTGAGGAACTTGGCCTGATTGGCGCGACACTCATTATGTTGCTGTTCGCGGCTATGATTCTGCGCGGCTACTGGATTGCTTTGCACGCAAGAGACCGTTTCGGAAGCCTGTTAGTGACGGGCGTCATTACACAAATGGCTATGCAGACATTCTTTAATATCGGCGTCGTGACGGGATTCCTGCCGACAACCGGAATTTCCCTGCCGTTCTTCAGTTACGGCGGCACGGCGATTCTGATACAGTTGGCGGAAATGGGCATTGTGCTTTCGGTGTCGCGTCAGATGAAACTATGACGGGGGGCGTACGGGCATGAAAAAGGCTTGGAAACGGGTGCTTTTCACCTGCGGCGGCACGGCGGGACACGTCAACCCCGCCCTCGCGCTCGCGCAACGAATCGGGGAGGAATGCCCCGACGCCGAATTTCTGTTTGTGGGCGCGGAACGCGGTCTTGAACGCGACTTACTCGAAAAAGCCGGGTATCCGTTCCGCACGGTACACGTATCGAATTTTCACCGCTCATTTGCGATAAAAGAACTGCGTCACAATTTAGTATCCGTGTTTAACTTGGCGCGTTCCCCGGCGGAGGCCAAGCGGATTCTGTTGGAGTTCCGCCCGGAGGCGGTCATCGGCACGGGCGGATACGCCAGTTACCCGGCAGTCAAGGCCGCCGCGAAACTCGGCATTCCCACGGCGGTTCACGAATCCAACATGATTCCCGGCTTGACAACAAAACTGCTGGAACCCGTCGTAGACCGGATTATGGTGGGCTTTGAGGCCTGCCGGGCAAATTATAGGCACCCGGAGAAAGTCATTGTCACGGGGACGCCTGTCCGGGGCGACTTCTTCACGCGTACGAAAGCCGAAGCAAAACGGGAACTCGGCGTCGATGACGGAAAGCCGCTTGTGGTATCGTTCTGGGGTTCGCTGGGGGCGTCGGGCATGAACCGGCAAATAGCGGACTTTATCGCGCTGGAAGCCGTCAGGACGCCGTTTCATCACATCCACTCCGCCGGAAAGGCCGGATTCCCCATGATTCAGGCACTCTTAAAGGAAAAGGGCGTCGACGCGTCGTCCGTGCGACTGGTCGAGTATCTGTACAATATGCCCGTTGTCATGCGGGCGGCGGACTTGGTAATCTCCCGCGCCGGGGCGTCGACACTCAGCGAGTTGACGGCGTTAGGCCTCCCGGCGGTACTCGTGCCGTCGCCGTACGTCACGAACCATCATCAGGAGAAGAACGCCAGAGCCTTGGAGGAAGCCGGGGGCGCGGTCGTGCTGACGGAGCCGGAATCTTCCGGGCAACTGTTATTCAAGACCGTCAGCGACGTTTTACGCGACCCGGCGCGACTGGAACGCATGTCGGCGGCAATGGCGTCACTGGGTATCCGCGACGCCACCGAACGCATTTTAGACACCGTGGAATCTATCGAAAAGTAACCGTTTTTCGGCTTTCCCCATAGGATGAGACGGACCCGCCGCCCGACGGGTTACGCCTGTTTTGTGGGGGAATGGCTATGAAAGAAATCGTAATCCGGGGCGGACGGCCTCTGTCGGGTGAAATCCGCGTACAGGGCGCGAAAAACAGTGTTCTGCCGATTTTGGCGGCGGTGCCGCTGGTCGACGGTGTTGTGACGCTGACACGCTGTCCGCGTCTGCGGGACGTGGAAATGTCTATCTGCATTCTGCGGGAACTAGGCTGTTCTGCGGCGTGGGACGGCGATACACTCCACATCGACACGGCCTCTTTCCGTGACTGTCCGATTTCCGAAACGCTCATGCGGGAAATGCGCTCGTCCGTGGTATTCTTGGGCGCGATTCTGGCACGGTGCGGGCGGGCGTCCTGCGGCATGCCCGGCGGCTGTGACCTTGGGGCGCGTCCGATTGACTTACACTTGTTCGGACTTCGCGCCATGGGTGCCGACATTCAAGAGCGCGGCGGCGTGCTGTGTTGCGACGCCTGTCACCTGCGCGGACGGGATATCACGCTTTCAACGCCGTCCGTGGGCGCGACCGAAAATCTTATGCTGGCGGCCTGCGGCGGCGACGGCGTGACCGTTATCCGCAACGCGGCGCGGGAACCCGAAATCGTCGACCTCGCCGGATTCCTCAACGCCTGCGGCGGCGACGTGCGCGGCGCGGGGAGCGATACCGTGACTGTCACGGGGCGGCCTGTCCTGCACGGCTGTACATATCCGGTCATGCCCGACCGGATAGTAGCGGCTACGTATCTGTGCGCGGCGGCGTCGGCGGGCGGTGAAATCTTCCTGCGCGGCGCGGAGGCGCGACACCTTGACGCGGCGCTGTCCGTACTGCGCGAAAGCGGCTGTCAGGCCACGCCCGACGCCAACGGGATTCGCTTCCGTGCGGCGTCACGCCTCAAAGCCGTGGAACCGGTACACACCGCGCCGTATCCGGGATTCCCCACCGACGCGCAAGCGCTTTTCATGGCGGCGCTTCTCCGCGCCAACGGTACCACGGTCTTTGAGGAAAATTTGTTCGAGAACCGTTACCGGCACGTCGCCGAACTCCGCCGCATGGGCGCGGACATTCGAGTTTTCGGACGCGTGGCGGTGGTCAACGGCGTCGCGTCCCTGCACGGCGCGGCGGTCGAGTGTACGGACTTGCGCGGGGGCGCGGCGTTGTGCGTGGCGGCGCTGTCCGCCGACGGGGAAACCCGTGTCGGAAACCTGCGCCACATTGCGCGGGGCTATGAGGATATCGCCCGTGACCTGTCCGCGCTGGGCGGGGACGTGAAATATACATGAAACCCTGTCCGCCTTGGGCGGGAATGTCGAATACGCGGGAAATTGTACAGGAGACAGATTATGGCAGAGGGCAAAAACAGCCGGAGAGGCAACCGACAAAGCGGACATCAGCGGGAACGCCGGAACCGTGACAACCGCCGCGCCCATATTGCGCGGGAACCGCGCCCCGTCCGGGATTCGGGACGGGAACGCGTCCGGCGTCCCAGACGGCGTCACAGACGCGTCCCCACGGAACGGGGCTATTTGTCGCGGGTGCTGTCCTCGCTGATTGTCGTTGTCATGGTGCTGTCGGCGCTGATTATGTTCTTTCGCGTCAAAATCGTGAACATCACGGGCGCGCACCGCTACAGCGACGCCGACATTTTGTCGGTAGCGGGCATTTCCGACGGGCAAAACATGTTTCTCATGAACAAGTACCGCATGGCGGAAAAGCTCATCCGGGAATTGACCTATTTAGAGGATGTCCACATCAGCCGGAATTTGCCCGACACGCTCATTATCGACCTGAAAGAATGTGTCATTCCGCTGGCGGTGGCGCAGGACGGCGCGTGCTGGCTCGTCAGCCCCAGCGGGAAAATCGTCGACCGCCTCGACATTTCCGCCGCCGACGACTACGCACAGATTACGGGTTGTCCGATTCTGTCGCCGTCCATCGGGACACAGATTGCCTTGCCGAGTGAATATCTGTCCCAGCAGAGAAGTTTAGTCCGCCTTCTCACCGCGCTGGACGAAAAACAGGTTCTCGATGACGTGGACGGTATCCGACTCGAAAAGCACAACTGCATTTTAGTCGACTACGCCGGACGCTTTACCGTCAAGTTTCCGCTCGACGCCGACTACAAATTCAAGCTCCACGCGCTGGAAGTCTATATCTCCGGGGAGAAGATTCAGGACAATATGACCGGGACTTTCGACCTCACCCGCGACGACAAAAACTACTTCCAGCCGAATGTCCGCTGAAAAATCTTTCCGTGTTCGGGGGGCTTTTGTAAAAAAATCGTTAAATTTTGAGAATGGGGGCTTGACCGGACAGGAAAAGTGTCATACAATAGAGCGGACGCAAATCGTACAAACAGCGGCGGAACCGTTCGCCGATACAAAAGGCAGGAGGCTGTAAACATGGCATTTGGATTAGACACGGGACCCGAAAGCGTTGTCAACATCAGAGTAATCGGCGTCGGCGGAGCAGGCAGTAACGTCGTCAACCGTATGGTCAATTCCGGTATCAAGGGCATTGACTTCGTGGCGGTCAATACGGACAAGCAGGCCTTGAATATTTCCAGCGCCACTTCCAAAATCCAGATTGGCGAGAAACTCACGCACGGACAGGGCGCCGGGTCCAATCCGGAAGTTGGACGCAAGTCCGCCGAAGAGAGCCGGAATCAGCTTTCCAAGGCGCTTGAAGATACGGATATGGTATTCATCACCGCCGGAATGGGCGGCGGCACTGGCACGGGTGCGGCTCCGGTCGTCGCCGAGATTGCCAAGGAAATGGACATTCTGACTGTCGCCGTGGTCACGAAACCCTTTGGTTTCGAGGGAAAACAGAGAATGCGCTGTGCCGAGGCGGGTATCGCCGAACTGGAAAGCAAAGTCGACTCTCTGGTGATTATCCCCAACGACCGCCTGAAGTTCGCCACAGACCAGAAAATCACCTTCGTCAACGCCTTTGAAATCGCCGACGATGTGCTGAAACAGGCGGTGCAGTCCATTTCCGACCTGATTCGGGATACCGGCTTCATCAATCTGGACTTCGCCGACGTGACCGCCGTCATGAAAGACGCCGGTATGGCTCACATGGGCGTCGGGCGTGCCGGAGGCAAGAGCAAGGCCGAGGAGGCCGCCCGTATGGCGATTTCCAGTCCGTTGCTCGAAACGTCCATTGAGGGCGCACGCGGCATTCTGATTAACATCACCGGTTCCCCGGATATCGGTTTGGAGGAAGTCGACCAAGCGGCCAGTCTCGTACAGCAGGCCGTACATCCCGACGCGCTGACTATCTTCGGCGCGACGTTCGACGAGAATATGGACGACGAAATCCGCGTGACGGTCATCGCCACGGGCTTTGACAAGGCCAAGTCGAGTGTCGACGCCCCCGCCGCGCAGCCTGTCCGGGCGGCTACTCCCGTATACGCGCCCGCGCCGGAAGTCGTGCCGGTGTCGCAACCCGTCGCGGCTCCCGTGGTTCAGCCGTCCCCCGCGCCCGTTGTGCAACAGCCGGAACCGTCCCCCGCGCCGACTGTCGAGGCCACTCCCGCACCGGACGCGCAGAAAACCGCCAACAGTGACGATGATTACTGGGGTTCCCTGTTCAATATCTTCAAAGACCGGCAGTAATAAGAAACAATCCCTCACGGAATATTCCGTGGGGGCTTTTTTTGTGAAAATTTTCCTGTCAACGTGGAAAGACTGCCGAATTTTGTGCCGGTTGATTTCGGCGCGGCGGCATATCCTAAACGCGCCGACGCTCACGGACGAATCCAGCGGAAACGGCGGAAAATCATGGTTTCCAAAGGGGTGATTCGCTTGTATGGAGCGTGGGCGAAACGGATATGCGGCATGGCGGCGGCATTGCTTCTTTGCGTGGCGACCGCCGGGGCAGTGGAGATGAACGGCGTCCGCAACCTGATTCCCGTGGGGCATACTGTCGGAATCAAGCTGTTTGCAAAGGGCGTCATGGTCGTGAAGCTGACCGACGGCGGCACACCCGCCCGAAATGGCGGTCTGCGTACCGGTGACGTTATTTTGCAGTGCGGCGGGACGCCGGTCACGTCCGTGGAACAGTTCCAAAGTCTGTTGCAGGAGGACGGCGCGGCGGATTTGCGTGTCAGCCGCGACGGCGGGGAAGTGACTGTCCGGGTGGAGCCGGAGCGCAATGAGGACGGCGTGTGTCAAATCGGCGCTTGGATTCGTGACAGCATGGCGGGCATTGGTACCCTGACATGGTACGACCCCGAAAGCCGCAAATTCGGCGCGCTCGGACACGGTGTCACGGACGTTGATACCGGACTGTTAATGCCGTTTCATGACGGTTCTGTGTTGTCGTCGACGGTCAAGGCCGTCAAGAAGGGCGCACGCGGCGAGGCCGGAGAACTGCGCGGAGAGTTCGACTTAACGCGAGACCTCGGCACACTCTACGCCAACACGGACAAGGGCGTATTCGGAACGCTGACAGAGGCCGATATCACGGGGGAACTCATGCCGATTGGGGAACCGTCGGCGGGCGCGGCGCGGATACTGTCGAACGTGCGGGGCGACGAGGTGAAGTCGTACGCGATTGAGATTTTGCGCGTTCTCCCGGACGCCGGAGACGGGCGCGAACTCGAAATCACGGTCACAGACCCGGAACTGTTGTCGGCGACGGGCGGCATTGTGCAGGGCATGAGCGGAAGCCCGATTGTGCAGAACGGCAGATTTGTCGGCGCGGTGACGCATGTTCTGTTACAGAACCCGGCGAAGGGATACGGCATTTCCATGACAACCATGCTTGCGGCAATGTAACAATTACGGTACGGCGGCGGGGACTCGTTCTCCGCCGCCCGCTGTCGTCCGACGGCGAAGGGCGTCAATTGTTCGGGAATAATTTTTTTGTAAAAAAAGCGTTTTTTCTCTGTTTTATTGGATATCCGCAACATTTTTTATAGAATAAAAATGAACAATGTCGGAAAATTCACAGAAAATATCGGGGCTTTCTCTTGTAATTTCTTCCACCTTATGGTATTTTATGGATAAACAGAGATACATCACGATTTGTGTCGGATGTTCCCTGTATGCCCTGAAATGTGTAGTTGTTGAAGGAGGAACTGAATATGGTGGAAACATGCAAGACAGTTTTAGTGGCGGACGCCAACCCGGAATTTCGCGCCATGCTCTGCGATGAAATCAACGCGTCCGGTGACTTTCGTGTCGTGGGCTGCGTGGACAACGGCACGCGGGCAATAGAGGAAATTCTGTCCAAGTCCCCGGACATGCTCGTTATGGACGCCATTCTTCCCGGCAAAGACGCGCTGTCCGTTCTGCGACATCTGCGGGAGACCAACAAGGCCGTGAAAACGGTACTCTACTCCTCGTTCTGCAATGACGCCGTGCTGTCCGAAGCGCACCATCTGGGCGCGAATTACTTTCTCCCGAAACCGTTTGACATTCCCGACCTGCTGGACAGAATGCGCTATACGTTCTACCCGGCCACGCCGCTTGTATCGAAGCATGACTTGTCACTGAAAAGCCTTGTCACGTCCATCATCCACGAAATCGGCGTCCCGGCACACATCAAGGGATACCAATATCTCCGCGAGGCCATCATGATGACCGTCGAAAACATGGACTCCATCAACGCCGTGACAAAGGTACTGTATCCGGCAGTGGCGCGGGAGTACAAAACCACGGCCTCACGCGTCGAACGCGCCATACGGCACGCCATCGAAGTCGCGTGGGACCGCGGAGACTTGGAAGTCCTGCAAAAGTATTTCGGTTACACCGTCAGCAACTCCAAGGGCAAGCCGACTAATTCCGAGTTTATCGCCCTTATCGCCGACCGGGTTCTGCTGGGCTATGAACGCTCCGCCGTACTCTGACAGTTCTTTTGATAGATAGTCCACAGGCCGTTCATTAACAGATACTTGTCGTATACAATTTCGTTGCGGCAGTAGCGGACAATCACGGGAGCGTTTCCGCCGGTGGCGACCGCCGTCACGACCCGCCCCCGGAACTCGTCCCGGATACGGTCTATAATGCCGTCGAGCATACAGGCCGTGCCGTACACGATACCCGAACGCATGCAATCTTCTGTCGTGCGCCCGATAAGCGCTTTCGGGCGCTGAATCGAGATATCCGGCAGTTGCGCGGCGCTGTGGCTGAGCGCTTCCAGCGACACCCGCACACCCGGCAACAGTAAGCCGCCCTCGTACGTCCGCCCCTCCGTGATGACACCAATTGTCGTAGCGGTACCCATGTCGATAGTGACAATGGGCGGCGCGAAGCGTTCCAGTGCCGCGACGGCGTCCGCCACGATATCCGCGCCCATCTGCGCCTGTACGGACAGGCGAATGTTCAGACCCGTGCGGATTCCCGGCCCGACGACCATCGGCGGGTGTCCGAGCAGACGCGTCAGCGCCTTTTCCATCATGAAGTTGAGCGGCGGAACCACACTGCACAGTATCGCTCCCGTGACTTCTTTATGGGAGTGTCCGTAGAGCGCGAACAGGTTCATCAGGTCAATGGAAATCTGGTCAGCGGTTTTCCGGCTGTCGGTATCGAGGGAGGCCAGAAAGCACAGTTCCCGGTTCTCCCGGAACAGTCCGATAGAAGTCGTGGAATTGCCCACATCGACCGCTAACAGCATAACACCGTCCCCTTTCCGGAAAATTGGAAGCGGTTCCCGTTTCGGAACCGCCTCACGGCACCCTCTCCCGAATACGGGAGGGGGCGTTTTCATGCGCGGAGAAAGACGGCTTTCAAAATGCCGAACAGTTTCCCGCCGTATTCGCCGAACGGCGAGAGCAACGACGAAAGTTTGTCCTTGTCGTTGAGAAACGGCTTAATCAAGTCCCATGCTTTCTGGTTGGCACTCGCCGCGTCCGCGTTCTGTACAACTTCTGTTGTGTTCGCGTTCTGGACAGTCCCCGCCGCGCTGGTGTTCTGGACAGTCCCCGCCGTGTCGGCGTTGACACGCACAGTCTGCAATACGGCAATCAGCGGGGCGAGTTTCAGCAGAACCGACGGGGAGAGTTTGCTTCCGGTCGCCAGAGACAGTAAGCCCGTTTTCAAGGCCGTGAGTTTCTCCGCGTCCAGAAATTTGGTGTTCTGGATGACTTTTGCCAGTTCGCCCAAGTCGCCGAAATTCAGTCCGGCGGTGCCGCCCTGACTGCCTGCGGTGTCCTGATTGGTGCCGCCGCTTGCGGCGGTGGGATTTGTCGCGCCGTTTTGACTGCTTCCGGCGTTCTGATTCTGACTGGTCACAGCTCCAAGAATCGAGTTGACGGTGTTGAGAATGTCGCCCGCGTTCAGGTTTGCCATGTGCTGTACACTCCTTTGCGAAAGTTATACAATGCCATGTTCCGTATCTTACCACGCCCGACGCCGGATTTCAACCGCTTTTGCCGACGCGTATTTTGTAACCAAAATTTAATACTTGCGTTGACAAAATGCGTGGAATCGGGTATGATGAACCATAAAAGGGGGGTATTGTATGGCAACGCTGGAAAACGGTTTCCATTTGCGGACGGAGTTCCACCGGGATTTGACGGTCAACCGGCTTTTGGGCGAGGGCGGACAGGGCGAAGTCTATCACGTCACCTGTAACGGACAGCCCGCCGCCCTGAAATGGTACAAGAAAGACAGCCTCAAAAATCCCGAAGCCTTCCGGGAAAACCTGCGTCAGAACATCATGCGCGGCGCGCCAAGCCGGGAATTTCTCTGGCCTCTCGACTTGACCGGGTGGGAGCGCGGCAGTTTCGGCTACGTCATGGGCTTGCGCCCCGACGGCTATTACGACATCACCGATTTTACGCTGTGTCATGTGCGGTTCCCGTCCTACAAGGCGGTCATTGACGCCTGTCTTTCGATTGTCTCCGCGTTCCGCATTCTCCATAACGACGGCTACAGTTATCAAGACCTTAACGACGGCAATTTCTTTATCAACCCGCGAAACGGGAAAGTCCTCATCGGCGACAACGACAATGTAGCGCCCGACAAAACCGAGACCGGCATTGTCGGCAAGCCGCGCTACATGGCACCGGAAATCGTACTCCGAAAGAATATGCCCGACAGTCTGAGTGACCGTTTTTCCATGTCGGTGATACTCTATATGCTGTTCTGCCTGAATCACCCGCTGGAGGGACAGCGTTATCTCGTCCCGGCGCTGACACCCGCGTTAGAGGAAAAGTTATATGGCAGTGAAGCGCTGTTCATGATGGACCCCGACGACGACGCCAACAAGCCAAATCCCGCCGTACACGGCAACTCTATCAAAGTATGGGGGTGTCTGCCCGACTACATGCGGAAAATTTTTCTGGACGCGTTCAGCCGGAAGGCGTTGGAGAAACCGTCGGCGCGTCCGAGTGAGGCCGTTTGGCTTAACACGCTGACGCGGTTCCGAAGCGACATTGTGCCGTGTACGTGCGGCAACGAGATTTTCACCCGCGACGGAAAGCCGTGTAAATGCGAAAAATGCGGGCGTCCGGCACAAGTCCCGTTCCGGCTACAGTTCAGTCAGTACGCGATTCCGGCGGTACGCGGAAGCCGCGTTTACCGCTGTCAGTTGGGCGTCTGCGACGCCAAGGACGCACTCAACCCCGTGGGCATGGTCGTGGCGAAGGAAAGCCGCCCCGACATTCTGGGAATCCGTAACAAGAGTGACCGCCGCTGGGACGCCGTTACCACGAAGGGCGAGGCGCGGAAAGTCGCCCCTGACGAGACAATCCCGCTGAAAGACGGAATCCGCTTCACGGCCTGCGGGGAGAATATCGAAATCCTGTCGAACTGAAATTAAATCCGCCGCAATTGACGCGAGAAAGTGAGGATATTATGCCGACTACGAATGAATTGACCGACATGCCCCGGAAAGACCTGCATATTTTCTATATTCTCGACACCTCCGGGAGCATGGAGGGAACTAAAATCAGCGCGTTAAACCACGCCATGGACGAGACAATCGAAGTCCTGCGCACGCTCTCGAAGCAGAACGCCGACGCACGCTTGAAAATCGCCGTCCTGAGCTTCAACACCGGCGCGGAATGGGTCACGACCAACGGCCCCGAATATCTGGAAGAACATTTCGAGTACGAGTACCTGCAAGCGGGCGGACTGACTGACATGGGCGCGGCTCTGCGCGAACTCAACAGTAAACTGTCACAGCATGAATTTTTAGGCTCCATGATGGGCGCGTTAATGCCGGTCATGATTTTCATGACCGACGGCTATGCCACCGATAATTACGAGGAAGCGTTAGAGGAAATCCGGCAAAACCGTTGGTTTGCCCGCGGTACAAAAATCGGGTTCGCGCTCGGCGAGGACGCCGACGTGAAAATGATTTCGTCCATTGTGGGCAACAGTGAGGCCGTCATTCGCGTGACGGACAACGAGTTATTCCGGCGTTTAATGCGGTTCGTGTCGGTCACGTCGTCGATGGTGCGTTCACAGTCCGCCACCGCCGACAACGCCCCCTCCGGCGCGGAAATTCTACAGCAAGTCGAGGGAATCCCCGACGAAGCCAAGGTCAGTCTCGAAAAGGACGACTACAACCCCGAACCAAAAATGCAAGAGGACGACGACTGGGGTGATGACAAGTGGTAACGTACACTTTTAACAGTACGGCGCGTGGGGCGTCGCATGTCGAGCGGAAAATCCCCTGTGAGGACGCGTCCGGCGCGTTCACGGCGGAAAACGGCGCGTTTCATATCATCGCCGTCGCGGACGGTCACGGCGACCCGCGCTGTTTCCGAAGCCGTGCGGGCGCGGAAATGGCGGTCTCTGTCGCCATGGACTTTCTCAGGGAAGTGGCGGAGGAGAAGCAAGCCGCGCCGGATACTGTCCGGGAACGCTTCTTTCACGACATGTTCACGAACGCCCGCTATCGTCAATTGGAGTTCCGGCGCTGGACGGACGTTGTTTTAAGCCGCTGGAATGACGCCGTTCGCCGGGATTTCGACCAAAATCCGCCCGACCCCGGAGAAATGGAACTGTTATCGGAACGCCTGCGCGAGCCGGACGCCATTCCGCATATCTACGGCACCACATTAATGGCGGCGCTGTACTTCCCGCCCGCGCTCATGCTTCTGCAACAGGGCGACGGACGCTGTGAAGTATTCTACGCCGACGGACGCCCGCAACAGCCTATTCCGTGGGACAGTCGCTGTGAGGGGAATGTCACGACTTCCCTGTGTGACCCCGACGCGACAGTCAGTTTCCGAAGCCGCATTCTGGACTTGCGCCAAACGCCCGTGATTGCCTGCTACCTCGGTACCGATGGCGTGGAGGACGCTTTCCGCGACACCTATACCGACCTCGGCGAAAGTCACACGTTGATGGGCGGCGTGCATACATTTTACAAGTCCCTGAGCTGTGAGGCGGCGTCGCGTACGCCCGACGAACTGTCGGCGTATCTCGCGGAAACGCTTCCGGGGTTCAGCATGCGCGGCCTGTACGGCTACGGCGGCAGTTGGGACGACGTGTCA
The DNA here is from genome assembly GCA_017445875.1 of Oscillospiraceae bacterium. Classification (GTDB taxonomy): domain Bacteria; phylum Bacillota; class Clostridia; order Oscillospirales; family Oscillospiraceae; genus Oscillibacter. The sequence continues at coordinate 63,220 of JAFSRZ010000028.1, read as the reverse complement.
GTAGCGGGTATCGTGTGTCCGGAGGAGCTGGCGCGTTTCGCCGAACTCTGGCGGATGAATGTCAGGCGCTACGGACTGGAAGAAGGCCTCTTCTGGAAGGGCGACGAACTCCGAAGCGGGGCGCGGAAATACGAACTTCTCTCCAAACGCATGAACGACGCCCAAAGCCGTCTCGACTTGGTCCGGGAGGAGTATTCCATGTATCATGAGGAATTGGCGTTCCTGATGGTCAGCAAAACGTCGCTGGAAAAGACACCGGGCAATCATGAAGAAGAACTGGAACGGCTCGTGGAAGAAATCCGGCAACGGGAACGCTTACAGGCGGCGTGTGAGGGCAGTCTGAAAGCCCGGAAACGGGAGTTCGAGGACGCCGAAAAGGCCTTTTCCGCGTACGACGCGAAGTATCAGGCGGTCAAAGCGGAACGGCGTCAACTGCTGTCGGAACTGCTGGCGCTCTCGAACACGGACAGCGCTTCCGGCGCGGACGCGTAAAGGAGCGTGACAGCATGGAAGCGACGGTCATACTGGCGCGGTGTCCCGACAACGGGCAACTGTACGGCATGCGCACACAGAAAATGTCCGACGGTGACTGGCGGCGGAATTGGGCATTCCCGGTCAACGAACGTCAGGCCAAATCCGAAGGTTACGACCGCATGCAAATTCGTGGCAGTCTGCGCTATGAGCCCGACTACCCCGGCTGTCCGTACTGCGGCGCGAAAAATCTGGTACAGTGCGGCAAATGCGGGAAATTGACCTGTTGGAAGGGCGAAACGGCGCTTGTCTGCGGCTGGTGCGGAATCCGTATGGAGGGCTTTGAACAGGTGCCGGAAGTGCGTGTCAGCGGCGGCGATATGTGAAAATGCAGGATGTTTCATGGAATCATGCAAAACGCGCAACCTATGACCGGAAATTTCCCACAGATTGCCGTTGAAAACGCAAGTTGCTTGTGCTAAAATTGCAATCCGTGATTGCACCGCAAGGAGGTTCCGGTTATGGTTCGCACGGAGGAAAACGCCTATTCCAAAATTACACCCGCCATTCTGTCATTGAAAGAGCAGTGGGAGAAGAAAAACTACATCGACCCCAAACTCTACAAAGAGTACAACGTCAAGCGCGGACTCCGCAACGAGGACGGACGCGGCGTCTTAACGGGACTGACCCGCGTCGCCGAAATCCAGTCGTACACCGTCCGGGGCGACCGCGGACATGAGATGATATCCCCTGTCGAGGGTACGCTGTTCTACCGGGGCATTGACTGCCGGAAAATCGTCGAGGGTTCGACGCGGTTCGCGTTCGAGGAGGCCGCATATCTGCTTCTGTTCGGCGAACTGCCCAGCCACGCACAATTGGAGGACTTCTGCGGACAACTCGCTTCCTACCGCACACTCCCGACGAACTTTTTCCGCGACGTTATCATGAAAGCCCCAACGGGCGACCTCATGAACACCATGCAACGCGGTATTCTGACACTTTTCTGCTACGACGACAACCCCAACGACATCGGCCTTGAAAACGTCCTGCGGCAGTCGCTGCAACTCATTGCCAATATGCCCGTACTGGCGATTTACGCCTATCAGGCGTGGCGGTACGTACAGGGCGAAAGCCTGTTCATTCACGTTCCGTTGCCGGAACTTTCCACGGCGGAGAACTTCCTTCGGCTTCTGCGCGAGGACAGAAGTTACACCGACTTGGAGGCGCGGACATTAGATGTCGCGCTCGTACTCCACGCCGACCACGGCGGCGGCAACAACTCCACATTCACAAACCACGTTGTCACGTCGTCGGGTACGGACACCTACTCGGCTATGGCGGCGGCAATGGCGTCGCTGAAAGGCCCCCGCCACGGCGGCGCAAACAGTAAAGTCATGATGATGATGGACGATATCAAGGAAAACGTGCAAGACTGGTCAGACGAGGACTGTATCCGGGACTATCTGACGCGCATGCTCAACCGGGACGCGTTCGACAAAAGCGGCCTGATTTACGGTCTCGGACACGCGGTCTATACGAAGTCCGACCCGCGCTGTGAGGTGTTCCGGGAGTACGTGCGGCGTCTGGCGGCGGAGAAGGGACGCGACAAAGAACTTGCGCTTTACCAGAAAGTGGAATCCGTCGGGAAAGCGCTCCTGAAAGAGCGTCAGCACAAGAAAGCTCTCTCGACGAATATTGACTTCTACAGTGGCTTTGTCTACGAAATGCTCGGACTGCCCACGGCCTTGTATACGCCGCTGTTCGCAATCGCCCGTATCGCCGGGTGGAGCGCCCACCGTATGGAGGAATTAAGTGTCGGCGGCAAGCTGATTCGTCCGCGCTATGAGTGCGTCGAGGAACACCGCTCGTATGTCCCGATGGAGAACCGGGAATAACACGTTCCCCCGGAGCTTTCCGGGGGAATTTTTTGTTGAACGGTTGATTTTCGCGGCGCGGCGTGGTATGATTGCGCGGAAAACGTACAAGGAGGCGGCGCGTGGAGACATTCAACGGGGAAAGCAACTGGACACTGACGGCGCGGCGTGACCCCGACGGCGTAACGCTCTTACGGTGTCGGACATGCGACACGCGGGCGGCGTTGCCGGACACGCTGTGGGGCGTTCCAATCGTCGGACTGGGAGCGCGGGCAATGTCGCCGGACGCGCCGGAAGTCGCGGGGGAACAGGTGCGTATTGAGTGCGGCGCGGGCGCGGGCGCGTGGGACAATCAGTCGTTGGAGGCGTTGCGACTGCCGCCCGGACTGCGCCGCGTGGGCGATTACGCGCTCTACAACTGCCGTGCCCTGTCGCGGCTGTGCCTGTGGGACAATGTGACGCGCTGGGGGAGCGGCGTACTGGTCAACTGCCGTTCGCTGGAACGCGTGGAGATTGTGCGGCCTGACGCCGACGGCGGCGCGCTGGCGTACTTCGCCGGGGAACTCAACCGGGAACTTGATATTACTGTGTCGCGTACGGTATCGGAACCCCTGTTCCGGCTGATTTTCCCGGAGTTCCGCGAGAGCTACGAGGAAAACTGTCCGGCTCATCACTTCGACTACGTGATAGAGGGCGTCGGATACCCGTATCATCACTGTTTCCGGGAGCGCCGCATAATTTTTTCGGAGTACGACGCGCTGTGGCGGAAGTCGTGTGGGGTCATGGACACGGATACCGCGTACCGTCTGGCGTGGTGGCGTGTGCGATACCCGGAGGAATTGTCGGACACCGCACGCGAACATTACACGGCGTTTCTTGGGGAACATTTCCGGGAAGCGGCGGCGTGGCGGTTGTCGGAGCGTGACAGCGCCGGACTTGCGTTTCTGGTACGGAGTACGTCGCCGGGGCGTGAGGCGCTGTCGGACGTGTGCGCAATCGCCCGCGAACAGGGGCAAACGGAAGCCGTCGCGTTTCTGCTGGACGAACAGCGCAAGCGTTTTCCCTTGCGGGATACGTCGCGCTTCGCGCTATAATGGGGGAATTATGGAACAGACATTGGAATCTGTCGGGGAAGAACTGTTATTTTCGGCGCGGAATGAGCTGTACATGAATCTGCCGTATCTCGACGCGGCGCTGTGCGCGTTGTTGTTCGCGCCCGGCGACACGCTGTCGCTTGCCACGGACGGCGAAACATTACATTATCACGCGCCGTATCTGGCTGACCGCTATTTAAGAAGCCCGGTTCTGGTCAACCGGGCTTATCTGCATATCGTCTTACACTGTATGTTGCGGCACCTCGGCAAGCGTCGCGGGAAAGTCGCGGAACTGTGGGACTTGGCCTGTGACGCGGCGGTCGAAAGCGTGCTGGACGCGCTCGACTATGGCTGTCTGCGTACGACGCAAGCCCCGGCGCGGCGGAAGTTTTACGGCGAATGTCAGCGGGAAATGAAAGTGCTGACCGCGGAGGGGATTTACCGTCATTTGTTGCGCCGGAACCTGTCGGAGTTCGAGTTGGGTACCCTGCGGAAACAGTTCTTTGTCGATGAACACGACCTTTGGGAGCGCGACAACGCCACGAAACAGGACGAACACTGGAAAGAGTTGTCCGAAAAGACACAGACCGCCATGGAGACAGTCCTTGCCGGACAGGCCACGGGCGGCGAGACCGTGTTAGAACAGGTCAAGGCGGCGGTGCGGGACGATATCGACTACCGGGCATTTCTGCGACGCTTCGCGGTGCCGCGTGAGGTGGTGTCGCTGGACGGCAACGCCTTCGACCCTGTGTTTTACACGTACGGACTTCGGCTGTACGGGAATCTGCCGCTTGTAGAGCCTGTCGAGACCCGCGAGGAGCGCCGTATTGAGGACTTTGTCATAGCCGTTGACACGTCCATGTCGACATCCGGCGAACTCGTGCGGGAATTTCTGGCTTGTACGTACGCCATTTTGCGGAGTACGGGGACTTTCACCCGGAAAGTCAACATCCGTATTTTGCAATGTGACGACCAAATCCGCGCCGACACGCCGATACACAGTCTGGACGAACTGAAAACATGTATGGAACAGTTCCAGTTATCGGGCGGGAGCGCCACGGACTTTCGACCGGTGTTCGAGTACGTGGAGCAGTTGCGGAAAGAAGGCGTGTTCCACAGTCTGCGGGGACTGGTGTACTTCACAGACGGCATGGGGGTCTATCCGTCAAAGCGTCCGCCGTACGAGACGGCGTTTGTACTGCTGGACGAGCCGCCGTTATCGGTGACAATGCCCCCGTGGGCGATACGTCTTGTGTTGACGCTTCCAAGTTTGGAACGCGCCGTCAGACAGACGCCGGAACTGTCCGACGACTGGGCGGAAGTCGACGCCATGCCGGAACTGTAACAACGCGTGAACATGTCCGCCGCACGGCGGACATTTCGTGTTTGCGCGGAAATTGCCTGTTGCACAAAATATTTGTGGACGCGCAATTTTTTTTATTTACATTCGCCCGGTTTTCGTGTATAATAGGGGTATCGAATCACGGCGGCGGCGTGAATGCCCGGACACGGTATTTTCTCGCTTCTCAAAAATTTCGCGTCAAATCGTAAAATACGCTTTTGTTTTCCCGGAAAGTGTGGTACAATGACCATGATACAAACGCTATGCCGTCCGTAGAAAGGAACTCCACAATGGAAGTCACAAACGCCCCGTCAACCACTTATGACGCCTCGGAAATTCAGGTTCTTGAAGGCCTCCAAGCTGTCCGGAAACGTCCCGGCATGTATATCGGCTCCACGTCGTCCAGCGGTCTGCACCACCTTGTCTATGAAATCGTGGACAACTGCGTAGACGAGGCGCTTGCCGGGTTCTGCACGGAAATCCTCGTGCAAATCAACGACGGCGACACAATTACCGTCACCGACAACGGGCGCGGAATCCCCGTCGACATCCAAGCCCAGACCGGACGCCCCGCGCTGGAAGTCGTCTATACCGTCCTGCACGCCGGGGGGAAGTTCGGCGGCGGCGGCTACAAGGTCTCCGGCGGCCTGCACGGCGTCGGCGCGTCGGTGGTCAACGCGCTTTCGGAGTGGCTGACCGTGCAAGTTCACCGTGACGGCAGTATTTACGAAATGAAGTTCCGGCGCGGGGAAGTCGTCGAACCGCTGACAGTCGTCGGCACGACTGACCGCACGGGGACAACCGTCACATTCAAGCCAGACCCCGAAATTTTTGAGGATACCGTCTACGATTACGACATTCTCCGCACGCGCATGCGGGAGGAAGCGTTTTTAACGGCCGGCCTCCAAATTCGCACGGTCGACGCCCGTCCGGGTGTCGAACAGGAGCATTCCATGTGCTACCGTGGCGGAATCCGGGAGTTTGTGACGTGGCTCAACAAGAACCGTGACCCGTTGCACCCGGAAGTCATCTACATGACCGCCCAGCGCGGAGATTCCGTCGCCGAAATCGCTATGCAGTACCACGACGGTTACAACGAGACTATTTTCTCGTTCGCCAACAACGTCCACACGCCCGAAGGCGGCATGCACGAGGAAGGTTTCAAACGCGCTCTGACATCCGTCCTGAACGCCTACGGACACAAAATGAAACTGCTCAAAGACGACGAAAAGGTATCGGGCGAGGACTGCCGCGAGGGCTTGACATGTGTCATATCCGTGAAATTGACCGAAGCACAGTTTGAGGGACAGACAAAGTCCAAACTCGGCAACTCCGAAATTCGGACGCTTGTCAACGCGATGGTGTCCGAAAAGCTGGAAGTGTTTCTGGAGGAGAACCCGCAGACGGCGCGGGCGATTGTCGACAAGGCCATGACCGCCAGTCGCGCCCGCGAGGCCGCCAAAAAGGCACGGGAATCTATCCGCCGCAAAACCGGCCTTGAATCCGGGCAAATGCCCGACAAGTTACAGGACTGCAACGAGCGTGACCCGTCCCTGTGCGAAATCTACATTGTGGAGGGCGATTCGGCGGCCGGTTCGGCGATTCAGGGGCGTGACTCCCGCTTTCAGGCGATTTTGTCCATGTGGGGCAAAATGTTGAACGTCGAGAAAGCCCGCGCCGATAAGATTTACGGCAATGACAAACTTTACCCGATGATAGTCGCGCTGGGCGCGGGTATCGGGAACGAGTTCAACATTGACAAGCTCCGCTATCACAAAATCATCATCATGGCGGACGCCGATGTAGACGGCGCGCATATTCGGACACTGCTTCTGACGTTCTTTTTCCGCTACATGCGGCCCCTGATTGAACGCGGCTACGTCTACTCGGCGGTGCCGCCGTTGTACAAGCTCACACGCGGTAAGACTGTCCGCGTGGCGTACTCCGACGCCGAACGCGACCGCGTAAGCGCCGAACTGCGCGGCGGCAATCCTAACACGAAAGTGGAAATCAATCGCTTCAAAGGTCTCGGCGAGATGGACCCCCACGAGCTTTGGGAAACCACCATGGACCCCGAACGCCGTTCTCTGCGCCGTATCACGTTAGACGACGCTGTCCGCGCCGACGAGGTGTTTACAATCCTTATGGGCGAACAGGTCGAGCCGCGCAAGGAATGGATTGAACGTAACGCCATGTACGCGGTCAATATTGATATCTGACACCCCGTCCGCTTTCCGCGCTCCGGCGCGGTTCGCTATAATTTCATGTTTCGGGAGGTTTTACCCATGTCTGATTGCTTTGCAAAACTGATTATCGGAATCACGGGACTTCTCATCGGCAGTGCCGAACTTGCCGACGGTACCCGTAAGCGGAAAACGCTGTCCGTGGCGTTCGGACTTGTGACCGCGCTGGCGAGTATCGCGCTTCTGTGCGTGTGCGCCTATAACTGGCTTACGGGCGAGGATACCGAACTTGACGACGAAGAAGCCGACGCCGACGGGGACGAAGCCGAAGAAAGCGCGGAGGAAGTCCCCGCCGCCGCCGAAGCTGTCAAGACCGCCGCGGAGGCCGTCAAAACCGCCGCCGAAGCCGTGAAGGCCGCCGCCGATACCAAGGCCGAAGAAGCCGCGCCCGCACAGGAGGACGCGGAATGAACGTCCTGAAAGCCCCGAAAGATTTGCTCGGACGCCTGTTGCACTCCGCTGTCAGCGCCGAAAAGCAACGCGCCCAAATTGAGTTTTTCCGGCGCGTACGGCCTATGGCGGCGTTCAGCGCGGCGGAGGGCGTCCTTGGCCTGCTGACGCTCTGTTCGGCGGCGTCGCGTAAAAGCTGGTTTTCCTATTGCATGGGTACCATGCTTTTGTGTGTCTGTTGCGGACACGCGTTTCTCGATATCCGGGACCAGAAGATTTTAGACTTGCTCTCGGAGAAACTGTCCTAACGCAAGGAGACTAACAATGGCGCATAACAGAGACTATCAACCGGAGGACATTTCGTTCCCCAATCAAGTCATTACGGAGTCCCGGCTGGTGGACGAGATGGAAAAATCCTACATTGAGTATGCCATGAGCGTCATTGTAGGCCGCGCCCTGCCCGATGTCCGGGACGGCTTGAAACCCGTACACCGCCGCATTCTGTACGCGATGTACGAGGACGGGCTGACTTCCGACAAGCCGTTCCGCAAGTCCGCGACGACTGTCGGCGAAGTTCTCGGCAAGTATCACCCGCACGGGGACGCGTCGGTGTATGACGCCATGGTACGGCTCGCGCAGGATTTTTCCATGAGATACATGCTCGTGGACGGTCACGGGAACTTTGGTTCCGTGGACGGCGACCCGCCCGCCGCCTACCGTTATACTGAAGCCCGCCTTTCCAAAATCTCGAACGAAATGCTCCGCGACATCGACCGTGATACCGTCGACTGGGACCCCAATTTTGACGAAAACCGCAAGGAACCGCGTGTACTCCCGGCACGTTTCCCGAATCTGCTGGTAAACGGCTCGTCGGGAATCGCCGTGGGCATGGCGACAAATATTCCGCCGCATAACTTACGGGAGGTTATCGGGGCGTGTATCTGCGTACTCGACAACCCCGACGCCACGTTATCCGACCTCATGCAGCATATCAAAGGCCCCGACTTCCCCACACGCGGCATTATCATGGGGCGGAGCGGAATACGTGCCGCCTACGCCACCGGACGCGGACGGATTTTAATCCGCGCCCGGCACGAGTTCGAGGAGTTCGGGCGCGACCGCACACGGATTGTCATTACGGAGCTTCCGTATCAGGTCAACAAGCGGCAACTCATACGCAATATCGCCGAACAGGTCAAGGACAAGCGTTTGGAGGGCATTTCCGACTTGCGCGATGAGACCGACCGTAACGGCATGAGAATCGTTATCGAACTCAAAAAGGACGCTAATCCGCAAGTAGTGTTAAATCGCCTGTTCGCGCAGACGGCGCTACAGTCAAGTTTTGCCGTGATTCTGCTGGCGCTCGTCGACAATCAGAAACAGCCCCGCATTCTGTCCTTGCGGCACATCATCGACGAGTATCTGACGTTTCAGGAAGAAGTCATCACGCGCCGGACGCGCCACGATTTAGCCAAGGCACAGGAACGGGCGCACCTGTTAGAAGGCCTGCTTATCGCGCAGAGTAACATTGATGAGGTTATCCGCATTATTCGGAGCAGTTACGACAACGCCCGTGACAACTTAATGGAACGCTTCCAACTCGATGAAATACAGGCACAGGCCATTTGTGACATGCGTCTGATTTCCCTGCAAGGCCTCAACCGGGAAAAACTCGAAACCGAGTATCAGGAACTGGAAGAACAAATTGCCTATTTCCAGCGGGTATTAGCTGACCCGGCACTCGTGCGGCAAATTCTCAAAGAAGAACTGATTGCCATTTCGGGGCGGTTCGGCGACGACCGTATGACCGAGATACAGGATGTCGAGGACGACCTTGACATTGAGGATTTAATCGAGGAGGAAGAATGCGTCTTCACGCTGACGGAAGCCGGGTACATCAAGCGGACACCCGTCAGCGAGTACGCCGGACAGTCACGCGGCGGCATGGGACGCCGTGGAATCACGACCCGCGAAGAGGACGTTGTGACGGACGTTTTCACGGCGTCCACCCATGACTTTATCTTCTTCTTCACCGACACCGGCAAAGTCTACCGGAAAAAGGGCTACCAGATACCCGAATCCGGCAAGGCCGCCAAGGGTGCCGCCGTCGTAAACATTCTGCCCGTCGAGACCGGCGAACGCGTACAGACCATGATTCACACGAAAAATATTGACGACCTGCACTGCCGTTTCCTGTTCATGGCGACGCGCAACGGCACGGTGAAGCGTCTGCCCGTGGAGACACTCCGCAATGTGCGGAATCACGGTATCCGGGCATTGGTTTTAGACGAGGGCGACCGCCTGATAGCTGTCCGGGAGACGGACGGCAACCAGAATCTTTTGATTGCCTCCCACGACGGACAGGCCGTATGTTTCCCGGAATCGGAAGTACGTCCCATGGGACGTACCGCCGTCGGCGTACGCGGTATCAAACTCCGGGACGGGGATTACGTTGTCGGCGCGGACTGCGCCCCGCCCGGTATGACCGTGCTTTCCGTCACGGAAAACGGTTTCGGCAAGCGTTCCCCCGTCGAGGACTACCGCCTGACGGCGCGTGGCGGCTACGGCGTCCGCAACTACACCGTGACCAATAAGACCGGCAAAATTGTCGGTGTGCGCGTTGTGGACGGCTCGGAGGATATGCTTCTCATGTCCCGCAACGGAAACTTGCTTCGGACTGCCGTACAGCGTATCAAGACCGCCGGACGCGCCACACAGGGCGTTATCGTGATGCGGTTCCGGGAGGACGGAGACCAGTTAATTTCCATGGCGCTGGCGTCGTCGGAACTCGACCCCCCGGAGGAACTCCCGCCCGTCTCCACCGATATTCCCCGCAAAGATTGAACCGGGAATCCCTCTCCCGCTCCAAGAAGTAATGACACGGGAACATTATCCAAAATCGCCCCACCCGGCGCGTTGCGCCACCCTGCCCGCACACGGGGAGGGCTTCGCGGGACTGCCGACAAGAAAAACGCGACGATTTCACAGGAAATGTCGGACTTTCCGCCTCCCCCGCACGGCGGGGGAGGTGTCGCGTAGCGACGGAGGGGGAGCTTTGGAATGTGTTCCAAGGAAGAGAATTTTCCCGCTATGGAGGAACTTTATTTATGAACTTCAAACAATTTGCCGCGGTGGTCGCGGCAATCGCCCTGTTCGCCGCCACGGCTTACTTAGGCGTCCAGTCCGCGAACACCGTCAATGACAACTTTGTGACGCGTGTGGAATCCGTCAGCGGCTTTTCGTCGCTCCTGAACTCCGGCGCGGATATGGATTTCAGCGACTTTCCGTCAAAGCCCTTTCTCGCCCGGATTGACGTGTCCGGCACGATTATGCCCTCGTCCGGCGACCCCTTCACAGTTCCCGGCGGCTACGACCACGACCTGTACATGAACCTCGTGGACGCCCTCATGGACGACGACCAGAACAAGGGCATTCTGCTCTACTGCGACACTCCCGGCGGCACCGTCTACGAGAGCGACGAAATGTATCTCAAACTCATGCAGTACCGGGAGAAAACGTCGCGCCCGATTTACGCCTACTTTGCCTCCGAGGCCTGTTCCGGCGGCTACTATATCTCCATGGCCGCCAATGAAATTTACGCCAACCGCAACGCGTGGACAGGCTCTATCGGCGTCATCATTTCCCTGTTGAACTACGAGGGACTGTCAGAGAAAATCGGCGTCAAGGAAGTCGACATTACATCCGGGCGCAACAAGGCCATGGGTTCGGCGTGGGAACCCATGACCGACGAACAGCGCGGTATCTTCCAGTCGATGGTCAACGAGGCCTATACGCAGTTCGTGGACATCGTGACCGCCGGGCGTAAACTCGAACGTGACCGCGTGCTGGAACTCGCAGACGGACGCATTTACACCGCTCAGCAGGCACTTGACACCGGCTTAATTGACCATATCGCCGGGGAGGAGGACGCCTTCAAGGCCATTCTGGAAAAGGCCGGTCTCGAACCGGACGCCGAAATCTATATCCCGGCGCGGGCGTCGTCGAACCTGTTCACGGTACTGTTTTCCCGCGCCGCCGCGCTCCGTCCGAAATCCGACCTTGAGCTCTTCCGGGAACTCACCGCCGACAAAAGAAATGGGGCGTTAATGTACTATGCGGGATAATGTCTGTTACGCCGGTTTCGCGGTACGCTTCTTCGCGTGGCTGCTCGACATGCTTGTAATATCCGTGCCGATGGCGATTCTCCAAGCGCTCCGCGCTGTCGGCGGGCCGCTGACGCGGGCGGTATTCTTCCGCTACTCCCCGCTCGATATCGCAAACTATCTTCTGCCCACGCTCTACTTTATCGCCATGACATGGTCTCAGGGCGCGACCGTCGGGAAAATGATACTCAAACTGGAAGTCATCAGCGCCAAACCTGGACACTTGACCCTCTGGCAAACGGTTCTCCGGGAAGTGTTCGGGCGTTACCTGTCCATGACACTGCTCATGATTGGCTACTTTATGATAATCCCCGACCGCGAGAAACGCGCTTTGCACGACCGCATTTCCGACACCCGCGTTGTCTACGCCGTGCGTACGCCGTACGGGTACCACGGGGCGGAACGCGTCGACGACGGGGACGCGCCGACATGAAATCTGTTACAGTCTACACGGACGGCGCGTGTTCGGGGAATCCGGGGCCGGGCGGCTGGGCGGCAATCCTGATGTACGGCGAACACCGGCGGGAATTGTCAGGCGGCGAAGCGTCCACGACTAACAACCGCATGGAGTTGACCGCGATAATTTCCGCACTCTCGGCGCTCAAGGAGCCGTGTACCGTGGAATTGTACTCCGATAGCCGTTACGTGTTGGACGCGCTGGAAAAGGGCTGGGCGGCACGCTGGCGGCGTAACGGCTGGAAGCGGAACAAGTCCGACGCCGCGCTGAATCCCGACTTGTGGGAGACGCTTCTAAATCTCGTGGAAGTCCACGACGTACGTTGTCACTGGGTGCGCGGTCACGCCGACAACCCTTACAATAACCGTTGTGACCAACTCGCCGTGGCGGAAAGCCGGAAATTCCACTAATTTACAGTCTGTTCACAAATTCCCGGTGAAGTTTACAGTTTGTTCATAAGGCGGTCATATTTTCGCAAAATTTCCCCGCTATACTGTTCAACATGCAGAGGGTCACTCCCAGCCCGATGCGTTTTCTCCCTCCTTCTACAATACAGGCAGGCGGAACCCCGACCGGGTTCCGCCTGTCGCTTTTTGTCCGATTCAAACTGTATCCGGCACCTTGTGAAGTATTGTGGAGACAGTCACTGTCACGAAATTCGGGGAAGTTGCAAGAGGTTCTTTTGATTTTACACTATAAAAGTATTGACATCTACATACTTTTATATTATAATCTCAAAAAGGTGGTGACTGTGATGGCATTTTCCTATAAGCCGCTCTGGAAGTTATTGATTGACAGGGAGTGGACAAAAAAACAGCTCATGATGACCGCGGGTATTTCAAAATCCACAATGGACAAAATGTCACGCGGCGAAACGGTATCCATGGACATTATCGACCGTATTTGCACCTGCTTGGAATGCAACGTGGAAAACGTCATGGAACATATATGAGGTGTGGCATGGCAGAAAAGAAACGAATTGTGACCGGTACTTCGTCCACGGACTTGATTTTTTCCGCCTACCTCCGCAATAACGAGGAAATATTTCCGTTGATTCTTTCTCTCTACGTTCCGATTGGTTCCAAAATCGCGGATGTGACATACGGAAAGGGCGTTTTTTGGAAACAGGTACAGAAAGACGATTACCGCCTTTACTGTTCGGACATCAAAACCGGGATTGACTGCCGGAACCTGCCATATGAAAACGAGTCCATGGACTGCGTTGTCATGGACCCGCCTTATATGGAAGGCTTCTACCGCCGCAGTCGTGACCATTTAGCCGGACACGGCACATTTTCCTCGTTCCGCGAAGCGTATTCGGACGGAAGCATTTCCCCGCGACAGGAACAAACGCCGAAATATCATGACGCCGTGCTGGATATGTACTATTCCGCCGGAAAGGAAGCTCTGCGCGTCTTGAAAAACAAGGGCATTCTGATTGTGAAGTGTCAGGACGAAGTCAGCGCGAACAGGCAGCATCTGACCCATGTGGAAATCATCAACGAGTACACGCGGCACGGTTTCTTAGTGGAAGATTTGTTCGTCATGATTCGGCACAACCGGCCTAACATCTCCACATTGACGAAACAGGTACACGCGAGGAAAAATCACTCTTATTTTCTCGTGTTCCGCAAGAAGAATTAGAGCATTTCATCCATCAGGGAATACACGTCCGTGGTAAAGGGCGCTTTCAGAGGCCACGTAATGTCAATCAATGTTTTGATGAGATAAATTCTGTCCTCCGGGGCGACGTTTCTGGAACGTTCTCCCGGATGTGGCAGGTCACTGTTTTTGGCGAAAGCAAAGCGCCATTGTTCCCCGAACGCGTACAGACTGACCGCCACAATGTCAAATTCGCCCACGGCAAGACAAGTGGTATTGACCATGTGTCCGTTGGGAAGCCGGATGTCCCGTCTGTCGCTGGCGTCACACTGAAATTTTCCGCGCCATTTGTCTGAACCCAGTTCTATGACAGAATTGGTTTGCAGGGACTTGGCCTCAATTTTGAACTCTTTCCCTTTGTACAGGAAAGAAATGTCTCCTTTGCTTTTTCTGTCGTGGTCGTCGTACTTGGTCAGATGTTCAATGCCGGGGTGTCCCTTAAAGAGAGACCGGGCTTTGTACTCGCTGACATAGCCAAACAGAAAACCGCGCAGTGAGGGATTTTCGTTGATGATGTTTGTCAATTCCTCCGGCGTAATCTGCCATATGTCGAAAATTGTTGCCATTCCGCGTATTCCTTTCTCAAATTCCTGACAGGAACCGTCCGCGACGTTACGCGGACGGTTCCCGTTATCATTTGCGGGACTTCAAATGGCCTCGCGGATACGGCGTCCCATTTCCTTACACCCGATGACAGGTTCCCCGCGCCGGGCGATATCGCCGCAACGGTAGCCCGCTTTTAATACGGCGTCCACGGCGTTTTCAATGGCGTCGGCCTCCGCCGACATGCCGAAGCTGTTGCGCAACATCATTGCCACAGACAAAATTGTCGCAATCGGGTTGGCCTTGTCCTGTCCGGCGATATCGGGCGCGGAACCGTGAATCGGCTCGTACAGTCCGCGTGTGCCGTCGCCCATACTCGACGACGGATTCATCCCGATTGACCCCGTAATCTGGCTGGCCTCGTCGGAGAGAATGTCGCCGAACAGATTTTCCGTCACAATCACGTCAAACTGACTGGGGTCGCGTACCATCTGCATGGCGGCGTTGTCGACGTACATGTGAAGCAGTTCCACATCGGGATACTCCGCCGCGAGTTCGGACACCACCCGACGCCACAGGCGCGACGTGTCCAGTACGTTGGCCTTGTCCACGGACGTGACGCGCTTCCGGCGCTTCCGCGCCAACTCGAACGCCACACGCGCCACGCGCTTTATCTCGTGTTCGGTGTAGGACATGACATCAACGGCTTTCTGTTCGCCGTTCTCGTCGAATGTCTTATGCTCTCCGAAGTACACGCCGCCGATTAACTCCCGCACGACTACGAAGTCAATACCTTTCGCGGCGATATCCGTACGCAGTGGACACGCGGCGGCGAGTTCGGGAAACACTTTCGCCGGACGCAGATTTGTGTAGAGCTTCATACCGCCGCGCAGTTTCAGTAAGCCGCGTTCCGGACGGTTTTCCGACGGCTGGGCGTCCCACTTGGGGCCGCCGACCGCGCCTAACAGTACGCTGTCGGCGTTGAGACAGGTTTGCAGGCTTTCGTCGGGCAGAGGCACTCCGAAACGGTCAATAGCGTTGCCGCCCATGGGCGCTTCCTGATACGTGAATTTGTGTCCGAACTTCTCCGCCACGGTGTCGAGAACGGCGAGCGCCTCCCCGATAATCTCCGGGCCGATTCCGTCCCCGCGAATAACGGCAATTGTCTTTTCCATTAGTTTTCCTCCTGAGTGCAATTTTCAATCTACATCTGATGTTTCGCTTGAATCCGAATTACGGGCTTGAGCGGCTTTCAGTGCCTCTATAAAGTCATTGAGTGTTGATACTCTAATATGACGCGTTACCCAAGCACCCTCATTTTCCCATTGCTGGGCGTCCGGTTTCTGGTCGTTTCCCATCCAAGAAAATTGGTGATTTTTGGATGTGAAAACCGTGACAGAGAATGGAATCTCTTGAAATTTCGCAGAAAAGAGAATGTCCCTACTCGTTGTCATACTGTAACAATTACCAAACCAATGGTTATCAGAAATAGTGTCTCCGGTAATTACCAGCATACCGTAACAATTACCCGCCCAAATGTTATCGGAAAGGGTATCTTCATTTTTGGGGCTTGTATCCGATATATCATCTAATTCAAGGATAGTGCCTCTGGACGGGTAGATGGTATCCGGCTTAAATGGTTTTTCTTCAGATTCTTTGCTGGAATCCTGTGTGAACACCCGTTTAATTTCCTGCGCATTTTCTGCCGAAAGTTCAATTTCCCACGGAATTGTAATCATTTCCGTATGATTTGCGTCCATATTCAACGGCAAAATGTCCGGCAAATCCGAAATTTCAAACGTTCGTGCTTCGCCGTCACGCTCCACTGTGATTTCCACAACGCTGACAGGAATCGCGGAATTGTTCGCTACCGTCACCTGATAGTTTTTGAACAGCGTTTCGCCGTCAAAATGATAATATCCGTCGTCCTCTGCCCGCAAAATCTGCACGATTTCGCGGGTTTGCATAGCGTGAGACTGGTACATCGTAATGACAGACAGAATAATCGCAATCAGCGACAGCGCCAAACCAGCGTAAGACGTAATGACGCCGTGATATTCCGAACGGCTAAAGGGCTTTTTCGGCTCTTTATCCTGAATATCATTTTTAGGCTTGGTATCCTCTTGCATAGGCTTACACCTCCTTTCCCCTCGACACACACACGGGAAGAATAGATAGCGCCGTCAGAGGAAATCACACAGGCGCGGGGAAGCGGGAGTTTCCGGTGTCGTGACGCGTCCGCCCCATGTCCTGACAGTTTGCGCCGTCAGAAAGTCCCGCATTGGCTCTAAATTCTGTGCCGTGTCCCACGCCTCCAGCGCCGCGTAATAGGCGGCGCGTTCCTCCTCGTGTATCACAATCGGCGGACAGTCCCGCGTCACCAGAAAGTAATTCATGGCAAGTCGTCCGGTGCGTCCGTTGCCGTCCGCGAACGGATGAATATTTTCCAGTTTCGCGTGAAAGTACGCGGCGGCGGTCAAAATCTTGTCCGGCGTCAGCGACGGCGACACGGTTTCTGTCGGGAAACACGGCGGAATGTCGCGCAGTTCCGCGAGAAGTTCCGCGACTTCCGCCGCCGTATCCTCCGGTGACGCCCCGATTTCGTGGCGTCCCGTGACATAATCGTGCAGTTTCCACGCGCCGGGACGCTCCCCTAACTGATAGCGGCGGGTGTCGTAGGTGTTGCGCGTCAGGAGCTTTTGCAGACGCAACAGAAACGCCTCGTCCAGCGGACGCCGTTCCCCGAACGCCGTTAAAAAGAACTCGTACGCGCTTTTGGCGTTGCGGATTTCAAAGAGCGTCCGCAAGTCCCCGGTGTAGTTCGACACGCCGTCATGGTCGAAAATTTCGCGGGTGTCGTGGAACGTGACGCGCTCATTTTCGAGCCTGCCGGAGTGGAACGCGAACAAAACGCTGTTCCCGTTCAAAATCTCCGACAGTGCCGCCTCCGTGCGGATGTTCCGTTCACGCCACCAGCGCGTTATGGAAACATACGCGTTTTCCATTAGTTTTTGCTTGCCTTGGCTTTCAGGGACGCCATTAAGCCGCCATTCTCAATCATGTCGCGGATGAACGGCGGGAACGGTTCGGCCTCGAATGTCGCGCCGGTGGTCTCGTCGGTAATCGTACCCGTGTTGAAGTCGACCGACACCGTGTCGCCGTTCTGAATCGCGTTCGACGCCGCCGGACATTCCAGAATCGCAAGCCCGATATTAATCGCGTTGCGGTAGAAAATACGGGCGAAACTCGCCGCAATCACGCACGACACCCCCGACGCCTTAATAGCAATCGGCGCGTGTTCGCGGGACGAGCCGCAACCGAAGTTGGCACCCGCTACCATGATGTCGCCGTCACGCACTTTCGCCGGGAAGGCGCTGTCAATGTCCTCCATGCAGTGGGACGCAAGCTCTTTGGGGTCTTGCGTGGCGAGATACCGCGCCGGAATGATAACATCCGTGTCAACGTGGTCGCCGTACTTGTGCACTGTGCCTTTCGCGTTCATGTGAAGCCCTCCTTGTCAGACGTGGTAAGAATCCATGAGGCCGCCGTTATCCCGCTGTGTATGGCTGTCCTGTTCGGACAGGCGGTAACTGCCCATTAAGCCCGCGCCCACGGGATTGACCGGCGGGAGGTCGTCGGGGTGTGCGATGTGTCCCATGACGCCGGACGCCGCCGCCGTCGCCGGGGACGCTAAATATACCTCGCTCTCGACATGTCCCATACGCCCGACAAAGTTCCGGTTCGTCGTGGACACGCAACGCTCACCTTTCGCCAGAATGCCCATGTAGCCGCCCAGACACGGCCCGCAAGTCGGCGTGGACACAGTGCAGCCCGCGTCCATGAAAATGTCAGTGTAGCCGCGCCGGATACTTTCGCGCCACACGGTAGGCGTCGCGGGAATCACAATGCCCCGGATACCGGGTGCCAAGTGACGCCCTTTCAGAACCGCCGCCGCCGCCGCCAAATCGGGCAACTGTCCATTCGTACACGAGCCAATCACAATCTGGTCAATGGCGATATCGGAACCCTCATGCGCACTGTGTGCGTTTTCGGGCAGGTGCGGATACGCTACGGTACAGTCCACGTCGCCGAGATTGATTTCTATGGTACGCTCATAATCGGCGTCGGGGTCGGCCTCGACGGCGTTCCAAGGACGGTTGACGCGGTTTCGGACATAATCCCGTGTGATTTTGTCCACGGGGAAGATACCGTTTTTCGCGCCGGCCTCAATCGCCATGTTGCAAATTGTCAGGCGGTCGTAAATCGACAGTTCCGCGACGCCCGGCCCCGTAAATTCCAGTGACTGATACCGCGCCCCGTCCACGCCAATCTTGCCGATTAACGTCAGAATCACGTCTTTGCCGGAGACGTACGGACGCAGTTTGCCCGTCAAATGCACCTGAATCGCCGAGGGGACTTTGAACCACGTTTCACCCGTGGCCATAGCCGCGCCCATGTCGGTGGAGCCGACGCCCGTGGAGAACGCGCCCAGCGCCCCATAGGTGCAGGTATGGGAATCCGCGCCAATGACGGCCTCACCGGGGGCAACTAAGCCCTGTTCGGGGAGTAAGGCGTGTTCAATGCCCATTGTCCCCACGTCGTAATAGTGGTCGATATCGAAACGGCGGGCGAAGTTGCGGCACTGCTGACACTGTGTGGCGGCTTTAATGTCCTTATTGGGTACGAAATGGTCCATGACAAGGGCGATTTTCGACTTGTCAAAGACGGTATCGAATCCGGCGGCCTCGAACTCGTTGATAGCGACGGGCGTCGTGATATCGTTGCCGAGTACAAGGTCAAGTTTGGACTGAATCAGTTGTCCGGCGCGGACTTCGGACAGTCCGGCGTGTTGCGCCAAGATTTTTTGCGTCATGGTCATTCCCATAAAAACTCCTCCTTATTCCTCATTCGCCGACGTAGTAGAAGACATCCGCCAGACGGACAACCATATCTTCAAACAACGCGCAACGAAATTCCGTGACAAGTTCGGCTTTTTCCTCATCGGTCATGTCGTCCAGTTCATAGGGGCGATAGTAATAGTACACGTCGCCGAGCGTAAACGCGCCGTTTTCCAGTACGTATTGCTCAATGGAACGCGCCAGCGGATTTATAATCCAGTATTCCCGGACGCCGCAACGCTCGTAAACGTCCTTTTTATATCCCTTGTCTCTGCGGGAGGTTCGCGGCGAAAGAATCTCAACCACAAAATCCGGTGCGCCTTCCACATAACGCCCCCCGTGTTTAATTTTGTCCTTGTCACAGACAATCATAAAATCGGGGATAAAATGGTCTTTTTCCGTCAGATAGAGGTCTGCGCCATCCCCAAACGGGCGGCAAGGTTTCCCCAGCAGATAGTTCCCGAAAATGCGTGAGAGATTGAGGACTACTGAATTGTGATTGAGTGTAGGCTGGGGGGACATGGCGACTACTTTGCCGTCAATGAGTTCTTCCCAAGGCTCATCGTACAGCACGGGGGCAAGGTTGCCTTCCATACGTGTTCCCCTTTCTCGTAATCAATACACGTCGCTTGCAAAGACATATTCGCCCCAGTCGGTGGGCAGGGCGGTCGCGGTCGAGGAAATGTTCCCGGACTCAATCAGTTTGTTGATTCCGTTGACGTACGCACGAATGGACGATTCAATAATGTCCGTGGAAAGTCCCGTCCCGGTATAGCTTTCACTGTCGCCGACGGACACTTTCACAATGGCCTCCCCGATAGCGTCCTCCCCGTCAGTCAGCGCCGTGATACCGTAGCTGTCGAGACGGACATCCATGTTTAACATACGGTCGACGGCTTTGAAAGCGGCGTCGAGGGGGCCGGAACCGATAGCGACTTCTTCCAGTTCCTCCCCGTCGCGTTCGAGTTTGACATAGGCCGTATTGGGCATGCCCTTTCCGGCGTTGATAACGTGGCTGACCAAATGACACGAGCCGCCCGTGCGGGTGACGTTCTGTCCCTGCAAGACCAGCGCTTCCAAGTCAGAGCCGGTGATGTTCTTTTTCTTGTCGGCGAGGTCTTTGAAGCGTACAAAGATATTTTCAAGCGTGGCGTCGTCGAGGTCGTAGCCCATGGAGATGAGTTTCTCGCGGAGGGCGTGCTTGCCGGAGTGCTTGCCCAGAACCATCGTATTCTGCGGAATGCCGACATCCGTTGACTTCATAATTTCGTACGTCTGCGCGTTGGAAATTACGCCGTGCTGATGAATGCCCGATTCATGCGCGAAGGCGTTCG
Organism: Oscillospiraceae bacterium; assembly: GCA_017445875.1. Lineage (GTDB taxonomy): Bacteria > Bacillota > Clostridia > Oscillospirales > Oscillospiraceae > Oscillibacter. The sequence continues at coordinate 42,749 of JAFSRZ010000028.1, read as the reverse complement.
CCCCGACAATGGACTTGCTCGGCGCGATTGCCACGCCCGTAATGTTACTCAAAAGTTTACTGCTCCGGTAAATCTGTTTCGTGTTGACGCCGGTATCGGCGTCGTAAATGTCCTTGCGTACGCGGAGATTCATCACGAGTTCTTCCAGACTGGCATTCCCGGCGCGTTCGCCGATTCCGTTGACGGTACATTCCACCTGTGTCGCGCCCGCCTGAATGCTGGCAAGCGAGTTGGCGACCGCAAGCCCCAAATCATCGTGACAGTGTACGGAAATGTCCGTGTTCTCGATACCCTCCACGTGTTCGCGGAGATACGTTATCAGCGCGGCCATTTCCTGCGGCATGGAGTAGCCGACAGTGTCCGGCACGTTTAACGTTGTGGCACCGGCGCGGACGGCGTTGGTGTAGCACTGCGCGAGAAACGCCCAGTCGGAGCGTGACGCGTCCTCGGCGGAGAACTCGATATCGTCACAGAAACTTTTCGCGTACGCGGTCATATCGCTGATACGTTTCAAGACCTGTTCCCGCGTCATTTTGAGTTTGTACTGCATGTGGATATCACTGGTGGCGAGAAAGACGTGAATCCGGGGATGTTTCGCGCCCTTGACGGCGTTCCACGCGGCGTCAATGTCGCCTTTGGTACAGCGGGCGAGACTTGCCACGGTACAATTTTCCACGGCGGCGGAAATCGCCTCCACGCTCTTGAAGTCCATCGGGGACGCGATAGCGAAACCGGCCTCTATGATGTCGACGCCCAGTTTTTCCAACTGCTTCGCCATTTCGATTTTTTCGGGCAGATTCATACTGCAACCCGGCGACTGTTCCCCGTCGCGGAGCGTGGTATCAAAAATCTTTACGCGTTTCATAAAAACTCCTCCCAAATTCAGGTTTTGCGGACTGACAAAACGCCCTCCGTCTCCGTATAAAGAGACGGAAGGCGTACAAAGTCCCCCGCGGTACCACTCTTTTTGACAGGCTTCGCCTGTCCGCTCCCGGAATCCGGCTGAATCCCGCCTCTCTGGTAACGGTGAGGAAACCCGTTTCCGCCTAACCGGCACGGCGTGCCGTCTCAGCGGAACCGCTCAGGGGCCAGTGACGCCGACATACTCCGTACCGCCTCACAGCTCCCGGCGGCTCTCTGAAACTTCTGTATGCGGCTCTTTCCCCGTCCACGCGTTTTCGTGATGATGAGTGACAGCATAGCGCAAAATCCCGCGTTTGTCAAGAGAAATTTTATTTTTACCGGCGTCATTTTGTTGTCGACTTCTCTTGTCACGGGCTTGTATTGTGTGGCAACACGCGCTATAATAGCGGTCAGTCTATAAAGTCCGGCTGAGAAGTTGTGACGCGCAGTGAAACTATGACAGGAGAGTGAAATTTTGGAGCAGTACAACGTCACGGGCATGAGTTGCGCGGCGTGCAGTGCACGCGTCGAGAAAGCGGTGTCCGCCGTGCCGGGCGTGACCTGCGTTTCGGTCAGTCTGCTGACAAACGCCATGGGCGTGGAGGGCGACGCCGCCCCGGAAGCCATTATCCGCGCCGTCGAAAACGCCGGGTATGGCGCGTCGCGCAAAGGCGCGGCGAAGGTCGTCACGCTGTCGGAGGAGGAAGCCGCGCTGGAGGATAAGGAGACGCCCCGTTTGAAACGCCGTCTCTGCTGGTCGCTGGGCTTTCTCGCCGCGCTGATGTATGTCTCCATGGGACATCATATGTGGGGCTGGCCGCTCCCGGCGTTCTACGACGGAAATCATGTCGCCATGGGTCTTACGCAACTGCTTTTAGCCGTCATTGTGATGGTGATTAACCAGAAATTTTTCATCAGCGGCTTTCAAAGTCTGTCGCACGGCGCGCCGAATATGGATACGTTAGTTTCCATGGGTTCCGCCGCCGCGTTTGTCTACAGTACATTCGCGCTGTTCGCCATGACCGCCGCGCAGGTTCGCGGAGACATGACAGCGGTCGAGGGCTGGATGAACGAATTTTACTTTGAATCCGCCGCCATGATTCTGACACTCATCACAGTCGGCAAAATGCTGGAAGCGCGGTCAAAAGGCCGTACCACCGACGCGCTGAAAAGTCTGATGAAACTTTCCCCGCAGACAGCGGTTGTTGTGCGGAACGGCGTCGAAACGGAAGTCCCCATTGAACAGGTGCAAACCGGGGACATATTTACCGTGCGTCCGGGGGAACATATCCCCGTGGACGGCGTTGTGACAGAGGGCGGCGGTGCCGTGGACGAGGCCGCGCTGACGGGCGAGAGTATCCCCGTGGACAAAGTTCCCGGCGATAGCGTCTCCGCCGCTACTGTCAACCGTTCGGGGTTCCTGAAATGTCGCGCCACGCGTGTCGGGGAGAATACCACGCTGTCGCAAATTATCCGCATGGTGTCGGACGCCGCCGCCACAAAAGCCCCTGTCGCCCGTATCGCCGATAAGATTTCCGGAATCTTTGTGCCGACGGTGATTGGTATTGCCGTCGTAACAACGTTGATTTGGCTTGTTTTGGGTCGTGAAGCCGGTTTCGCGCTGGCGCGTGGGATTTCCGTACTGGTGATTAGCTGTCCGTGTGCGCTGGGACTGGCGACGCCCGTCGCCATTATGGTGGGCAACGGCATGGGCGCGAAAAACGGCGTCTTATTCAAGACCGCCGCCGCGCTGGAATCCGCCGGACGCGTGGAGATTGTCGCGCTCGACAAAACCGGAACCGTCACGGAGGGGGAACCGCGTGTTACGGACTTTCTGCCCGCGGACGGCGTGGAGGAAACGGAACTCTTACGCTATGCCGCCGCGCTGGAACAGTATAGCGAACACCCGTTATCGAAAGCCGTACTACAGGCGGCGCGGGAGAGAAATCTTTCCGTGCCGGAAGTCACGGACTTTCAGATTATCCCCGGAAAGGGTCTGACCGCCGTTCTGGACGGCGTACCCCTGCGCGGCGGCAACGCGGAATTTGTAACCGGCGCGGACGCGGCTTTGAAAACGTTATCCGGCGCGGACGCGGCTTTGAAAGCCCGTGCCGAAACGTTATCCGGTGACGGAAAGACGCCGCTGTATTTCAGCCGCGACGGAAAAGCGCTGGGCGTTATCGCCGTTGCCGACGTGATAAAACCGGACAGTCCGCAAGCCATACGGGAACTGCAAAACATGGGTATCCGCGTCGTCATGCTGACGGGCGACAATCAGCGTACCGCCGACGCAATCGGAAAGCAGACGGGCGTTGACGAGGTAATCGCGGGCGTACTGCCCGACGGCAAGGAAGCGGTAATCCGGCGCTTGAAAGAACAGGGACGCGTAGCCATGGTCGGCGACGGAATCAACGACGCCCCCGCGCTCACCCGTGCCGATACCGGAATCGCAATCGGTGCCGGAACAGATGTCGCCCTTGACGCCGCCGACGTGGTGCTGATGAAAAACAGTCTCTTGGACGTTCCCGCCGCCATTCGCCTGAGCCGCGCCACACTGCGGAATATTCATGAAAATCTGTTCTGGGCGTTCTTTTACAACGCCGTCGGTATTCCGTTAGCGGCGGGCGCGTTTATACCGTTTGGCGTGACGCTTCATCCGATGTTCGGCGCGGCGGCAATGAGTTTGAGCAGTTTTTGTGTTGTCTCGAACGCCCTGCGCCTGAATCTGTTCAACATGCGGGACAGTCGGCACGACAAGCCCGTCAGAAAAGCACAGTCCGGGGCAATGTCCCCTGTGGAAATCAGTCCGTCAGAGGGAGTTTCCCCGGCGGAAATCAGTCCGTTAGTGGGAGTTTCCCCGGCAGAAATCAAAAGGGAGGAATCAGCTATGGGAAAGACCATGCGCATTGAAGGCATGATGTGCGAACACTGCGAGGCACGCGTAAAGAAGGCGCTGGAAGCGTTGCCGGAAGTGGAAAAGGCGGTCGTCAGTCACGACAGCGGCACGGCGGTTGTCACGCTCTCCGCGCACGTCGACGACGCCGTACTGCAACAGGCCGTGGAAGCGCAGGACTACAAGGTAGTCGGCATTCAGTGACCCAAAAAAATGACGCGTTCCGGTTGAGCCGGACGCGTCATTTTTCTAAAGTTTCCTGATGAAAAGGAACTGTGTAACGATTTACAGTGCTGTTTGTTCGAGCAACGCGACGGCATGCGCGGCGATTCCTGAGCCGTCGCCGGTGAAACCGAGGCGTTCTTCCGTCGTGGCTTTGATATTGACGCGTTCCGGCGGGATTTCTAACGCCTCCGAAATCGCGCCTTCCATGGCCTCCCGGTACGGTGACAGCTTCGGAGCCTGTGCAATCACCGTGGCGTCGACGTTGACCACCACAAAGCCGCGTTCCCGCAGACGGTCGCGCACATCCCGCAACAGTACAAGACTGCTGATACCGGCGTAACGCGGGTCGGTGTCGGGAAACAGGCGTCCGATGTCGCCCAAGTGTGACGCCCCGCAGAGCGCGTCCATGACGGCGTGTGTCAGCACGTCGGCGTCGGAATGGCCTAACAAGCCTCTGTCCCAAGGGACTGTCACGCCGCCGAGTACCAGCGGACGCCCCGTTACCACACGATGTACGTCATAGCCGTGTCCGATTCTAAGATTAGTCATGAACCGCCCATCCGTTTCTTAAGCACCGCTTCGGCAAAGAGCATATCGACGGGAGTTGTGATTTTCAAATTCTCCTCCTCGCCGTCAATCAGGAACACGACTTTTCCCATACGCTCGACGGCGGAACAGTCGTCGGTGAGTTCCGCGCCCGCCTCGAACGCCGCGTGCAGGGACGCTTTCAGGAGGTCGGCGTCGAAAACCTGCGGCGTCTGGACAGCCCGGAGCGTGTCCCGTTTCAGGGTACGACCGACTTCCCCGCCCTCTTTGACACGTTTAATGGTGTCTTTGAGCGGCAACGCGGGAGCCACAGCACCGTAACGTTCCGCCGCCTCTATGGTACGGTCTATCAAATCGGGCGTCACGAGCGGGCGCGCCCCGTCGTGGACGGCTAACAGCATTGCGTCGCGTCTGGCCTCCATGGCGGCACACATGACCGACGCTTCCCGCGTCGCGCCGCCGATGATGACCTTTTTGCACTTCGTGACGGCGTACTCTTTACAGAGGCGGGACACCTCCTCAACGTCCTGTTCCCGCGTGGCGACAATGATTTCATCGACGCGGCGGGACAGTTGCAGAGATGTCAGCGTCCGCACGAGTACCGGCACGCCGCAGAGGGGCAGAAACAGTTTGTTTACGCCGTTCATGCGCTGGGCGCTTCCCGCCGCCGGGACTAACGCCGTACACTTCGGACGCTTCTTTCTGAACAGTCGAAACACGCTGATTCCTCCGTTGGCTTAGTGGTCTTTCCGCATGGCGTCCATGAGTACGTTTTCCACGTCCTGATATTCGCCCCGCTTGGCTACCACGATTTCCGAAATGATAATCTGCTTTGCGTTGTAGAGCATTTTCCGCTCCCCGGTGGACAGTCCCCGCTGGCTTTCCCGCTGTACGAGCGACTTAATGACTTTCGCCACCTCGTACAAGTCCCCGCTTTTCAAGCGGTTCAAGTTCTCCTGATAGCGCTTGTTCCAGTTGGAATTGGCCTCGACGGTCAAGTCCGGGATAGCCTCCATGAGTTCGTCGGCCTCGCTCTCCGTGATAACGTTTCGGATTCCAACAGTCCCGGCGCTGGAAGTGGGAATCTTCAGCACGAGACTGCCAGCCGGCATGTTAAACACGTAGTATTTCTTTTTGACGCCGGCGACCTTCTCTTCCACAATGTCTTCAATCTGTCCGGCGCCGTGCAGGGGATGCACGACGTAGTCCCCAATGCTGAACATAGCGGTGTGACCTCCTCTCTAAACTGCCTTGGCGGGTTATCGTCCCGCCGTCTCCGTTTCCGGAATTTCCTATCGTACGATAGGATTATAACACGGCATAGTCAAAATTACAAGAGTCATTTTCGGAAAATTTGTAAAAAATAATGACAAACGGGAAAAACCCGTCTGTCAAGCGGTTTTCATAATGGGAAAGTGCGGATTTTAACTCTATCTCCCGTGATTATGAAAAGCGTGTCTGTGTTCTTTTCCGCTTTCGCAAGTAAACAAGTTACCTGTTTACACTTATCACAAAGCGCGGGTTCGGACATTGTTTCCCGTGATAACGGAAAGCGTATCCGCGTTTTTCGATAACACAGATACGCTTTCCGTAATCGTAAGAGGCGCGTTTAACGCTTGTTGGAACGCCGCCAGATGTGCATTTTCTCAGCGGCGGCAATCAGTTCGTCGCGGAACTGCGGGTGGGCAAGGGAAATAATGCCTTCCGCCCGTTCCCATGTCGACTTTCCCTTGACGCTGAATTTGCCGTACTCCGTGACAAGATATTGCAGATTGCTCCGCGTCGCCGTGACAATGGAACCGTCAAGAAGCGTGGGGCGGATTCTCGAACGGAGTTCGCCCGTTTTCTTGTCCTTGACGGCGGACGACATGCAAATAAAACTCTTGCCGCCCTTGGACAGATACGCGCCCATGACAAAATCCTGCTGTCCGCCCGCGCCGGAAATGTGTTTCGTGCCGCTGGATTCCGACGAGACCTGCCCGTACAAGTCCACATCCACCGCGCCGTTAATCGAAATAAAGTTGTCAATCTGCTGTACGCGGGCGATACTGTTGACGTAATCCACGGGAGCCGCCATACAGGCGGGGTTATTGTGCAGATAGTCGTAGAGTTTCTTAGTACCGGCGGCGAAGGCGTAGACCTGACGCCCCTTGTCAAACGGCTTACACTTGCCGGTCAGTTTCCCGGCGGCGGCCATGTCTACAAAGCCGTCGACGTACATTTCCGTATGGACGCCCAAATCTTTCAAGTCGGACTCGGCAATCAGTTTGCCGATGGTGTTCGGCATGGAGCCAATGCCCAGTTGCAGACACGCGCCGTTGGGGATTTCGGGCAATACTAAATTCGCTACCGCGAGGTCGATTTCAGAGGGAATCGTCGCGCCGCCGAGTTCCTCCATGGGCGGGTTGTCGCCCTCTACAATCATGTCCACGTCGTCGATGTGTACGCAGTGCTCGAAGCCGCCCAGACATACCGGTACATTTTGATTGACTTCCACGATGATTTTTTTGGCGACTTCACACACGGCTTGCAGGTGAGACCCGCCGGGGCCGAAGTTAAAATAGCCGTGTTCGTCCATGGGGGCGACTTGGAACATGGCAACGTCAAGAGAGCCGATTTCGTTCCGGTAGAAGCCGGGCAATTCCGAATAACGCATAGGGATATAGTACGCCAGACCCTCGTTGATGGCCTTCCGCTCGACGCCCGACATGTGCCACGAGTTAAAGACAAAGTGTTCCGGCGCGTTCGGGACATCGAACACCGCCGGACGGTGCAACAGAATCCCGCCGCGGATTTTGACATCTGTCAACTCCTCCCAGCGTTTGGCAAGCGCCTCGTCGAGTTTACGCGCCGTGCAGACACACCAGCCATAGTCAACCCAGTCGCCGCTCTTGACTGTTTTTACAGCCTCCTCGGCGGTTGTGAGTTTACGCTTGTATTCTTCCTGATAACTCATTGTGATTCCTCCTGTTGTGTTGTTGCGCGTCAGACTTCGGCGTACAGTCCGGCTTTTTCTTTTTCCAACGCGGTTTCCTCGTTCTTAATCTCCCAGTGAATCAGGAACGTAAGCACGCCGCGCAGTACGATAATCGCGCCCAGAATGCCCAGTTCCGCCCACTCGCGCACGACAACCGTACGGAGTACCTCTCCGCCCATCTTAAATTCCAGCGCGAGGGCGATTCCCTGCGCCAGTGTCAGACGGATTCCCCCCTGTTTCCGAAGCCACCGGTAGAAGCACCGCCCCGCCGTGGACACTAGTACACAAATACCGAACAGTTCCATCAGCATTGTGCAGACCTGTACCAGTTCGTACAGGATTTCCTCCGCCGTCCCAATCCATGCCATGAACAAAATCCCTCCATATGATGATTGTTACGCCGGGATTCCGGCATATTCCGCGTTTCAGGATATACTATGACGTGGAAAATGTCAAGTACGGGCGCGGTACAACAGGACAAACTACCAGAGAGGCGGTTGTGTCTGCCCGGTAGTTTTTGCGCTCAACTTCCTGTTTTGAGACGCCATATAAGGAAGCGTCATACGACGCCTTCCCAAGCGCGGCTTTGCTCGAACAGTGACAGCATGTCACGGTCAACCGCGCCTTCGTCGACCATGCTGTGTAGGATTGCCAAGGCTCTTTCGGGCGAGAACGGCTTTTTATAGGGACGGTCTTTCGCCGTCAGCGCCTCGAATATGTCCAGAATGGTCAACAGCCGCACTTCTATGGGGATGTCGTCCGCTGTCAGGCCGTCGGGGTATCCGTGTCCGTTGAGTTGTTCATGGTGCGCGCCCGCCCACATGGGGACATTCTTGTAGGAATCGGGGAAAGAAATGTGGCTGAGAATGCGCTGTGTTACGGCGGCGTGACTTTGCATGATTGCCCGTTCGGCGGTTGTCAGCGTTCCCTTTCGGATGGACAGTTTCACGCGCTCCTCTTCGGTAATCCACGGACAGGTAGCGCCGTGTTCGTCCGTATAAGTACGCGCCGCGAGCGCGTCCACGCGCTGGAAATCCTCATCAGGGAGAAAGCCCGCCTTGTTAATCCGCTCAATAAATTCCCGTGTTTCCTCCAATTCCTGACGGCGGCGGGCGACCTCCGCGGCGTCGATATCGCCCTCCGCTTCGGCGAGACGGTTCAGCAGGCCTATCACGCGCAGGCGTTCCCGGACTTCCTCCAGTCCATTCCCTAAACGGTCGGCCTTGTCCATGACGTGCAGAGGCACCGTCAATTTGCCCACGTCGTGCAGCCATACGCTCATTATGAACGCCCGACGCTGTTCGCCTTCCAACCGCCACGGGGCGTCCTGTTGGGGCAGCCAGTCCAAAAAGGCCTCGGCAAAACGCGCCATATTTTTTGTATGGTTGGCGGTATAGGGGGAACGTTCGTCGATAGCGCTGGACAGCGCTGTCACCATGGAATCCAGCAAGGTTGTAATCTGCTGATTTTTGATTTGCAACTCGTTACGCAGGCGGACGAGTTCGTTAATATCGGCTAAAACGGCAATCACGCCGACGCGCCGGTCGTCGTCGTGCAGGAAAGAAGTCGTCACATGCAGATATCTTGTCTCCCCGCCGTTGAAATAGGGAACCACCGAGACATGAAGCGTACCGCTTTCGTAAATCGCGTCAAGGACAGTCTGGGAGAAAGCGTCGTTTTCCTCATACTCAAAAAAGAATCGCGCAAACGGTTTCCCGATGACCTTTTTTTCGGACAGTCCCAGAAGTTCACAGGCCTTGGGGTTGATTTGCTCAATATGCCCGTTCAGCCCGATAACTATCACGCCGTCCGACATGTCCCGGATAATCCGTTCCTGTATCACGTTTTTATCCGTGTCCATTTGTGTTTGTCCCTCCGTCTTGCGTTTACGGAACGCCCGCGAAAACTTCGCGCTCCCACGCGTTCCGGGAATTGCGGTACCTGTTCACAGTTGCCGACGTATGGTCAGGACGTTTTGCCCGTCCTCATAGCGGTAGGAAACGGCGTCCATGCTCTTTTTGACCATGTACACGCCCAGCCCGCCGATTTGCCGTTCCTCCGCCGGAAGCGTCACGTCCGGGTCGGGACGCGCCAGCGGATTATAGGGCGTCCCCCAGTCCCGGAACGTGATTTCCGCGAAGCCGTCCGGGAACTCCATTTAAATGACCGCCTCGCCCGTTTCCGCGCCGTAGGCGTAACTGGCAATGTTGGTAAACAGTTCGTCCACGGCAATGTCGAGTTGCGTTTGGGACTTTATGGAACAGTCATGCGCTTCTAACTGCCCGTCCACAAAGGCCATGACCTGTTCCGCGTTTTCCCTTTTGGCCGCGATTTTTAATGTAGGCACAAAAATTCCCCCCGTCCCTGTCAGTGAAAACGCGGGCAAAGCATCGTAACGTCGATATTCGCCCGAACGCCGCGGAGAATCCTTGCCGGCGTGGGCATTACGCGTCGCAGTCCTCCCCGCGCCGTCAAGAGTCTTATTCAATGTTGAGCAGGTCGACGAAGCCCGTGACTTCAAAGACTTCCATCACGGCGTCGTTGACGTTGCGGACGGTCATTTCCCCCTGCTTGTTCATGATTTTCTGGGCGGTGAGCAGGACGCGCAGACCGGCGGACGAGACATAATCCAGCGTCTCCAAGTCTATCGTCAGATTTTCCACGCCGTCGGCGAGAACGGGACGGAGTTTGCCTTCCAGTTGCGGCGCGGTTGTGGTGTCCAGACGCCCTTCCAGAGCGACTGTCAAATTTTCGCCGTCGCGGTTCATGTTGATTGTCATTGCCATAATTGTTTGCTCCTTTCAAAATTGGCTCTTCATGGTTGGCGGAACTGAATCACAGATAGAAACCTGTAACGCGAAACCGGGTCGCGCCATTCCTGAACATGTGGTACTCACGCGCATAATAACGCAAATCACGCGAAATGTCAAGAATTTATATTTGTGGCAGTTATATCACATTTTCGCGCATGATATACTCAACGACGGCAAACTTTGCCGCTTTCGAGTATATCCTATGTTTTCGTACAAAGCGCGATGACAACGCCCTCCCGGCGAAATCCGGGAGGGCGTCGCGTTATACCAGTTGGTCGTGCGGCAGGCCGAAACTGACAGCTATTGCCGCGTCCACTTTGGTCATCATGTTCTCCTCAACGTGTCCCATCCGTTCACGCAGACGCTTTTTGTCGAGCGTGCGAATCTGCTCAAGCAGAATTACGGAGTTCCGACTGAGGCCGGAGTTCGCGTTGACCGGAAGGTCTATGTGAGTGGGGAGGCGTGCCTTCCCGGTCTGGGAAGTAATCGCCGCCGCAATCACAGTGGGGCTGTAGCGGTTGCCGGTATCGTTCTGGATAATCAGCACAGGCCGGACGCCGCCTTGTTCACTGCCTACCACGGGGGAGAGGTCGGCGTAGTAAATATCGCCGCGTTTGACAGTCGTATCCACAAAGTTCACACTCCACCGAAAGAAGTACCCGCTGTCCCGGAGACCCGCGACAGGGCCACTTTCAGTCTCCCACACAGGGACGGAATTTATACCCGTGCGCGGTACAAATTCCGTATCGCCGCCCTGACATCCTATGCCGTGCCGGGCGCGGACGTGCGGAGCCGAAAGCGGTAAATGTAAGTTTCAAAAAAATTGCTTGCCCTCCCCTTCGGGAGAGGGTTGTATAGTTTCAGGCCTGTCCCAAAATTCGGAGACTGCATTCCGTGACCTGTCCGTGTTCCATGTAGAGGCGCGGGACGCGTTTACTGACGGCGCAGACAAGTTCATAGGGAATCGTATCCAGCATGGCGGCGAGGGCGTCGGCGGACTGATGAGCGCCGAATATCTCTAATGTGTCGCCGACGTGGATTTCCGGCAGTGCGGACAGGTCAATCATGGTCATGTCCATGCAGATACGTCCAAGAATCGGCGCGGAGCCGTACGGCGTCCAGAGTTTGAGACGGTTCGAGAAGCCCCGGAAAAGTCCGTCGGCGTAGCCGATGGGCAGTACCCCGACGCGGCGTCTGTCCGGGGTACGGTACAGGCGTCCGTAACTGATAGGCGTGTCCGCGTCAAAGACTTTGATTGTCGACACGCAGGAGTACAGCGACATCACCGGACGCAGTCCGAGCGCGGCGGCGTCGTCGCCGAGGCCGTAGAGCGCGATACCCGGACGCACCATGTCAAGATACGTTTCGGGGTAACGGGCTAACGCGCCGCTGTTGGCACAGTGCCGGAGACGGAAACGGCGTCCGCGTGCGGCGAGGGCGTCCAGCACGCTTGTAAACACGTCGAACTGTTCCATAGCGTAGGCGCGGTCATCGGGGGCGTCGGAATCGGACGTGGAAAAGTGCGTGAAGATACCTTCCGCGTCGAGACACGGCAACGCGCAGGCCTTGGCGATAGCGTCCACGCCGCCCGCGAAGTGTTCCCCGCGCACCAGAAAGCCCAATCGTGACATGCCCGTATCCACTTTGATATGTACCCGCAGGACGCCGCCGACTGTCTCCGCCGCCTGACTGTACTCCTCCGCTTTGGCGAGCGCGGAGACAGTCTGCGTCAGATTGTAGTGAATCAGTTGCGGCGTCATTTCGGGGGGCGTGTGACCGAGAATCAGTACGGGTGTCGTAATGCCGCCGCGCCGGAGTTCCCGCGCCTCGTCGAGACTGGACACCGCTAAGTAGTCACAGCCTAACATTTGCAGTTTCCGCGAGACTTGCACCGCCCCATGACCGTAGGCGTCGGCCTTGACGACGCCCAAATAGCGGACATCCGCGCCGATTTTGTCCCGCGCCACCCGGTAATTGTGGGAGAGGGCGTCCATGTCGATTTCCGCCCACGTCCGGCGCAGTATTTCTTCTTCCATGAAAATTCCTCCTTCTTGAACACGGTTCAAGAAACCGTTTCTTCTATTATATCAGAAAATGAGAACGATGTAAAGTCCGCTGTCATTACAGTTTGGTCGTCGGCGGCGATTTCTCCGCGCAGCGGGGTTCCGTCCGACTGTTTCAGCCACAGCGTGTAAAACAGTTTCCCGCCCGCCGCGCCGGACGTGTCCACGGTCAGACGCACACACGGGACGCCGTTCCAGTCCTCGGCGTTTTGTTCCAAAAGCCAGCCGTCGCGGAGCGCGTCCAGAAGCGCCGGGAGCGCGTCGGCGGGACTAATCCCTTCCGCGCTGACACGTCCGGCGTTGAGGCGTCGCCCGTCCGCTTGCAGTTGCCGGGAGTCGCCGTCGAGAATCACCTTGACGCCCGCTATTGTGTCGGGCGACACCACCTCTATGACGCGTTCGCCGTCGGAGGCGTACGCGCAGTGTAGCACGGCCTCCCAAGGCGCGCCGTACTCCGTACAGCGTACCGTGGCGGTCATGTCACAGCCGCGCATGGTCTGATAGCGTGCGCGGAACGCGTCCGCGCCGTTCTGACGTTCTCCGCCGCCGCATGCCGACAGCACAAGACATATCATTATCATTTGTGCGAAAAAACGCTTTCGCACTCTATAAGCCTCCTGTCAATCCGTCTCCATGAGTTCGGCGAACACCAGCGGGAACGCCCCGATTATATCCAGCGGCGTCATAGCGTACGGCGTAAGCGTATTGGCGGCGTAATCGGCGGCGCGTCCGTGAATCCAGACACCCCCGGCGGCGGCCTGTACGGGCGTCGCGCCTTGCGCTAACAGCGACGCGATAAGGCCTGTCAGCACGTCGCCGCTACCGCCTTTCGACAGCCCGGAATTTCCGGTTGTGTTCACAAGCACTGTCCCCGACGGCGTGGCGGTGACTGTGCGGTGTCCTTTCAGGACTAACACACAGCCGTATGTCGTGGCGAAGTCACGCGCCTGTTGTACGCGGTCAGTGACAGGTTTGCCCAGCAGACGCGAGAACTCCCCCTCGTGGGGCGTCAGAATCGTGACGCGTCCGCGCCGCTCCGACAGTATATGTATATGTCCGTTAAGCGCGTTTATGCCGTCGGCGTCCAAGACAACCGGTTTCGGCGTGTCGCGCAGGACGGAACACACGGTATCCGCGACGCCCGCGAAGCGTCCGAGACCGGGGCCGATTGCGAGTACGTCACAGGCCTGTAACTGTCCGGTGAGCGCGGGGAGAGCGTCGGGCGTCAGGGCGTCGGCGTCGCCGAGCGCCACGGGAATCGACGCCAAACAGCGCGACGCCTCTACAGTCCAGATACCGCCCGGAACGCCTAAGAATACCAGTCCGCAACCCGAACCCACAGTCGCCGACGCCATCAGATACGGCGCGCCGGTGTACGCCCGCGAGCCGCCGACTAAGAATACTTTGCCGAAGTCGCCTTTATGCCCGTCGGGCTTGCGCGGCGGCAGTGCGCAACGGGCAAACGATACGCCCACTTGAATTGTCGTTTTGTCTTGCTCCATCTGTATTTCTCCTAATTATAACCAGATTGCGCCGAGTTTCAGCACGGACGCCGTAAGGCGTCGTGACCACGGACGCGCTTCCCACGCCTCCAGCGTGTACAGTTCGCTTTGTTGCATGACGCTTTCCAAGTCCCGCTGAATGTCCCGAATAACCGGCATGTGGTACAGGACAACGCCGCATTCATAGTGTAGCTGGAACGTGCGGTAATCCATGTTCGTGGAACCGACAAGGGCGGCTTCCCCGTCCACAAGTACGCTTTTCGCGTGCAGAAATCCGGGCGTATAGCGGTAAATGCGGACGCCGTGCCGGAGTAACTGTCCCCAGTAGGTTTCCGCGACAAGGTACGCTAACTTGTGGTCTGGAATCGCCGGTACGCACAGACGCACGTCTACCCCGGCGTCCGCCGCGATACATAGCGCCGTCTGTATGGCCTCCTCCACGGCGTAATAGGGCGTTGTGATATACAATGTGCGTTGCGCGGACGAAATCAGTTGCAGATACGTTTCCTCTATGGGGTAGTCGGGATTGCGGAAAGGACCGTCGGAAAACGGCTGACAGTACCCCGACGCCGGAGGAAATGTCCGGCGGGGGCGGTAGTCGTCGTCGGAGTGTGACAGCGTACGCCCCAGCATTTTCCAAAGCCGGATAAAGTACGCCGCAAAACCCCACGCCCCCGAACCGTGTAAGCGGACGGCGCTGTCTTTCCAGTGTCCGAAGCGTTCCACAAGGTTCGCGTACTCGTCGGCGAGATTGATTCCGCCCGTGTACGCCGTTTCTCCGTCGATGACGGCTATTTTCCGGTGGTCGCGGTAGTTGAAGTACACGCGCCCGATATAGCGGTGTACGGGGTTGAACATTTGCGCGTCGATATGGGCGTCCCGGAGTGCTTGGAGCGCGTCGCCGGAGAAGCGGAACAAATTCCCGAAGTCGTCAAAAATGATACGGATTTCCACCCCGGCGGCGGCGCGTTCGCGCAGGGCGTCGAAAAGGGCGTCCCACACGCGCCCCTCCGCCAAGATATAGTATTCCAGAAACACGTAGCGTTGGGCGCGGCGGATATCGGCTATGAGACTGTCAAAGAACGCCGCGCCATCCGGGAAGTAACGCGCCGTGGTGTCGCGGAAAAGCCAGCAGTCGCGTTTCATGAGGTACGCGGCGAGGCGTCCCCACGCCGGGGAACGTCCGCGGAGTGCCGACAAATTCCGGGCATAGTCAAGACGGCGTTCGCGGCTCTCCGGCACGGGCGGGACGGGTTTGAGGCTCAATCGTTTCGACTGCCGCGTACCGCCCCAGAAACAGAACAGTATCATACCCGGCACGGGCGTCGCGGTCAGCAGACACATCCACGCTAACTTGTAACTTGGGCTTCCCGGACGCTGGTACACCCACAGCGCCACGGCCAGCGCCGCGATTTGTGACAGTAGATAGACATATCCGGCGTTTTCGCGCAGGAAGGCCGTCAGCAGAAGCGTAATGGCAATCTGTCCGACGACCGTCGCCACGCAGACGAAAATGGAGACTGTCGCGGAAATGCGGCGTTCCACACGCTGTTCCGCCTCCTGTTTTGCGTCCGGCGGGGACGGCTTCCAGTAACCCGACATGTGAAAACTCCCTTCTGTTCGCCTCCTCTCTGTCTGTGTTCGCCTCCCCGTGCGGGGAGGGCTTGCGTTATGGCATGGCTTCGGGCTGCGGAACCTCGCCCCGGATTTCGACTTCCTCCTGTACGCGTTCCATGGTCACATTCATGCGTAACGCCTGACTGGGCGCTATCATGTAACTGAGCAGACCCTTTTTATAGGTGAAGTCCTTCTTTGCGTCTCTGGACGCGTACCGGAACAGGCGCGGACTGATGTTTTTCGGCAGTTTGTTTTCGGATGTCCATGTGTACGGCTCTTTTCCGTCCTCCGGGGGTTCATACGAACCGTACCAGTAAAGATTAGTGCTTCCGTCGCTGGGGGTGTAATAGTAAATCTCTACATAGTCGTCCGTGATACGGGCGAGGTGGTAATAGTCCGGCTCCGCGTCCTCGCCGAGAACCTGTTGCCACTGTCCGCGCAAATCGGGCGGCTCCTTGGGTTCTTCCTTACAGGCGGTGAGCGTCAGACATAACAGAAGCGTCAGCAGTAAAAGTGTGTAACGCGGTTTCATGGATTGTTTATGCCTCCCATTTCTCAAGCAACTGTTTCAACTGGTCCGCGAAACGCGCAAGAGACTTGTTATCGCGTCCCTTGGAACGCTTGATGGACTCGTTAAGAATCTCTCCCATTTTGACAAGGCGCTCGTACGGGGCGCTGAATCTTCCGCTTCCGGAGACTTTCTGTTTCCGCGCCGGCAGATAGCCCGTTTTCAACATCGTATTCGTGATGAGGTCATAGACTTCCGTGTACTGCGGGGAATGCGCCGGAATGCCTTTCGCGTTCAACGTCTGCGCGAAATACGGCGCTACCTCCCGGTCGCCGTGGACAACAAATACCTGTTGCGGCTTGGGCTTGGTAAAGTCGCTAATCCACTCTATGAGGTGGTCGCGGTCGGCGTGGGACGACATCCCCTGCAAGTTCATAATCTTGGCGTGTACGGCGATTTCCTCCCCGAACAGTTTGACGCTCTCCGCGCCCTCCAACAGTGTCCGGCCTAACGTGCCTTCGCCCTGATAGCCCACGAAAAGCACAGTGCATTCCCGCCGCCATAGATTGTGTTTCAGGTGGTGCCGGATACGTCCGGCCTCGCACATGCCCGACGCCGACAAAATGACTTTGGGTGTCGGGTCGTTGTTGAGTTCGCGGGATTCCTCCACGCTTTCCGTCATGCGCAGACCGTCGAACGAGAACATATGCGTACCGCCCTTGACAAGTTGTAGCGCGTCGTAGTCGAGATATTGCAACAAATCGCCCTTGAAGATTTCGGTAGCGCGTCGGGCAAGCGGAGAATCAATATAGACCTGAAAGTCCGGCTTGCTTCTGACTTCGTGATTGTCCTTGATTTCGCGGATAAAATAGAGCAGTTCCTGCGTACGCCCGACGGCGAACGAGGGAATAATGAGGTTTCCGCCCCGCGCCATAGTCTCGTCGATGATTGCGGCAAGGTTGTCGCGGTAGCTCCACACGCCGGTATGGTTACGGTCGCCGTAGGTCGATTCCATCACGACATAGTCCGCGCCGTGGAAGTGTACCGGGTCGCGTATAATCGGCTGGTTGACGTTGCCGAGGTCGCCCGAAAAGACAATCCGTTTCGTGACGCCGTTTTCGGTCAAGTCCATGGCGATACAGGCCGAGCCAAGCAAATGTCCGGCGTCCACGAACTCGACTTCCACGCCGTCGTACAAGTCGATAATCTCCCCGTACTCGCAAGTGGTCATGTACTTCATGACGGCTTCGGCGTCCTCCGGGGTGTAAAGCGGTTCCACGCGCTCCATACCCGAACGTTCGGCTTTACGGTTTTTCCATTCGGCGTCCTGCATTTGGATGTAGGCCGAATCCAACAACATGATTTCGAGCAAGTCGGCGGTGATACGGGTTGTCAGAATCCGCCCCCGGAAACCTTCCCGCACCAACAGGGGAAGGCGTCCAGAGTGGTCAATGTGGGCGTGGGTGACGAGTACGCAGTCAATTTCCTGCGGGCTGAACGGAAATTCTTGGTTTGAAACTTCGTCGCGCCCCTGCTGTAAGCCGCAGTCGATGAGGATTTTCTTTCCGTTGACCTCCAAACAGTGACAGCTCCCCGTCACACAGTGGTCAGCGCCGTAAAAGTTGAGTTTCATGGGGACACGCCTCCTTTCCGTGGCATGGCGTCCTGTCGGTACAATAGATGTGTCTATTTTAGCACATTTCTTTGGAAACCGCAAGCGGAATTTTTGTGCGGATTGTACAGAACAGGCTTTCCAGAATGGAAAATCAGCGGTCGAATTTGTGCGAAACGACGAATGTCACGGAAACAAAGTCTCGTCCCGTACTTCGCCGGTCGCCACGATGTTTGTCGGTCCCGTCAGGAACAGTCCGGTAATGGTATCGCCGTCGCGCTCCACGTCCATATGAAGCGTGCCGCCGGTCATGTCGGCGCGGAAGTCGTGACCGGACACCATCCCGCGCAACGTCAGCACCGCCGCCACCGACGCCGTACCCGTGCCGCAGGCGTACGTGAAATCCTCCACGCCGCGCTCAAACGTGCGTTCGTACACCGTATCCGCCCCCGTCAGCTCGTAAAAGTTGACATTCGCCCCCTTCGGGAATGACTTGTGCCAGCGGAAAGCCCGGCCTAATTCGCGTAACGCGTTTTCGTCGGCGTCGCGCAGTCCGGGATACGCTACCACGGTGTGCGGCAGTCCGGGGTTTCCGAGTTCGACATACGCGCATTCCCACGGACGCCCGTCAACCTCTATGACACGTTGTAAGTCAATGGTTGTCGGGTCGTTGAGGCGTACCCGGTACGAACGGCGGTCGATACGCTCCCCCGTGACAATTCCGGCGGGCGTCTCGACGCGCTGACGCTCCCCGGCAAGGCCGTTCTCGTAGCCGTACCGGCAGACGCACCGCGCCCCGTTGCCGCACATTTCCCCCGGACTTCCGTCCGAGTTGTAGAACCACATGCGGAAATCTCCGTCCCGCGCCGGGGCGTCCACCACCATCAGCCCGTCCGCCCCGATTGACAAACGCCGCTCACATAATGTCTTGGCGAGGCGCGGGAAGTCCTCCGGCGAAAGCCGCTCCTCCAAATTGTTCAGAATCACGAAATCATTGCCCGCGCCGTTCATCTTCCAGAATCGCACGCCGTCCGCCTCCATTCCCTGATGATGTGCCATTATACCACAGTCGCCCGTGTCGAACAACCGAAATTTCTGTCACGTCGGAAATTTGTCTGTCCGGCGACAACACAAAGATTCCGTCTCCGCCATATCCGCGAAAAACAAGAGAAAATTTCCGTTTTGCGGTTGACAGTTCCGCCCGAAACGGTTAAACTAAATGCGGCATATTCGGCGCGTCATAGGGGTAGGCCGCCGGACGCCTTATCAACGCTAACCGATACCGAATGATTGGAGGAACCGCAACATGCCATGGTACATCTCCGGCCCGATTGGGCTGGCGATTGGCGCGCTTGTGTTCTTTCTGCTCGGTATTCGCTACCGGAAATCAACGGAGAGAAAAACCATCGGGGAAGCCGAAGACCGCGCCCTGTCCATCCTCAACGATGCCCACCAGCGCGCCGAGTCCAAAACGCGGGAAGCCCTCTTGGAAGCAAACGAGAAGATTCTGAAGGACCGCAGCGAATATGAGAAGGAAGTCCGCGAGCGCCGCACGGAACTACAGCGGCAGGAAAACCGCTTACAGCAAAAGGAAGATAATCTCGACCGCAAGTTAGACACCATCGAGAAGAAGGAAGAAGACCTTGCCCGGAAACATTCGGCAGTAGACGAAGCCCACGCCGAAGCGGAACGTATCAAGCAGGAACAAATGGCACTGCTCGAACGTATTTCCGGCTTTACGCCCGACCAAGCCCGCGCCTACTTAATTCAGCAGGTCGAGGCCGATGTCACGCACGAAACCGCCCTGAAAATCAAAGAAGTCGAGTCCCGCATGAAAGAGGAATGCGAAGCCCGCGCCCGCGAAGTTGTCGCGCAGGCAATCCAGCGTTGCGCCGCCGACCAGACCGCCGAAATGACCGTCAGTGTGGTTCCCCTGCCCAATGACGAGATGAAGGGACGGATTATCGGACGCGAAGGCCGGAATATCCGTTCCATCGAGACTTTGACCGGCGTCGACCTCATCATAGACGACACGCCGGAAGCCATTACCATTTCGTGTTTTGAACCCGTCCGCCGCGAGATTGCGCGTGTCGCGCTGGAAAAGTTGATTGCTGACGGGCGAATCCATCCCACCCACATTGAGGAAACTGTCGAACGCGCCCGGCGTGATGTCGAGGCCACCATCAAGGCCGAGGGAGAACGCGCCGTCTTTGAATGCGGCGTGCGGAATCTGCACCCCGAACTCGTCAAGATGATTGGACGCCTACACTATCGCACCAGTTACGGGCAGAATATTTTGCAACATTCCATTGAAGTCAGCCACCTTGCCGGAATCATGGCCGCCGAACTCGGCGCGGACGCGCAGGTAGCCCGTCGCGCCGGACTGCTCCACGACCTCGGCAAAGCCGTCGACCACGAAATGGAGGGTACCCACGTCGCGTTAGGTGTCGAGTTCGCCCGGAAGTTCCGCGAGCGGGAGGAAGTCATTCACGCCATCGAAGCCCACCACAACGACGTGGAGGCGCGGACACTCGTTGCCTGTCTCGTACAGGCCGCCGACGCGATATCGGCGGCGCGTCCCGGAGCGCGGCGCGAAAATCTCGAAAACTATATCAAGCGTCTGGAACAGTTGGAGGAAATTACCAACTCCTATCCGGGTGTGGATAAGGCGTACGCGATTCAGGCCGGGCGCGAAGTCCGCGTCATGGTCAAGCCCGAACAGGTCAGCGAGGACCAAATGGTGATTATGGCGCGTGACCTCGCTAAGAAGATTGAAAACGAAATGGAGTACCCCGGACAAATCAAGGTGCATGTCCTCCGGGAAACCAAAGTCGTCGAATACGCGAAATAACGCGACGCCCTCCCGCAATCACGGGAGGGCGCGTCTTTGTCAAAATTCCAATCCTCTTACAAATATGCGGGCATTGACGGAGACTATACACGAGAAGTTTCCCGATTATGGTTTTAAGGCCACTGCCTGCGGGATTTTTTTCAATGACGAAAACGGCGTTGTCACGTGTGAGGGCATTTAATCGCCGGAATATAGGCGCGGACACCGGGACAGGCGTCCGCTCTCGTTGTCTTTGTCTTGACAACGACTCGACAATGTAGTACAATTGAAGAGAAAGGACGTGAGGAAATGCCGGGAAACGCGAATTTAAGTATCCGTGTGGATTCCGCCTTGAAGACACAGGCGGAGGAGGTGCTGTCGGAACTCGGAATGACCATGACGGGGGCGTTTACAATGTTCCTGAAACAGATTGTCCGGGAACGTGGTGTGCCGCTGTCACTGTCGCTGGATTCCTCGAACGCGCTTTACGCCGACCTGCTCGAAGCGCGTACGGCGCGGCTCAACGGCTATCAGGGGCGCGACGGCTGGGACGTGCTGTCTGATATGCGCGAAGCGATTGCCGGAGAGACGGACAATGGCGAAGTATAACGTAATCGTGGCGGAACGCGCCGACAAAATGCTTGTCAGCCATGCCCGGTTTCTCGCCAGAGTAAGCAAGTCCGCCGCCCTGCGGCTCGCGGACGGGTTCGAGGCCGTGTTGCGCGAACTGGGCGAAAATCCGTATCAGTTCCCCGTGGAGACGGACGGCAATTTGCCGGAAGGACTGTACCGTAAAGCCCTGTTTTGCAAGTGGTACAAAGCGGTGTTCATCGTGGAGAATCAGGACGTTTACCTTGACGCGGTGCTGGACTGTCGGCGGGATAACCGCCGCATATGATTCAGGCGCGTAAGAACGCCCCGCCCGGCTTGTCACGCCGGACGGGGCTTTGTCTGCGTCATAGGTGTTCCGGTCGCGCTTGGGGGACACATTCCCGGCGAACGCCGACGCCGTCACTGTTCCGTTTTTTCCGAACGGGTCACTTTTTCGCGGCGGCGGGTTTGCCGGATTTCGCGGCGGCGACTTCCGCCGCTTTCTTTTTGGCCTCCGCCGCCTTTTTCTTGACTTCCTTGTACTTTTCCTTGTCCTCCGCCGTGGCTACCGGAGTAATGGCGTCACGCGGACAGACTTTCGTACAAAGTTTGCAGTTGATACACTTCGCGTAGTCGATGGACGCGATACCGTCGACAACATGGATTGCGTCCTTTTTGCACTCGCGTTCACACAGGCCGCACCCGATACAGGAATTTTCGCAGACAGTCATAGCGGCTTTGCCCTTTTCCTGATTCAGACACAGTACGCGAACCTTTTTCGACACCGGCACCGACACAATCAGGTGACGCGGACACACCGCCGCGCATGCCATACAATCGGTACACTTGTCCTCGTCGACAACCGCGACGCCGTTCGGGCCAATGTGCATGGCGTCGAACTGACACGCTTTCACGCACGAGCCGAAGCCCAGACAGCCCCACGCGCAGTCTATCGGCCCCGCCGCGACTTTCTCCGCCGCTGTACAGTCCTGTACGCCGACATACTCGAAGCGTTTCACGGCGGCGGTACCGCCATTGCAACGGACGAAAGCTACTTCCCGCTCGCCGACGGTGGCGGTCTGTCCCATAATTTCGGCGATAGCGGCGGCGGCGTCAGCGCCGGCGGGGGCGCAGGCCGTCACAGGCGCGTCGCCCGCGACAATCGCCGCCGCGCAGCCCGCGCAGCCCGGATAACCACAGCCGCCACAGTTCGCGCCCGCCAGTTTGGCTAATATCGCCTCTTCGCGGGGGTCTTTCTTGACCTCGAAAATTTTGGAGGCCACCGCCAGCAGAGCGCCGAACAACGCGCCCAGCAGTCCGAGTACCAGCACGGCGGACAATACGTTTAACATCGTTCAGCCCCCCTTACTTGAAAATGTCGAGACCGGAGAAGCCCATAAACGCCAGCGCCATCAGTCCGGCGGCGACAAGCGCAATGGGGAACCCGTCAAAGGACTTGGGGTAGTCGGCAAATACGAGTTGTTCCCGCACACTCGCAAGCAGGACAATCGCCAGAAGGAAGCCCACGCCGCCCGTAATGCCGTAGACAACCGCTTCAATGAAGTTGTAGGAGTTCTGGATATTGAGCAGGGCGACGCCAAGCACGGCGCAGTTGGTCGTAATGAGGGGCAGGTAGACGCCAAGCGCCGTGTACAGCGACGGCACGGACTTCTGTAGAAACATCTCGATGAACTGCACGAGAGAGGCAATGACCAGAATAAAGGCGACGGTCTGCATGTAAACCAGATTCAGCGGGAGCAGAATCCAGTTGTAGACGCACCACGTGATAGCGGACGCCAGTCCCATGACGAACACGACCGCGAAACCCATGCCCGTGGCGGTGTCAATTTTTTTCGACACGCCCATGAACGGGCAACAGCCCAGAAACTGCGAAAAGATGAAGTTATTGGACAGAATCGCGCCAATAGTAATGGTAATCAGCGTGGAAAGCTCTTTCATACCTGAACCGCCTCCTTTTCAATTTTCGCGGCTTCCTCCGCTTTCTGTTTGGAGCGGTTCAAAGCCCACTGCATGGCGGCAATAAGTACCCCCAGCACGATGAATCCGCCCACAGGAAGCGTTAAGAGCTTCATGGGGTACTGTTCGGGGAGAATGGTAATACCCTTTCCGGCACCGAGCGCGCCGCCGTCGAAGATTCCGCCGGAGCCGAGAATGCCGCCGCCGAAGGTTCCCGCGCCCAGAAATTCGCGGATAATGCACATAACCAGCAACACAGCCGTGTAGCCGATACCCTGACAGATACCGTCAATCGCGGAGGCCAGAACGCCGTTCTTGTAGGAGAACGATTCGGCGCGGCCTAAAATGATACAGTTCACGACAATCAGCGGAATGAACACGCCCAGAGATTCCGACAGCGCCGGGACAAACGCCTGTAACAGCAAGTCCACCATCGTGACGAAACCGGCGATAACCACAATGAACATGGCGATACGGATTTTGTTGGGGACGATATTCCGAATTGCGGAAATGATGATGTTGGAGAGGGTCAGAATAATCGTGACGGCGATACCCATGCCGATTCCGTTAAAGAAGGAAGTCGAGATAGCCATAACCGAACACAGGCCTAAAAGCTGTACGAGTACGGGGTTATTGGTGATAAGCCCCTCTTTGAATTGGGATTTGAAATCCATGTGTCACGCCTCCTTTCGTCAGTCCATGAGGGCGGCGACCGCCAAGGCGGCGTTGACGCCCGTGGTAACGCCGCGTGTGGAGACCGTCGCGCCGCCAATGGCGTCGATACCGCCGCCGACGGAAAGCGTACCGTCCGCCGGGGACTTGCCGATGAACTGGTCAAGTACGGGCGTCCCGCTGGCGGTGGGTTCGTTGCCCATGACTTTAGAGCCGATACCCGGCGTTTCGGAGTTGCTGACAATTGAGACGCCCGTCACAATGTCGGCCTCGTCGACGCCGACCATCATTTCAATGTTGCCCTGTGAGCCGCTGGCGACAATCGTCAGGGCATACCCGGCGGGGGCGTTGTCCTCCGTGACGGCGTAGAGTGCGGACAATGTCGCGCCCGCGCCGGACGCGGCGGCGGTCATGTCGCCGGAGAGTTCCAGCGCGTCGGAGAACTCCGAAGCGTCGGGGTTTTCGACAACCTGTTTCAAGGCCGCGTCGGTGGCGGCTTTCTGCCGGGCGGTGATGTTCGGGAGCGTGACCATGTTGACCAGTCCGAGCAGGAACGCGACCACCATACAGGTACCGAACAGCCGAACCATCAATGTGGCAATATATTTCGGGTCCATGTTGACTTTTTCGGCCTGTTTGATATTTCCGCTCATGTCGCCGCCTCCTTTTTCGATTCCTCGACCACGCCGAAGCGCGGCGGTTTCACGTACCGGTCGATAAGCGGCACGAACAGATTCATAACCATAATGGAGTAACACACGCCCTCATTGTAGGAGCCGAAATAGCGGATTGCGATAGTAAACAGTCCGCAACCCACGCCGAAGATAGCCTGTCCTTTCGCCGTGACGGGGGACGTTGCGTAATCGGTAGCCATGAAAACCGCGCCGAGGATTAAGCCGCCGCCGAGTACGTTGTAAATCATCCAGTCGAAGTTACCCAGTCCGCCGCGGGGGAACAGGAACGCCAGCACGGCGACAGTACCGATGTAGAAAACGGGCGTCTGCCAGTTGATAATTTTCCGGTACAGCAGCCACGCGAAGCCAATCAACAGCGCCAGCGCGGAGACCTCGCCGACAGAACCCGGAATCGTGCCAAGGAACATGTCGCCGACACTGTACTTACTCATCAGGAACGCGGCGGTTCCGCCCTTGAGTTGCGCCAGCGGCGTGGCAGTCGTAGTCACGTCGGCAGTCGAGCCGAGGACGGCGGCGAACTTCCCGACAGGATTTGCCCATGTCGTCATGATTCCGGCGTAACTCGCCAGAAGCGCGGCGCGTCCGGCCAGCGCGGGGTTGACGAAGTTACAGCCGATTCCGCCGAACAACTGCTTGACCAGAATAATGGCGAAGAAGTCGCCGATACAGATTGTCCAGTAGGGGATTTGCACGGGGCAGACGAACGCCAGTAAAACACCTGTCACAACGGCGCTGAGGTCGCCCACGGACTGCGGTTTGTTCATCAGTCTGCGGTACGCCCACTCGAAGAACACGCACGCCGCCGCCGAAAAGGCCGTCACGGACAGCGCCCGCACACCGAAATTGTAGCACGCGAACAGCAACGCCGGACACAGCGCAATCAGCACGTCACGCATGATAGATTGTGTGGTCTGTTCGCCGCGGATATGGGGAGAGGATGTCGCAATGAGTTTCAGGCTTTTGTAATCCGTAGTCATTTTACCGCGACCTCCTTTGTCTTGGCTTTTTTGGCCTCCGCCGCCGCACGGTCAGCGGCCATTTTGTCTTTGAGTTTCTGCTTGCCGTACTTGAACATATGCGTCAGGTGCATACGCGCCGGGCATGCGTACGCACACGCGCCGCACTCCATGCAGTCCATGACATGCGCCTCGTTCAACTCGTCGAGCATGTTCTTGGACGCGTACTGGTACATGAACAGCGGTTCCAAGTGCATCGGACACGCCGCCACGCACTTTCCGCAACGGATACATTGCGGGTGTTCGACAGTCTGTTCCTCGTCGCCGCAGAACGCCAACATAGCGCCGGTTCCCTTGCCGACGGGTACTTCCGCCGTGTACTGTGCCATGCCCATCATGGGGCCGCCCATGACTAATTTATAGGTGTGTTCGTCCAGTCCGCCGCACTCGTCGAACAGCCGGGAGACGGGCGTACCAATCGGGCATTCTAAATTTTTGGGTTCCGCGACGCCAGACCCCGATACCGTCACAATTTTCTTGACAACCGGCATACCGTCCTTGATAGCGCGGTAAATGGCGCAAGTCGTGTTGATGTTGAACACGGCGCAACCGATGTTGGAGGGCAGTCCGCCGGGAGGGACTTGCTTTCCGGTAATGGCTTGGCAGAGCTGTTTTTCCCCGCCCTGCGGGTAGCGGCACGCAAGAGCGCGTACTTCCACCGGCGCGTTTTTCTCCGAAATGACCCGGTTCATGCTGTCAATGCCGTTCTGCTTGTTGTCCTCGACGCCGATAATGACCACGTCGACGCCGAACATTTTCGCCAGATACGTCGCCCCGCCGATAATCTCTTCCGGGCGTTCCAACATTGTCCGGTGGTCAGCGGTGATGTACGGTTCACACTCCGCGCCGTTGATAATCACGGTGTCGACTTTCCCGATACCGCTGGAAATCTTGACGTGTGTCGGGAATGTCGCGCCGCCCATGCCAACAATACCGGCGTTTTTGACAGCCTCCACCATGTCCGCGACGGTCAGCGCGTCGGGATTCGCGGGGGCTTTCACTTCCTCGCTCAAGGCGTCCTGAAAGTCGTTCGTGATAACGACCGACATCATGTTCCCGCCCATGCTGTACGGGCGCGGCTCGACGGCCTTGACTGTCCCGGACACACTCGCGTGAATCGGCGCGCCGAGTCCCCGGAACTCTCCGATTTTCTGCCCGATCTTCACGTAGTCGCCCTTCTTGACCAGCGGGGCGCACGGAGCGCCGAAGTGCATGGACATCGGAATGACCACTTCCGGCGGGGGCGGGAGTTGTTGTATGGCTTTTTCATTGGTCGCGGCCTTCATGTCATGGGGATGAACGCCGCCAAAGAACGCATTTGCCATTTTTTCACCTCAATTTCTCCTTGACACGGTTCCACGTCCGCCGATTTCCCCTCCTTCACGGAAGCCCGGTTTCCCGGACATGGACACATTGCCGCATAGTAACCCTTATTCTACACCACGGAAACAGAAATGTCCAGTGTGAAAGCCCGTTTTTTCGGGCGTTTTTTGATTTGGTGTAAAATAAGTGCGGGGCTTGTTGATTTCTATATTATGGAAATTTCAGACAGGCGTTACACCTGAAAGCTCCCTCTCCGCTGTCAGGATATGCGCCTTGCGGCAACTCCAAAAAAATCCCACAAATAACTTGACACCGACAGAAGCACATACACCTTGACATCTTTGCCGAAACAAAGTATGATTGCGTCAGCACATATCAAAGACAGAGATTCCGCGTAACTCCATCAAGCAAGGAGTGGCACATTATGGTAAAAAAAGAAAGACGCTCAAAGCGAAACTGACCGTGCTTTCGGCGGTTCCGGTACTGGCAACGGGATTTCTGTTAGCCGTTGTTTTCAGCGTCCTGACGTACAGCGGCTATTGGAAACTGTACGGGAATGAGGGACAGGCGTTGTCCAGCGCCTACGCCGCGTCGGTCGTCAGCGTCATCGACAGTCTCTCCCAGCAGGTGGAGGCCGTCACGCGCAACCCGGACGTTATCGACGAAAGTCTGCCCGTCGAACGGAGAAAGGCCTTGCTCGCCGACGCCGCCAAAACCAGTTCTTTCAAAGATTTCTCCATTGCGTATTCCACGGGGCGAACCTACAACAACACCGACATTTCCGACCGCGAATATTTCCGGCAGGCCATGCGGACACAGGATGCGTATGTTTCCAGCCCGGTTTTACGCAAGACGGACAATTCCGTCACGATTATGATGGGCAAATACTTCTCCGCCAACGGTGAAAGTTATGTGGCGTACGGCGGGGTGGACGCGGCGACTTTCTCCAACCTGATTGCGGACGTAAGTTTCGGGGAAAACGGTATGGCCTTCATCCTTGACTAAGAGCAGGTGTCCAAGTTCAAGATTCAGACGTAACTTTTTGTGAAAATAGCGCTTTACAAGCCGGGAAAGCTATGGTATAATCCGCGTTACGTCGCCAAGGACGCCGCCCCGGTGCCATGTTTCGCGGATTGCCCCTTGTCCCGAAGCGCGGTTCCGACGGGTATCAGACAAGAAAGGTGGATTCATCCATGCTACGCAAAGACCAGAAAACCGCTATCATCGACGCGAACCGTACCCACGAAAACGACACCGGCTCGCCGGAAGTCCAGATTGCCATTCTCACGGAACGCATTAACGTTCTGACCGAACACATGCGCCGCAACCCGCAGGACAAGCACTCCAACCGCGGCCTGTTAAAGATGGTCGGCAAACGCCGGAGCCTCCTCGACTACCTCCAGCGTAAGGACATTGAGCGTTACCGCGCCCTGATTGCCAAGCTGGGTATCCGGAAATAAGACAGGCGGGGTGACGGAGACAACCTCCGTCGCCCTTTTGCGCGTGTTTCCGGTTCACGGGGGAGAACTTTTTGTATTTGAAACCGCGCCCGAACCCGTCAGACCCGGTTTCAAATGCGAAAAGGACACTCCCCGAATTTAGAAAAGAAACCGTATGATTTAAGGAGTTAGCAAATGTCAACCATTATTCATCAAAGAACGTTCCCGCAGTACCGCAAATATGAAATGACCCTCGCCGGACATCCCCTGACACTCGAAACCGGTAAACTTGCCGAGTTAGCCAATGGCGCTGTCATGGTCGGTTACGGAGATACCCGCGTGTTAGTGTGCGTGACCGCCGCGCCGCGTCCCCGCGACGGCGTTGACTTCTTCCCGTTGAGCGTCGACTTTGAGGAGAAACTGTACGCAGTCGGACGCATTCCGGGCAGTTTCACCCGCCGCGAAGGCCGCCCCGGTGAAAGGGCTATCCTGACTTCCCGTGTCATTGACCGCCCCATCCGCCCCCTGTTCCCGTACGACTTCCGAAACGATGTCTCCGTGACCGCCACCGTCATGAGCGTGGAGCATGACTGTTCCCCCGAAATCGCCGCCTTAATCGGCACGTCCGCCGCGCTGGCTATTTCCGACATTCCGTGGGCTGGCCCCGTCGGCGCGTCCAAAATCGGCATGATTGACGGGAAACTCGTCCTCAATCCCGACAGCGAACAGCGCAAAGTCAGCGACATGGACGTGACCGTCGTTTCGACCGGAAAGAAAGTCGTCATGATTGAGGCCGGCGCGAATCAGATTGACAACGCTACTATGTTCCGCGCCATTCAGTTAGCGCACGAGGAAAATCAGAAGCAAGTCGCGCTTATCAACCGCATGGTGAAGGAAGTCGGCAAGCCGAAATTCGACTACCCCCACGCCGCGTTCAATCAGGAACTTTTTGACGAGATTGTGTCCAAGTACGAGGACGAGGCCAAGGCCGCCATGGACACCGACGACAAAAATGTCCGCGAAACCCGCTGGAACGCTATGGTAGACAAGTGGCGGGAAGCGTATCTGGAAACGTATCCCGAACTTGACCAGTATTTAGAGGAGTTCACGTACAAATTCCAGAAAAAGATTGTCAAGGCGTGGCTGCTCGAAGGACACCGCGTGGACGGACGCGCCAAGAACGAAATCCGCCCCTTAGCGGCGGAAGTCAATGTTCTGCCCCGCGTACACGGTTCGGGTTTGTTCACACGCGGACAGACACAAGTTTTGTCCATTGTCACGCTCGACACCCTCTCCGCCAACCAGAAACTTGACAATATCTGGGAGGACACCGAGAAACGTTATCTGCACCACTACAATTTCCCCGGCTACTCTGTCGGGGAGGCGAAACCGTCCCGTTCTCCCGGACGCCGCGAAATCGGTCACGGCGCACTCGCCGAACGCGCTTTACTGCCCGTGATTCCCGACACCGAGACTTTCCCGTACTCCATCCGCGTTGTCAGTGAAGTGTTGTCCTCGAACGGTTCCACGTCACAAGGTTCTGTCTGCGGCTCGACACTCGCGCTTATGGACGCCGGTGTACCGATTACCGCGCCCGTCGCGGGCATTTCCTGCGGACTGATTCAGGACGACGACGGCGCTTTCACGACCTTTATTGACATTCAGGGCGTGGAAGACTTCCACGGCGAAATGGACTTCAAAGTAGCCGGTACCAAGAAGGGCATTACCGCCATTCAAATGGACCTCAAAAATGACGGTCTGTCCATGGAAATCATTCAAAACGCGCTCGATATCACCTACGACGCCCGTTGTGAGATTATCGACCAAGTGATGTTACCGGCTATCGGCGCGCCCCGGAAAGAAGTCTCCCGCTATGCCCCCAAGATGATTACCATGCACATCGACCCCGAAAAAATCCGGGATGTTATCGGCAAAGGCGGAAGCGTCATTCAGAAGATTATCGCCGACACCGGCGCGAAAATCGATATCAACGACGACGGAACAATTTTCATTGCCTGTCCGGAGGCCGCCGGGTGTGACGCCGCGAAAAAGTATATTGACGATATTGTGTTTGTGCCGGAAGTCGGACAACTGTACTACGGGCGCGTTGTCAGAATTATGGCCTTTGGCGCGTTCGTGGAACTCGCCCCCGGAAAAGATGGTCTTGTGCATATCTCGCGCCTCGCCGACCACCGTATTGACCGCGTGGAGGACGCCTGTCGTATCGGCGACATGATGTGGGTCAAGGTCATGGACATTGACGACAAGGGACGTGTCAACCTGTCGCACCGCGACGCCATGCGGGATATCCAGAACCGGGAACGTCGCGGCGGAGCGCGGATGAAGTAAGCCGGAAACGGGAAAAGGACACGTTTTCACGTTCCTTTTCCCGTCCACTGGAAAACAATTTACAGAAAGGGCAGATACAAGCATGAATTTCCTGAATATGCAAACCATTGAGCGAAACGCGGCGTTATTTCTGGCGGCGTTGCTCCTGCTGTTTCTGAGCGGCTGCGGCGGCACCCCGCCCGAAAAGTCGACACCGGATGAGGGTGTCACCGCCGAAAACGAAGTCAGTACCCCGGACATGTCCGACGCCGCCGCCCCAGACACGTCCGAAACAACTGACGACACATCCGGCGACACGGACGCCGCGAACCTGCTGGACGCGTCCGCGGACTTTGACCCGGTAACGGTACGTCTCGCGGCACTCAAAGGCCCCACGGCTATGGGGCTTGTCAAACTCATGTCCGACGCCGACAACGGCGATACTATGTACGGCAACTATGACTTCACGCTTGCGGCGTCCCCGGACGAAGTCGCCCCGCGCCTGATTCAAGGCGAATTAGACATTGCCTGTATTCCCGCGAATCTGGCGGCGGTTCTCTATAACCGTACCGGCGGCGAAATCGTGACCTTAGCCGTCAATACGTTAGGCGTACTCTACATCGTGGAGAACGGAAACGCGGTGCAGTCTATCGAAGATTTGCGCGGCATGACTGTCGCGGCCTCCGGCAAGGGCAGTACCCCCGAATACGCGTTGTATTACCTTTTGCGTCAGCACGGCCTCGAACCCGAAATTGATGTCATGATTGACTGGAAGAGTGAACATAGCGAATGTGTCACCGCGCTTGCGACCGGTAACGCGACAATAGCACTGTTGCCGCAACCCTTTGTAACCGTGGCGCAAAACCAGTTGGAGGACTTGCGCGTAGCCCTCGACCTGACACGGGAATGGGACGCCCTCGGCAACGGTTCCGCGCTGATTACGGGCGTAGCGGCGGCGCGGCGGTCGTTCGTACAGGAACACCCGGCGGCGGTCGCGCAATTTTTGAACGGTTACGCGGCGTCCGTGGAATGGGTCAATGACAATGTGTCGGACGCGGCGGCGTTAATCGGCGCGGCGGATATCGTCCCGGCACCCGTCGCCGAAAAGGCCTTGCCGTACTGTAACATTGTCTGTGTCAGCGGCAACGAATTAGCCGCGATACTCCCCGGATACCTGTCCGTACTCCATGAGGCCGCGCCGGAATCCGTCGGCGGCACCCTGCCCGAATCCGACTTCTACTATCTCGCGGACGCCTCGTGAAAGCAAACTTTCATATCTGGACGGCGTTCTTTTGGCTGGCCCTATGGGAGGGGGTCAGCCTGTTTTTGAATCAGGCGCTATTGTTGCCGTCGCCGCTGTCGGTCGCGGCACGCCTCGCGGAACTTGTGTTGACAGTTTCTTTCTGGGAATCGGTGGCGCGTTCGTCCGGACGCGTCCTGTACGGGTTCGCGCTGGGGTGCGGCGGCGGGATACTCTGCGCGGTCGCGGCAAGCGTACGCCCACGCGTACGGGAGGCGCTTTACCCCGCCGTCGCTACCGTGAAATCGATTCCTGTGGCGTCGTTCGTGATACTCGCGCTGGTGTGGCTCCCGTCGCGGTCACTGTCGACATTTATCGCGTTCCTGATGACATTTCCGCCCGTCTACTTGGGCGTCTTGGAGGGAATCGGACGCGCCGACGCGCAGTTACTGGAACTCTCCCGCGTGTTCGGCGTCCCGCTGACACGGCAAGTCACGGCGATTTACATTCCGGCGGTTCTGCCCGCGTTTCGGACAGCGGTTTCGTTGTCGATGGGACTTTGCTGGAAGGCCGGAATTGCCGCCGAAGTTATCGGACTGCCTCGCGGCACCGTCGGCGAACGCCTCTATAACGCCAAAGTGTACTTTCTGACGGCAGATTTGTTCGCGTGGACAGTGGTTGTCGTGTCGCTGTCGGTGTGTCTGGAACGCGTGTCGCTGTGGGCGCTGGACACGGTATCAAAGAGGGTGGGCGCGTGATTGTAGTGGAACATCTGCGGAAATCGTATCAGGGGCGCGTGGTACTGCGTGACGTGTCGTTCCGCGCCGGGCGCGACACCGTGACATGTCTGGACGCGCCGTCGGGCGGCGGCAAAACGACACTGTTTCGTATTCTGTTGGGCTTGGAACCCCCGGACGGCGGCAAGATTACAATCCCGCAACATTGCCGCTGGTCGGTTGTCTTTCAGGAGGACAGGCTTCTATTGGGACGCGACGCCCGATATAATCTCCGGTTCGTACTCGGCAAGGCGTACGACGAGCGGGCGGCGGCGGCACTGCTGGACGCCTTCGGGCTTTCGGACGCCATAGAAAAGCCTGTGCGCGACTACTCCGGCGGCATGCGGCGGCGTCTGGCACTGGCGCGGGCGTTGCTGACGCCCTCCGACGCGCTCATACTCGACGAACCCTTTACCGGGACTGACACGCGAATCCGGGAACGCTGTCTCGACGCCGTGCGGCGCTACCGTGCCGGACGCGTGACGCTTCTCGCCACGCATACGCGTTCCGACGCCGACGCCCTCAACGCCCGTATTGTCACGCTATAGAAACAGCGCCGGGGAAATACCCCCGGCGCTGTCGCGTTGTCTATAAAAGACCCTTATCAAAATCCGTTGCAATTGCCCATCCAAGCGCCTCCGTGACGCCGGCGGCGGTTGTGGCGTTCAGCGCGTTGCCCACGCCCGGAATCCAGCCAAGCAGGAATTGGGAAATACCACGCCCCACCAAAGTCGCCGTTGTGGTGCCGACTGCCGCTTTTGCGGTGCTTTCGTTCAGCGTCTTTCCAAAGGCCTTGCCAATCGCAATGACCATAGTCGTTTGAATTGCGATAATGGGTACGCTGTCACTGCCGGGAAGCTGGGCAAGTCCCGCGCCGACCGCCGCGGCCGCCGCGCTTGCCGTGTGAATCGCCGCGTTGACCGCTAATGTCTGTTCGTCCGTCATATAGGCTGTTCCCCCTTTGTAATTTCTTATGGGACGCTATAAGTTGCGCCGCAATTGCGGCATTTCCCGTTGAACACCTGATACTTGCCGCAATGTAAACAACGCTGTCCCTTGCCGCCCTGACCGCCAAGCGGGGAAGTTGTGCCAGTATAGCCGCACTGACTGCATTGTCCGCCTGTAGGCGTCTTAAAGTAGGTGAGTTTTCCGCACTTCGGGCATTTCATGCCAGCCATTTCAGTCCGCCTTTCTGATGTGTCATTTGTTTATTTGAATGTAATCATTGTAACTCTTGAAAGCGTATCTTGTCAATAACAATTTGGTTACAATGCTTACAAGGGGGCGAGGCTATGAGCGTAAAGGAGAAAAAAACCAAAGTCATGACCATACGTATGACGGAGCGTACAAAGGAAGCGATTGACCGGGAGGCCGAGCGCCGCGACTGGACTGCTTCCAAAACTGCCGAAAAAATATTGACGGCGTGGGCTGAACAACAGGAACATAAGGAGCAGAATATCACGTTTCAGGACAACGCCATCCAAACTATCAACATCCTGTAACGAAACAAAAGCCCTCCCCCGATACCGGGAGAGGGTGTGTTTTGGTTTCAAGACGGAGCAAGGCCACGAGCCGAAAAAAGGGTCTGTTCCCAACGGACACGTGTCATTTTTCGATGAGGTGGGCAAAAACGTCTTTCAGACGGATGTTCAAATCATCGAACAAAGAACACTGAAATTCCGTCACGACGGCGGCTTTTTCGGCGTCTGTCAAGTCGCCGAAGGTTTCTTCCGTGTACTGCGTGTAAATGTCGCGCAGGACAAACGCGCCATCCTCCAAAATATACTGCTCTATGGAACGGTTTACCGGGTCGACAATCCAGTATTCCCGGACGCCGTTCCGCTCGTAGGCTTTCATTTTGCGGCCTCTGTCATGCCGGGCGGTTTTCGGCGAGAGTATCTCAACCGCCAAATCCGGCGCGCCGTGAATGCCGTTGCGGCGGATTTTGTCCGGGTCACAGACAATCATCATGTCGGGCTTGTATTCTTCTCTGCTGTCCTCCAGAAACAGCGTGGTGCCGTCCGGGTACACTCTGCACGGCTTGTCGTCGAGGTAATTTCCGAACAGTCTGGACAGATTAAAGCCGATTGTGATGTGATTGGTAGTCGGAGAGGCCATCATGACGACTTTGCCGCCGATAATTTCCGTTTCCGGCTCGATTTGATACGCCAGATTTCCGTTGATGTGATTCATTCTGCCGCTCCTTTCACATAAACGCGCCGGGTGGGGGCGGTTTGCGTTAAGCTAACGCCAAAGTCCCCCCTCCGTCGCTACGCGACACCTCCCCCGCCGTGCGGGGGAGGCGGAAAGCCTCGACATTTTCGGTGAAATTGTTACGTTTTCCTGTCGGCAGTCCCGCAAAGCCCTCCCCGTGTGCGGGGAGGGTGGCGCAACGCGCCGGGTGGGACGATTTTGGACGGCGTTTCCGCTTAACTTAACGCCTATGACCGGGTGGGGGCGGTTTGCGTTACGCGTCAATCGGTGTCTGTACCGCGCCGACGAACAGCGGCACACTACCCGACGCCGTGACCGCGAACAGGAACGGACGGTCTAACGTGAATTGAATCTGCGGGAGCGGTTCGGGCATGGCGGTTCCGACAGCCATCATGACTGTAAAGGCAGCGGCTTCACAGCCTTCTTCGTCAATCTTGACGCGGGCGGCGTGTTTGGCCTGTCCAATGGTAATGTCGTCGCGGCTTGTGGTCATGGGCGAAAAGTCGGCGACACTCATCTTGAAAATGTCCGTGACGCCCAGCGCTTGCAGACCGCTGATAAGGTCAAGGTCGGACGTGACATCGAATTTCGGCAGGGACAGCACAATTTCCGCCTCGGTACGCTTGGAGTATTTGCCGGGGTCGGAGAGGAAATCCATAGCCGCGCCGTTGTTGAGCAGGTCAGCGGGAGATTTACCCTTGTCGGGGAGTATGAGCCACATGCCGCTGTCCCGGAGTTCCTTGTAGACGGCGGTAAAGCCGTCGCCCGTGTAACAGGCGTCCCGGAATGTCTGGTGCATAAAGGGCGCTTGGCGGTCGCCGTCGACGGCGTGGAATGTCTCCGGCCTTGTGCTGTATTCGCTGAACTCGTCGTCCCACTTGGCCTTGAAATAAATGGTCGTGGCGAGCGCGAGAATGGTTTCAGCGGACATTTGCACGCCTCCGGCCTGTTGGGCGAGTAAGCCGCGTGTCTGTTCGTTCAACCACGCTTGCAGGGAGGCGTCGAACTCCGGGGAACCCATTTTCCCGGCGTACGACGACGCGTAAAAGTTTTCGGCGACTTTTTTGAGCGTGTCGGCGTTGAAGCGTACTTTCTCATTGAGCCAAAGGGAACTCCCTAACAGTGTACTTGACACGCCGTCGTCGGTGTACAGGGCGTTCCAGATACGGTTTGCCTGTTCGCTGAGCGCTTCGGGGGACTTGGCGTTGAGCAGTTTCAGGATTTGTCCTTGACTGTTCCCGGCGGTCAGTCCCGACAGCATGGCGAGTGCCATATAGATGTTGAGCGGCGAACAGACACGATTTTCCGTGCCGTTCAGGAACTGCTTCACGCCGTCTTTGAAAAACGGGTACAACGTCTTGATTTCGTCGGCGGTCAGACGCGGACGCGCCGCGTTGGCCTCCGACCACTTATGATAGGCGTCAAAATACGCGTCGAAAGAGCTGTTATCCCCCATATAGTCGGATTCCAGCGGGAAAGGAACGGTTTCCGGGTACACGGCCTTGACGATTTCCCCGGCAATGGGCGTCGCGGGTTTGTCATTCCAATGCGCTTCGGGTTCGTCCTCGTCGAGTACGGGCGCGGGCGCGGGTTTATCGTTCCAATGGGCTTCGGGTTCCTCGTCGGGATTGAGTTCCGGCACGGCGTTCGGGCTGACACTGGCTTTCAGTCCAGACAGGCCGCTTTCGGATTCGGGGGGCGTCCCGCCACAGCCCATCATCGTAAGTCCCATCACCGCCGCCATCAGCAGGGAACAAAAACGCTTGATTCTCATATTGAGCCTGATTCAAAAAACGTAGTCAAACGATATAAAACATATCCAATGAATACGTTTTTGCTTTTTCCCGTTTCAAACCTGTCCCGTTTCCCGAAAGTTTCCTTTACGGTACTCCGGTTTGTGTAACAGTCCACGGGCGTAAATTCCCGGCAATCCACCGGTACTAAGCCAAAACGTATTGCGTTGTATCACGTATGTTCAGAGCCGCGTTCAAGTCCCTGTCAATCCGTTTTCCGCAACCTTCGCAGACATAAGAGCGGTCAGACAGTTTCAGGTCTGATTTCACCGTATTGCAGAAATGACAGGTTTTCGAGCTTGGATACCATCTGTCAACAACGCGGAGCGGAATCCCGTGGACTTTGCATTTCCATGTAAGAAAATCGCGGAATCCATAGAAATTCTGTCGCGCCACGGCTTTTGACAAATGGCGGTTTTTCATCATACCCGATACGTTCAAATCCTCAATCGCTATAAACTCCGGCTTGGCTTTCACCAGAGCGGCGACTGTCTGCCGCGTATAATCTTTACGGATACAGTCAAGGCGATAGTGGAGCTTTTGAACTTTCAAACGCTGTTTTTGATACCGTTTGCTTGAATCATTTCCTTTCTTTGAATTTTTCTTCTGACTTTCGCGTTTTCTCGAAAGCCGCCGCTGTTCCCGTTTGAGCTTCTTTTCCAGTTTTCGGACTTTGCGCGTGTGATGGATGTTGGGAAATTCCCGCCCGTCGCTGACAACCGCGAAAGACTTGATTCCTAAATCCACGCCTATGCCCTCCGTTTCCGGTTGAACGGGTTCAAGGTCTGGAACTTCCACTAACACGGAGCAGAAAAACCGTCCCGCGTGGAGAGAAATACTGCCGGAATGAATGACATTTGCTTCCGTTGGAAAGTATCCGTACTCTTTCAGCGCAACCCATCCAAGTCCGGGTACTTTGATTCTGTGCCGCTCGCAGACAATCGGCTGTTTCGCGCCGTTTCTCACAAAGTAACAGGACGGCTCATTGACGCCTTTTTTCTTGAAGTTCGGATGAGCGGCAAGCCCCTTAAAGAAGCGTTGATATGCCGAATTTGCATTGATTATCGCCTGTTTTACCGCTTTGGCGTGCGTTTCCTTAATCCAAATCTTGTCCGGGTTTTCGGAAAGATACGTGTGATTCAGCCATAGGGAGAAATCGTAAGCCGACATATACCGCTGTCCGTCCCGATACCGTTTATCCGCTTCCGAAAGAAACAGGTTATAGACAAATCTGCAAGTCCCGATTGCCTTTAACAGAGTGACACGCTGTTCCGGCGTGGGCTTAATCTCTGTTTTCAGGCTCTTTAACAAGGCTCTCATCTCCTTCTATTCATCAATACGTCTGAGTATCTATGAACACATTTGTTCCTATTTTTGATTACTTAACATCGCCTCCTTAATAGAAACCGTCATAAATCTTGCTTCTGTACGCTTAGACGTTCGCCGGGCGGAAAAGTTCCGTACATCGTGAAAACGGGGAGGGTGGGGCGGTTGGAAGTTTATGACATCGGGTGAAAACTTCTTTATTTTCACCGCACAGGTCGAAAACGCTCTCTTGGGTGACGGGAGAGGGCGCTTTCATCCGGCAAAGGCCGGGTTTGCGCGGCGGCAGAAAATAACATGTTCCCCAATTCGGAACGGCGGCGGCGGTTCCTCTTGACACACGCCCGTATGAAGCGGACACCGGGTACAGAATCGGCACCCTTTCGGCATTTGTCCCAGCGGCGGAACAATCCCCTCTATCGTGGACAAATACTCTACGTCCATGTCCAGTCTCGGAATGGAACCTATCAGGCGTTGCGTGTAGGGGTGCAGGGGATTTGTGAAAATCTCCTCCGCCGTGCCGTACTCCACGACTTTCCCGGCGTACATGACCAAAACCTTGTCCGCGTTCCCGGCGACTACGCCCATGTCATGCGTAATAAGTATGACGGACATGCCCATTTCATCCCGGAGCGTACGAATGAGGTCGAGTATTTGTGCCTGTATGGTCACGTCCAGAGAAGATGTCGGCTCGTCGGCAATCAACAGGGACGGGTTGGACAACAGGGACATGGCAATCATGACGCGCTGACGCTGTCCGCCCGACAACTGGTGCGGGTACTCGCGCAGACGTGTTTCGGGGAGCGGGATTCCGACCTTGCGCAACATCTCGGCGGAGATTTCCCGCGCCTCCTTGACAGTCACATCCCGGTGGACGCGCAACGCCTCCCGCATTTGCGTTCCAATCCGGTAAACCGGATTCAGTGACGACATGGGGTCCTGAAAAATCATGGAAATTTTCTCGCCCCGGACGGCGCGCATTTGCCGCGCCGTTTTTTTCGTCAAGTCCTCGCCCTCGAAGAGGATTTCCCCCCCGGCGATATAGCCCGTGTAGGGCGGCAGGAGTCCGATAACCGCCGAAGCGGTCAACGTTTTCCCGCAGCCGGATTCCCCGACAATGCCCAGCGTCTCGCCCCGGTTCAGGGAGAATGACACGCCGTCCACCGCCGTCACATCCTGACGGTTCCCAAGTTTCAGATTCACCGTCAGATTTCGGACTTCCAGAAGCGTTTCCGGCATTTCGCACACCCCCTCACACGGTCATTTTCGGGTCAAGCGTATCCCGCAGACCCTGCCCCACAAAGTGGAACGCCACAACGGTCAGCACAATTAAAATCCCGCTCGGAGCCCATATCCACGGCATACGCGTCAGCACGGACAAATCCTGTGCGGCGAAGATAATCCCGCCCCAAGACGCTTGCGGCGGACTGATTCCCGCGCCCAAGAACGACAGCCCCGATTCCTGTAAAATCGCGCTACCCGACCGGAACGACAGCGACACAAATACCGGACTGAGTACGCCGGGCAGAATCTCGTGTGACAAAATCTCGAAGTCATTCCGCCCGATACTTAACGCGCTGTCTATGTACTCCTTCTCCCGGATAGACAACACATTTGCGTATACGAGCCTTGCAATACTTGTCCAGCCCATGACCCCAATGACGGCAATCAGCGACCCCAGAGAGGGGCCAATCACCGAAACCAGAATCAGGGACAGCAGAATACTCGGAAACGACATGAACACGTCGGAAAGACGCATAATCACCATTTCGACGACGCCCCGGTAGTATCCGGCGGCAAGCCCCAGCGGCAGACCAATCGACACACTGATGAACGGTGCCGCCACGCCGACTAATAACGATACCCGTCCGCCGCAGAGTGTCCGCGCCAACAGGTCACGCGCCGCGCCGTCTGTGCCGAGAAGGTGTGCCGCCGAGGGCGCGGCGTTGAAACCCGCCTGCACGTCCGACGATATCGGGTCCATGTGGAAAATCGCCGGGAGCAGATACACCGTCAACGCCTCCACTATCAGGAAGCACAGTCCAATCATCGCGCCTCTCGACTGTCGGAACTTATTCCAGAATCCCCTATGATTCACGGTTTACTCCTCTCTTAGCGGTATCTGACGCGGGTGTCAAGATTCACGGTGTACCTCTCTTAACGGTATCTGACGCGGGGGTCAAGCAGTCCGTAGGCAAGGTCAAGTAAGATGTTCGCAATCAGCACGACGAACGCAATCACCAGTGTGACGCCCATAATCAACGGCATGTCCCGATTGCGGATAGCGTCCAGCATGAGGGAACCGATACCCGGCCAGCCGAAGATTTTTTCCACAATCGCGGCGGAACCGACGATTTCCGGGACTTCCACCATTATCTGTGTCAGAATGGGAGCCAAGGCGGTGCGGAGACCGTGCTTGAAAATGACTTCCACTTCCGAAAGTCCCTTTGCCCGCGCCGTTTTCAGGTAGTCCTCGTGGAATACGTCCAGACACGCGCTCCGGCTCTGCTTAATCACGTACCCTATCGCGCCGAACGCGATGATACAGGACGGCATAATCAGATGGTGTATCAGGTCAACCGGGGAGGCGTTGCCGACGTTGTGCATACCCATGGCGGGCATGAGGCGGAGCTTGAACGAGAAAACGTAAATGCAGGCGATACAGGTGATGAAGCGCGGGGCGCTGAATCCCGCCAGCGCGAAAAAGGAGGAAAGCCTGTCCCACGCGGAACCCGGTCGGTAAGCCGCCATGACGCCCACGGGCAGTCCAAACAGGAGCGTGAACAGGATAGCGGCACCCACCAGCAGGGCGGAAGCCCCCAAGCGTTGGGCGATAATCTCCCCCACCGGTATGCCGTAGCGGTAACTGACGCCCAAATCCCCGCGCAGAACGTCCCGGAGCCAGTGGACGTAGCGGAGCCACACGGGCAAGTCCAGTCCGAGCGCGTGCCGGGCGGCCTCGTACTCCGCCGCCGACATTTCCGCGCCGGAACCGCCCAGCACATTCAGGGCGCTGCCCTGTATCAGCGAGAGCAGGGTATAGATAATAGCCGTGATAAAGAACATTGTCAGCAGAGCCGACAAAATCCGCTCATACAGATAACGCGTCACGGGGACATCGCCTCCTTTCCGCGCCACGCGGAATCAGTTCACATACCACTCCCACACGTTGTCGTTGCACATCAGAGAAGCCGAGTTGCGGATGTTGGAAACCCTTTGCGATTCCACCCAGTATTCCCCGGCGAAGTAGAGCGGGATAAACCATGTCTGTTCCGCCAGATATTTTTGGTACTCTTTGACAAGGGCGACTTTCTCCGCTTTGTCAACCGTGGTACTGATACGGTCTACATAGTTGTCACGCGTCGGGTCATGGGAAAAGGCGGCGTTGGTGTTGTTGGCGGGGAACTCCGTCTCGAACCACAGCGAGTACGCCGACGCGGAATGCCCGGAAATGCCAAGGTCATAAATGCCGCTTGTCAGCCCGGAAAACATGGTTGCCACGTCCACAATGACCATTTCGACGTTGATTCCGGCCTCTTTCCACTGTTGCGTGAGGAGCGCGGCGATATTCTCCCGCTTGGCGGCGAACGCGATGGTATAGGGGCGTCCGTCGTAATTGGCCTCTTTCAACAGGGCTTTGGCCTTCTCCACGTCGCGGGGAAACTCTAACGAGGGGTCGTAGTAACCGGTATTGAGCATTTCGTAACTGTAGGCGGGTCT
Source organism: Oscillospiraceae bacterium (assembly GCA_017445875.1). Taxonomy (GTDB): domain Bacteria; phylum Bacillota; class Clostridia; order Oscillospirales; family Oscillospiraceae; genus Oscillibacter. The sequence goes on along the minus strand of JAFSRZ010000028.1, from coordinate 1,153 downwards.
CCCGACACCCTGCGCGGCGGCACCTACAATGGCGTCCTTGTCAATGGCGTAATGCAGCGCCTGCCGGATGCGGGGGTCTGGGATTCCGTGGTCATTAATCAGGACTTCCATAAAGAAGTTTTGCACTTCGGCGTCGCGTACGGTGATATTGTGTGCTTCCGCCGTGGGCTTGTCCTCCGGGGCGATACTCGAACCTAATTCAATCTGGTCGATTTCGCCGGACATCAGCACCGTGAAACGGCTTGCCGAGTCGAGGACGCGCAAGACGAGTTTATCCCAGTTGCCGCCCTTGAGATGGTAGTAGGGATTGGGGGCAAGCACCATTTCCGAACCCGTCATTTGTGACACGTACACGCACGGCCCGGAACCCACCGGTTTCCGCCAGAAATCGGAGTCCAGAATTTTTTCCGGGGCAACGTCGCCTAAAAGATGTTCCGGGAGTACCAGAAACTTCCGGTTGTAGTGCAACAGGAAATCTTCCGTGGAAGTCGGCTCTTTGAAGATGAATTTCAGCGTGTAGTCGTCGACGGCGACAGCGCCGAAGGCGTCGGCGTCGAGCAGTACGCCGTCGTCGTTGGTGCCGGTGAGAATGTGCGTGACGACGCGTGTCGAGAAGGCCGACGCGGGGTCAGCCAGCAGTCGCGCCGTGAACACCCAGTCATGAGCGGTGGCCTTTTCGCCGTCCGACCACGACGCGTCGTGGTTGAGATGGAAAATGGCCTCCATGCCGTCGGCGGAACTCTCCCAAGTGTCGGCGGCACGGGGGAGAATTTCCGCGCCCGCCATGTCCGTGAACACCAGTTTGTCGAAAATTTTGTCATACAGGGCGAGTTCGTACATGGTCGTGGACGTGGAATAGTAGGGGTTGAAACTCCCCCACGCGGTGGTATAGGCCATATTAATGACCTTTTCGCCGGAGTTGGAACCTGTCCCGCCGCCGCAGGCCGTCAGCGACAGAAGCATGAGCGCCGCCAGAATCAGCGCCGTTAGTTTTCGATACAATTTCATGGAAACCTGCTTCAAAAAACGTAGGCAAATGTACGTAAACGTAATCATTGCATACGTTTTGCTTTTTCTCGCTTCAACCTGTCCCGTTTCCCGAAAGTTTCCTTTACGGTACTCCAGTTTGTGTAACAGTCCGCGAGCGTAAATT
>JAFSRZ010000027.1 GCA_017445875.1 Oscillospiraceae bacterium | reverse complement strand
TTGATACGCGCCCTTGCCGCCGCCGCCCGCGAATACTAATCCGATTCCGTTCAACAAAAGTCCCCCCATTTCAAGCGGTTTCGTGCTATTGTACACCACGGCGCGGAAATCCGCAACAGGAATTTTGGAAAAGATTCCCATGTTTGGCGTGGATTCCCGATGATGGGGGATTTTGAGGCATATGCCCCATGGAGAAAAGACTTCGAACCTTTCAAGCGTACAGGTCGCTTGTTTTTTTGTCGGCGGTGTGGTATGATAGCGGCAATTTTCACGGCACGGCGGGAGGCTTACATTATGAACGGAACAAGACAAATCACGCAAGCGGAGTTGTCCCGTCAGAGGGAGTACGGGGACGCAATCCGGCGACTGTTCGCGGAGCGGGAAGCGCACCCCGTGGCGCTCGTGGACACGTTCGGCTGTCAGCAGAATGTCGCCGACGGCGAACGCCTCGCGGGTATGCTCAAAAACATGGGCTTTTCGTTCACGGACGACCCGCACGAGGCAGACCTTGTGATACTCAACACCTGCGCGGTACGCGAACACGCCGAGCAACGCGTATTCGGAAATTTAGGCGCGCTGACGCATACAAAGCGCGAGAACCCCGCGCAAATTATCGCGCTGTGCGGCTGTATGGCACAGGAACCGCGTGTCAGCGAACGCGTGAAACAGTCGTACTCTCACGTAGACCTTGTGTTCGGCCCACACGCGCTCTGGCGGTTCCCTGAACTGCTGTGGGAAGTCTGCACACGCCGGAAGCGTGTCTTTGCCGTGGAACAGGAAGCGGGAGTTATCGCCGAGGGCATGCCCGTCGAACGCGGCGCGGGTGTGCGGGCGTGGGTGTCGATTATGTACGGCTGTGACAACTTCTGCTCGTACTGTATTGTGCCGTACGTGCGGGGGCGGGAACGTTCCCGGACACCGGAGGCCGTCGAGGCCGAAGTCCGCGAACTCGTCGAGGCCGGTTACAAAGATATTACGCTGTTGGGGCAAAATGTCAACTCGTACGGGCGCGGCACCGACTGCGATTTCTCGACGCTCTTGGCACGTCTGGACAAAATCCCCGGTCAATACTGGATACGGTTCATGTCGAGCCACCCCCGCGACGCGTCGGAGAAACTGTTCCGTACCATGGCGGACAGTGAACATGTCGCCCGACAACTGCACCTTCCGTTTCAGTCGGGCAATAATCGCGTGTTACACGAGATGAACCGCCGCTACACGCGGGAGCGGTATTTGTCCCTGATAGCGTCGGCGCGGGAGGCCATGCCCGGATTAGTGCTGACTTCTGACGTGATAATCGGATTCCCCGGCGAGACCGAGGCCGAGGCCAACGACACAATATCATTAGTGGACGAAGTCGGGTTTCACGCGCTGTTTACGTTTCTGTACTCCCCGCGTCCGGGGACAAAAGCGGCGTCCATGCCCGACCCCGTGCCGCGTGACGAGAAACAACGCTGGTTCGACAAACTCCTTGCCGTACAAAATGCCCGTTCCACGGCGTTACACGCGGCCTGTATCGGGAAAACGTTCCGCGTACTCGTCGACGGTCTCAGCGACGACCCCGCGTACACGTTGACCGGACGCACCGAGGGAAACCGGCTTGTCCGCTTCACGGGAAGTCCGACACTGATTGGCGGTTTCACAAATGTTACGATTACCGGAAACACAACATGGTCTCTGTACGGCGAAGCCGCCGCGCCGGAGGCATAATAGAGAATCGGAGGGAACGCATGGCGGACTTAACCCCCATGATGAAACAATATCTCGAAATCAAGGAAGCCAACCCGGACTGTCTGTTATTTTTCCGTCTGGGCGACTTTTATGAGATGTTCAACGATGACGCGAAAATCGCTTCACAGGAACTTGACCTCACCCTGACAAGCCGCAACCACGGCAAATATAAAAAGTCGGCGGAAGAAGCCATTCCCATGTGCGGCGTACCCTATCACGCCTGTGACGCCTATATCGCCCGTCTGATTGCCAAGGGCTACAAAGTCGCAATCTGCGAACAGATGGAGAACCCCGCCACGGCAAAGGGTTTAGTCAAGCGCGACATTCTGCGCGTCGTGACGCCGGGGACAGTCATGGACGCGGCGTCACTCGACGAACGCCACAGTAACTATATTTGCGCGCTGTATCTGGACAACCCGATTTCCGACGGGAAACTGTCGCGGCACGTCAAGGCCGGACGCAAATTAGCCGAAAACGCGGTCATGGGAAAGGAGGACGCCGGATTGTACCCGGAATTTTTCCCGGACACGTCCGCGCCGGTTCCAGTCCCGACGCCCGAAACCGATTCCGATTCCGACGCCGATACCGCGCCGAAAACCGGCGTACTGGCACCGGTTCCGGCGTCGGCGGGCGCGGCGTTCTGCGACTTGTCCACCGGAGAAGTACACGTCGCCGCCTTCCACGGTGCCGACCGCGTACAGCATTTGACCAACGAATTAGGCCGCTATTCCCCCGTGGAGGCGATTTTGAGCGCGGGCGCGTCCTCGTGTCTGCCGCTGGTGATGACACTCCGCGACCGCTACAACTGCCATATGGAGAACAGTTTCCAGCGCTTCGACCCCGCCGCCGCGAAAGCC
>JAFSRZ010000026.1 GCA_017445875.1 Oscillospiraceae bacterium | reverse complement strand
TTCAGGATTTTCTTTCTTCTCTTGCGCGACATCATCGCGCCTTTGACTCTTGCCATGATTGTTCCTCCTGTTCCGTTGTCCGCGCCTTACTTGTAAGGAATCATCTTGCGGATAGCGTCGACGTTGGTAACATCCGCGTATCCGCCGGCGCGGAGACGGCGTGTCCGCTTGGTGTCTTTCTTGGTCAGAATATGGCGCTTGTAAGCCTTGGCGCGCTTGATTTTGCCGGTTTTGGTCACGTTAAATCTCTTTTTCGCGCCGCTGTGGGTTTTCAGTTTGGGCATGTCTGACTGCTCCTTCCGTGATTTCCACGGGACGCCGGACGATATCCGGGTATGTCGCGTGGATTACTTGCCGACTTTCGGGGCGAGGAAAATGGACATCATCCGACCTTCGAGCCGTGCGGTTCGTTCCAGATTGGCGGTATCGGCGCACTGTTCGGCGAACTGGTTCAAAAGGTCTCTGCCAATGTCCGTGTGAGCCATTTCCCGCCCCCGGAAACGGACAGAAACCTTGACGCGGTTGCCGTCGGCGATGAACTTCCGGGCGCTTTTCAATTTGGTATTAAAGTCGCCTGTGTCAATGCCCGGAGACATTCGGATTTCCTTAATTTCCACCTGATGCTGGTTTTTCCGGGCCTCTTTTTCCCGCTTGCTCTGCTCGAAGCGGAACTTGCCGTAATTCATCAGCTTACAGACCGGCGGTTTTGCCTGCGGCGAGATTTTCACGAGGTCAAGGTCCTGTTCCTCGGCAATCCGCAGCGCCTCCGCGGGAGACATAATGCCCATCTGCTCGCCGTCGGAGCCAATCAGGCGAATCTCCCTGTCGCGGATATCCTCATTGAGTTCATGCACTTGCTTGCTAATGGCCGAAGCGCCTCCTTTCATAATGACAAAACACGGATACCGGGTATGGCATCCGTGTGTCGTTGCGCGACGCGCACACCGTACCCGTAAGGGCGCGGCGAAACGATGTAAACCTCTTCGCCCGTGGCTGGAGGTGAGCCGGAATGCCATCCGCTACTTTGTTTTGTGGGGGAGATTTTAGCACTTGTCGACGGGTTTGTCAAGCGGAAATTTGCCGTTTTACGAGTAACTGAAATCCGTGTCCATGGTAATCTGAAACGTGTAGTCCGGGTACAGCGCTTTGACCGTCTCGGACACTTTCTGATAGGCCGCCTGTCTGTCCGGCGCGTCGAAACTCACTATCACGTCAAAACGTATCCGCTTTTCCGTCTCGTAGAGATAGAAGGCGTGCATTTGCAGAATGTACGGGCAGTCCAGAACGGCGTTTTTCAACGTCTCCCGCATTTTGAGCGCGTCGGCGTCGCGGGTGTTCAGGGAGTAGACCCCGATTGCCGTCAGAATCACATGATGTTTCTGGTAGACAGTCATGGTGATGTTTCGGATGAGGTCGTCTAACTGATTCGCGGAGAACGTGTCCGGGACTTCGATGTGCAGGGAGCCTTGGAATGTATCGGGGCCGTAGTTGTGCAGTACCAAGTCGTACGCCCCCGACACGCCCGGAAACTCACAAACTGTGTCCCGGATAGCGCGTGCCAGTTCGGGGCTTGCGCGTTCGCCCAGAATCCGGGAAATGGCCTCTTTCAGCATTTCCACGCCCGAACGGATAATCACGGCGGAAATCACCGCACCCAGCCACGCTTCCAAGGAAACGTGAAAGAGCAGGTACACAGCCGCCGCCGCCAGTGTGGACGCCGAAATCAGACAGTCCATGAACGCGTCCTCCCCGGAGTTGACCAGAGAATCCGAATCGACACGCTTTCCGACGGCCTTGACGTACCGTCCCAGCGCGAACTTCACCAGCACGGCAACCACCAGAATCATGAGGCCGGGGGCGGTATACGCCGGGGTATCGGGACGCAGAATCTTTTTGACCGATTCCACAAGGGACGTGATACCGGCGTACAGAACTAATGTCGAAATCAGCATGGAAGTGAGATATTCCACTCTGCCGTGTCCGAAGGGGTGTTTCCTGTCCGGCTGCTTTCCGGCGAGTTTGGTTCCTACAATCGTAATCAGGGACGAGGCCGCGTCCGAAAGGTTGTTGACCGCGTCCAGCGTCACGGCGATGGAACGCGACAAAATCCCCACAACCGCCTTGAACGTCGAGAGAAACAGGTTCGCCGAAATCCCAATCACGCTCGTACGCACAATCAGAGCTTCTCTGGAAGTATCATTTTCTGTCAGTCGCTTTTTGATGTCCATAAAACGCCCTCCTTGACTTTCAAAACTTGCGTCCGCAATGTTAGTATATCACATTCCGCCCCGCTTGTCGACTGCTTCTTTGTATCGGCTATGTGTGGCAATCGCGCCCCTGCCGCCGTGCGGCGACACTTCCCCCAAGATTAGAAATTTTTTTCCTGAAAGGGCTTGACAAACCATCCCGCATTGTGTATAATGTCCCACGTTGCCGCACATGAGGCGGCACACTGATTCGGGAGCATAGCTCAGCTGGTTAGAGCGCCTGCCTTACAAGCAGGAGGTCACTGGTTCGAGTCCAGTTGTTCCCACCATATACGGCCCGGTAGTTCAGTTGGTTAGAACGCTAGCCTGTCACGCTAGAGGTCGACGGTTCAAGTCCGTTCCGGGTCGCCACTTTATTGAAGCCGCTTTCCGCAATCAGCCGGGATTTTGTTCGACAAATAGAAATTCGCCCAGATAGCTCAGTTGGTAGAGCAACG
>JAFSRZ010000025.1 GCA_017445875.1 Oscillospiraceae bacterium | reverse complement strand
CGGAATTACCGCTTTTCGCGCTATTATACACGTATCCGCTTGAAATTGCAAGAGATTCGTAACTTTTGCGCGGATTCGGCGTGTTTCATAAAAGCGCCCCGCGCTTTTTATGGAAAGCGTCAAGAAACGCGTTCTCTTGCCCTCCCCCTCTGGGGAGGGTGGCGCGTCAGCGCCGGGTGGGGGCGATTCTCCCCCCTCTGTCGCCTTACGGCGACATCTCCCCCCAAAGGGGGGCGACAAGTGTGCCGCAACCGCGAAAGCGTCAAGAAACGCGGACTCCCGCACGTTTCAGCGCAAGCACCAAGGCCGGAATCAGGACAATGTGCAGAATGATACCCGGTATCGCGTTCGTGACCGCGCCCGCCAGAAACGCCGAAAACGGGAATGTCGAGCCGCTCAACCCCGCCAGTACGAACCGCGCCGCGCCCCAGACCAGTCGCCCCGCCACCATGCCGCACAACAGCGTAACATAAATAAACGGCGTTGTCTTGGGGAACTTGCGGTACAGTATCGACGCCACAAGGCCGTATGTCGCCAGCTCAAAGGCCATTGCCAACGCCCCCGGCATGGCGGGCATGTTAAAGAGCAGATTTCGGAGCAGCGGCGCGACGAAACCTGTCAGCACGGCGTAAGGCCACTCACAGAGGAAGCCGCACAGAAACACGGGAATGTGCATGGGGCTTAACGCCTTGCCGATTTGCGGGATGTGTCCTGTGACGAACGGTAACACCATGCACAGTGCCAGCGATACCGCCGAGGTCGTCAGTTGCCGGATTTGTTTCCGGGTCATGGGATGTTGGGGCGTGGTATCCATTGCGATACACTCCTTTTCCGATATGTGATAACCCCCTCCCCTTTTTGGGGCGGGGGTTGTTTGCCGATTTTCACAAAAAACACTTGCATTCCGGCGGCGGGTGTGGTATAGTGACACTGGAAACACGGTAAAGGCGGCAGACCGTCCGGGTAGCCGACACCCAAACGGCCTTGCGTCGAGTGTCCAACCCACTCAACAACAGCGATTTATGAGAATGAATCGCACCGCAAACCCTATTATACCCATGCGCCCGATTTTTTATCAAGGACGCACGGAGGGGAAATGTATGTTAGGGTCAATGTGGTATGCCTTGATTTTACAGGCGGCGTTGGGTAGGTACTCAACGCCGTTATTGTGTTTCCGGCAGACCGGGAAGGAGAAAGCGGACATGTTTCCGCTTTTCTCTGGTACCGGCTGTCGGACGCATTCACTTTCGACACGAAAGGAGTTGTTATGAAGAAAAGACTGTTACCTATGATTCTGGTGTGCTGTATGCTGGCGGCTTGGCTGGCGGTGTACGCACAGGCGGACGACATTGTAGCCAAAGGCGACTGCGGCGCGGACGGTAGCAATGTACAATGGACGCTGGACAGCAAAGGCACCTTGACGATTTTCGGCAAAGGCGCAATGGCAAATTATAATGAATGGTGGCAAGGCGGGAATGACTGGTGGAATCCTAAAACGCCTCCGTGGGTCAGCAATACAAATATGATTGTATCTCTGATAGTCAATGACGGAGTAACCAGTGTCGGAAAAAGTGCGTTTGCTACTCTGAATCGTCTGACAAAAGCTACGTTTTCGGACAGTATTTTGACTATCGAAGATAGCGTCTTTTATAACTGCTCCAATCTGCTGAGTTTCACCATATCGGATAATGTTACCAGCATTGGCAACTATGCGTTTCAGGATTGCGACCGTTTGACAAAAATGCTGATTCCCCACAATGTAATAAACATCGGCTCAAACGCGTTCAAGGGCTGTGACGTATTGCAAAGCGTGACCATACTCGCGGATACCCCTATCATCAACGCCTCAACATTTCAGGACTGTCCCGCGTTGAAAGAAATCACGATTCCCGACAGCGTAGCAATTATCGGGGAAAACGCGTTTTCCGGTTGTTCCGCGCTGAAAACTGTTAATTTCACTGGTTCAGAAAGCCTCTGGAACGATGTCACCATTAACAGCGGAAATCAGCCGCTTGAAAACGCGAAAGTCAACTTTGACACGTCCATTGAATCCACATACCGGATTAACGCTTTGTCCGTGTCCGACACGGACGGAAAAACGCTGACGGCAATTCCGACAGGCTCTTTCCTTGCAACGGTCTCCATTACGAACCTTGCTTCCAGCGCAACGCCGATTATCTTGCTTGCGTCCTATACCGAAAGCGGACAGTATCAAGGCCTGATGTACGCCACAGTCGAGGAACCCACGGGCGCGACGGTGAAAATTACGCTTCCCGTGGACAACTCCGGCGGGAAAATCGCACAGTTAAAGGCGTTCGCGGTCAACTCGTTCGCCGATATGACCATGATTGGCAATCCGGTCAGTTTCCCGGCCTAAGTTGCGCCCTCTCCCGTGTACGCGGGGGAGGGCTTTTTGTGCTTGCAATCGTGGGCGGACTGTGTTACACTGCCCTGAACAGATATGCAAGGAACGGTGAAAACTATGTCAGAGATTCGCAAAACGGCGATGGTCACGGTGTGCGGACGCCCGAACGTCGGCAAATCCAGTCTTACGAACGCGCTGGTAGGGGAGAAAATCGCCATTGTGTCGAACAAGGCACAGACAACGCGTAACCGTGTCTGCGGCGTCCTGAGCCACGCCGACACGCAAATTGTCTTACTCGACACTCCCGGACTGCATAAGCCGCGTTCGGCACTGGGTGAATATATGGTGCGCGTCGTGCGGGAGAGCCTCGACGGCGTGGACTGTGCGCTACTGTTAGTCGAACCCATCGCGCATGTCGGCGCGCCCGAACAGGCGTTGATAGCGCGTATCCGGGAGGAACAAATTCCCGCTATTTTGTGCGTCAACAAAATCGACACCGTGGAGAAGGCGTCACTGTTGCCTGTCATGGCGGCCTATCATGAGGTGTGGGACGGTTTCCGGGCAATTATCCCGATTTCCGCCAAAACCGGGGAGGGCTTGGAGGAACTCTGCGACGAAATCCGCAAGTACGCCGAGGAGGGGCCGCAACTGTTCCCGGACGGTCAGACGAGTGACCAGCCGGAGCGGCAGGTCATGGGCGAACTGTTGCGGGAAAAACTGCTGTTGTGTCTTGACAAGGAAATCCCGCACGGTGTCGCGGTGGAAATCAGCCGCTTTTCGGAACGCGAAGATTCCGGTATTGTGGACGTGGACGCCGTGATTTACTGCGAAAAGGCCAGTCACAAGGGAATCATCATCGGCAAACACGGCGACATGCTGAAAAAAGTCAGTTCTCTGGCGCGGCACGATATGGAAAAGTTCATGGGTACGAAGGTCTATCTACAGACATGGGTCAAGGTCAAGGAGAACTGGCGTGACAGCGTGAGCGCCGTCCGTTCGTTCGGCTACCGTGACAGCGACTGACACGCGACACCCTCTCCCGGTATCGGGAGAGGGCGTTTTGTCACGCGTACACGTGCCACCAGCGGAACAGGAACCGCTTCCAGACATTCAAGCCGCCGTAGAGACTGTCCGCCGCACGCTGACACAGTGCGCGGGCGAAACTGTGCGCCTCGTCGGGGACGGCGTTGTGACCGTACGCGGCGGCCTCGGCAGTCCGGCACAATTGCGCGGCGTCGGCTTGCGATATCGCGGGAATCGCCGCCGATAACCGTGCCGGGAAATCGGGCTCCTGTCCGTCGCAACCGGTCAGCAGGCCGGAAAACTGTGTCATGGACAGCAGACGCCCGAAGGACACCCGGCAGTCCGCCGCCGCGTACTGTGACAGCTTCCGGCGTCGCCGGTACAGGAATCCCAGCGCCACCGGAACCGGCACGAAAAATGGTACCGCTTGCAGGATATCCAGCGCGGTTTCCCGTGTCTGACGGCTCATGCCCTGTGTCATGGACAGTACCAGAGACTGTCCCGTGTGGTCGACGGCGTGACTTCTGTCCGAGGCCGGGAACGTGAAATTCAAGTCGGCGAGGCGTTGCGCCAGCAGGTCAAGATTCAGTCCGGGATACTCCGCCGTAATCGCGCCGTCTGCGGCGGGCGTGACTTCCACGGGCGTCCAGCCGTAGCCCGGCAGGAAAATTTCAACCCAAGCGTGGGCGGCGAAATCGGTCAGGACCGCTATTTGTGTTCCGTTGTCGTAACGCGCTTCCCGTTCGGCGGGGTCAAGAATCATGGTGCTGTCTAACATCGCCCGGACGCTGAGAAAGTCTTCCGGCGCGGCGATATAGCCCGTGGCGTAACGCGCCGGAATCCCGTACAGGCGATACATCAGCGTCGCCGCCGACGCGAAGTGCTGACAGTAGCCGAGGCCGTTGTCAAACAGGAAATACTCCACCATGTCCCGATTTAACGGTGTCCAGCCGGGCGTCAGGGAATACGAGGCGCGGCTTTGCAGGGTGTGCAGGATAAACGCCGTGATTTCGTCGGGGTCAGTCAACGGGTGTTCGCGGCAGAGTTGCGCCAGACGCGGCACACGTTCGACGGGGACTTGTGTGTAGGCGCTCAGACAGTTTTTGAGATAATGTTCCTCAATCCATTTATCGGTATCGGCGTCGGGGTCGTCCCAGTCAATGGAAACGTCGTTCTGCTCGTAGAATTTGAACATGGGCGCGTTGATGTCACGATTGACGAAACGGAGGCTTTCCTGTCCCCACGCGCTGTAATAGGGCGTGTAGGCGTGCAGATACTCGTGATTACTGTTTTGCACGGTCATATGGATACTGTCCGGGGCGTCGGGGCGGGAAGCGGCGTTCCGCCGCCAGTACATCCCGTCGAACTGACGGTACATGCCGCTGACTAACAAATCCGTCTCCGACGACGAACTCTCCCAGCCCGCCAGCCAGTCGGAGGCCATGTCGCGGAAAATCTGCATTTCCGTGTCGAGTGTCCAGTCCCAGCCGGTGAAGGTGTACGCCCCGCCGGAGAATCCCCGCAGATAGACCGGTTTCGACGGCTTCCTGTCCGTGGTCAAAATCAAATGTGTCGCGCCGGTGGGGTACTGGTTGCCGCGGTTGAGACTTCCGCCGGTGACGGGGGTGGTGTCGGAACCGCTCAGGCGGCTGACGGAACGTTTCAAAAAGCCTTCGGCGGCGTAGGCGGGGGCGTAAAGCCGTTCGTCGTCGCGCAGGGACAGCGGCACCGCGAACAGTAACACGACAGCCAGTGTCAGCGACATGACAGCGCCGGTCAGCGCCGTCAGACGGGCGCGGGACGGTAGCGCGAAATCAAACTGACTTTGCCGCATGCCGGAACCGTTCATAGCCCAGTAGCAGAACTGGAACAGCAACGCTAAAATAGCCGCTTCCAAAGAAGGGTGTAACCCAATCAGCGGCCCCAGTAGAAAGACAATCAGCGTCAGACTGTACGGGATGACATGACTGCCGATTAACAATTCACTACTGAAAAAGAGCAGTACCAGCAGAACCGCGATTAACGCGGCGGCGAGGTCAAAGGCGACTGTGCCGCCGCTTTCGTGGTTCAACAGCAACAGCCGTACGGCACCCGTAAGTTGTATGGACAAGGTGTCTTGCAACAGTACGCAGGCGACGCACCAGAGCGCCGCGCAGAGCATGGAACACAGTACCGCCCAGCGCCAGCCAATCCGCGCCACCGTCCAGAGGCAGACGCACAGGGACACGGCAATCAATAACGTACGCGGCACGGAGTAAAGCAGGCCGTCCGCCATGGGCAGGAGCAGTGAACAGACGCCGGAGAGCAACAGTAACAAATGCGCCACGGCGGGGGGTTCCGACGCCTCCCGCGCCGTGTGTACGATAATTTTCGCTTTTTTCGCCATAACATTCCTTTCAGGGACATCAGACCACAAACGTTTTTTCGACAATCTCCCGCACGGCGTCGGAGGCGTCGAAACGCCACAGGAGTTCCGCGCCGTGCGTCCAGAACAGTTTCGTATTCAAGGCGAAATCCGTCAAGACGGGTTCCGGGGTGGTGTCGGGCGGCTCCGAACGGTACAGGCGCAGGAAAAACGCCTGATAACTCTGTGTGTCCGCCACATCCCATTGCAAGTCCCGCGAACCGTCGCGCCAGAAAATACGCACCGCGTTTCGATGGCGCAGAAGTCCGAGAATCACCGCCGACAACACCTCATAAAACGCGTCCCAGTGTTCGGGACGCATGCGCGCCGTCTCCGAGAGGTCAAGCGACAGCGTGAAACGCTCCTCCCGCTCGTCCTCGTACTCCCGGCTCCATAACTGCCCCGTCCGGGCGCTGAGTTTCCAGTGAATCGCCCGCGCCGAGTCGCCGGGGCGGTACTCGCGCAAATCCCGCGCTTCGGGGGAAATGCCGTCCAACGGCACCGGGACAGCGTTCCGTGTCTGTCCGCCCGACATTTCCGGGAGTGTCCGGGGTTCTATACGCAACGGGCGCGGCGGCGGGAGTACCGCCAATGTCATGTGTTCGCGCTTGCGGCGCTTGACCGGGAACAGGAACAGGTAGTCCCAAGTCAGAATCTGCCGGAGTTCGATATCCAGCGCCCCGCAACAGGGCGGACGTACATAAAATTCAACTTCCGTTGTCCGTCCGGGTTCCGCGCCGCCGTAGAAATATTGTGTCGTTTTGCGGCGCTGTGCGGGGTAGCGGAACGACAGTTTCAAACGCGGACGGCCTACCGGGAGGCGGCCTTGTGCGTCGAGGCGTACGCGACACCGACAGTCACGCCCCTTCTCGCCGAAAACGGCGTCAGCGGGGAAAGACGCGTCGAGCGTGGCGCGGAAATATACTGACACTATCGCCATAACCGCCAGCAGTCCCAGTTCCGACAGTAACAGCACCGTCAGCGACAGCGTACGGAACATTCCCGCCAGATACCATGTCAGCGCGACTAATAACAGCCAAGTCCCCTGTCTTGTCATCGTCGCGCCTCAATGGGGGGCTTCCGGACAGACCCGGCAATCTGCCGGAGTACCTCCTGTACGCTGACATGCCGCGCCACGGCGTCGGCGTTGCGCGTCAGACGGTGCGCCGCGACGTACGGGAACTGTCCCAGCACATCCGAAGGCGTCACGAAGTCGCGCCCCTCGTACCACGCCGCCGCCTTGGACAGCTTCACTAAGGCGATAGTGGCGCGGGGCCCCGCGCCCTGTAACAGAAACGCGTGGTTCCGCGTCGCCCGCACAAGTTCCGTCAGATAGCGGTACACCTTGTCGTGAATGTAAACATCGTGAATCGCGGCCTGAATCGCGGTCAGTTCGTCGCGGGACAGTACCGGCGTCAGACTGTCCACGGGGCGCGTAATGCCCACGGAACGCGCCATAGAAAGTTCACTCTCCAAGTCCGGGTAGCCCAGCGACAGCGACACCGCGAACCTGTCCGCCTCCGATTCGGGGAGAGGCTGTGTCCCCGCGCTCCCTAACGGGTTCTGCGTGGCAATCACTAAAAACGGCTCCGGTAACTTCCGCGTGACGCCCTCCGCCGTGACCTGTCCCTCCTGCATGGCTTCCAGCAGCGCGGACTGTGTTTTCGGGGATGTGCGGTTCAGTTCGTCCGCCAGAAGCAGATTACAGAACACAATCCCCGGCTGATATACAAACGCTTCCCGCTCCCGGCGGTAAATCGAAAAGCCGGTCAAGTCCGACGGGAGTACGTCCGGCGTGAACTGTACCCGCCTGTACTCCAAGTCCAGTGTCTTTGAAAACGCCATTGCCAGCGTTGTCTTGCCCACGCCGGGGATATCCTCCAGCAGAATGTGTCCGTCGGCCAGAATCGAGAGCAACACTTCCCGGATTTCGCGTTCTTTCCCGAAAAGCGCCTGTCCGACCTGCCGCACGACTTCCGCCGCCCTCTGTGCGTATCTGTCCATTACAGTCCTCCCGCGTGTTGGTTCGGTGTTACGCGCCTATTGTACGCGAAAGCGCGGCATTTGTCCACCGGTTTTTTTTGCGCCAAATTGCTTGGAATTTATTGGTATTTCCGCCCCGTCCGGCGCTGACGCGGCACTCTCCCACAGAGTGCATACGCGTTCAGCCAAGCGGGAACGTTGTCCGAAATCGCCCCACCCGGCGCGACGCGCCACCCTCCCCGCCGTGCGGGGAGGGCTTCGCGGGACTGCCGACAGGGAAAACGTGACAATTTTACCGGAAATGTCCGACTTTTTGCCTCCCCCGCTGTGCGGGGGAAGTGTCGCGTAGCGACGGAGGTGGCAAACGAATTTTGCCAAGAAACCGCGTACACATCCCCACCCCGATAACGCGCCCGAAACGGTTCTTGACATTCCGGACAAAGTGGAGTATGATAAAGCGTCAGTTTATTATGAAAATAACAGATTTCCGCCCCGCCCGCTCATCACGCGATAAAAGGAAGTGCTTTCATGTTGGATTTTCAAACCGGCTTCTACGAAAAATTATTCAAATCTCTGGACAATAACGCCGTAATTATGCGGGTGGAAGACGACGGGCGGTATTATCCGGTTTGGTGTTCCCGCGAGTTCACGGAGATGATTGAGGGCACGGAAGAGGAGTTCATCAGTCTGGAGAGCGGCGGCACCATGAACACCATTTACCCCGACGACCAGCCCGAACTTGCTTATTTATTCCGGCACCACGTCGCCCGCGACGGTTCCAACAGTGTGACGGTGCGGACATACACGCTCAAAGGCAATATTCTTTGGGTGCGCATTCACTACGCCTTCATGGAGGAGAGCGGCGTACAGTACGCCTACTGCAACTACTTTAACGTCACGGAGTTGAAGGAGAGCCAGCGGCAGATACAGACCATGTACGAAGGCCTCAACCGCGAACTCAGCACACTGGCGAATGAAAGCCTGTCCGTGTTGCGCTTCAATCTGACAGAGGGCGTCGTGGAGGAAATCCACGGTCAGGACATGTACGCGGAAGACCGGGTGGGTATGTCGGTTTATGATATGTTCCATGTCCGCCTGCGGCACATGCCGCTGGAATCCGACCGCGAAAACTGCCTGAAAATGTTCACAATGGACAATCTGCGGGAGCATTACTACAAGGGCGAGGGGCCGGTATCTGTCGTCGTGTTCTCGGAGCGTCAGTCGGGGCGGCAGTGTTTTGTACGCTGTTCGGCGTCCATGCGCAAGGACCCCGTGACAAGTGACTGGGTGGCGCTGGGCGTGGAATCCGAATATAACTATCAAATGGTCACGGAAGTGCTGAACGGGAAGATTTTAGCCCAACAGTATGACATGGTCTGCTATCTCGTCGGGGACAGTTACGGCGTCGCCATCGGCGACACCGCCAACATCGCCAAGGGCAACATCTTTCCGCGGGAGCGCAACGGCAGTTACTCGGACTACCTGCGGGAACAGGTTCTCCCGGCGGCCTCCGAACAGGTTCACGACTACGATGAGTTGATGAAGTCGCTGTCCCTCAAAACCGTGGAAAAGAAACTCTCCGAACAGGAACCCTATACCGTGGACGTGACCTGTGACATCGACGGGGAGATTTACAACAAGCGCTTTATGTTTTTCGTGGTGGACAGACAGACCAAATTCTACATTCTGCTGAAATCCGACATTACGGAACTGCTCCGCGAACAGCGCGAACAAAACAACCTCATGGCGCGGGCGCTCGAAGAAGCCCGACAGGCGAATGTCGCAAAGACCGCGTTTCTGTCCAGCATGAGCCACGAAATACGCACCCCGATGAACGCTATCATTGGTCTGGACAGTATCGCGCTCCGTGACCCCGGCATTCCCGAACACACCCGCGAACAGTTGGAGAAAATCGGCGCGAGTGCCAGACACCTGTTAGGCCTCATCAACGACATTCTCGACATGAGCCGCATTGAGTCGGGGCGAATGGTACTCAAAAACGAGGAATTTTCGTTCCGCGACATGCTCGAACAAATCAACACCATGATTCATAGTCAGTGTGAGGAGCGCGGCCTTCGCTATGACTGCACCATTCAGGGGAAAGTCGATGAGTATTATATCGGCGACGATATGAAACTCAAACAGGTGCTGATAAACATTCTCGGCAACGCGGTCAAGTTCACGCCCGCGCCGGGTACGGTGTCGCTGAGCGTGGAGCGTACCGCGTACTTTGAGGACCATTCCACGGTGCGCTTTGTCATCAGGGACACCGGTATCGGCATGAACAAGGCCTTCCTGCCCCGCATTTTCGACGCCTTCAGTCAGGAAAACGAGACCCGTACCACCAAATACGGCAGTACCGGTCTCGGCATGGCTATCACAAAGAACATCGTCGAGATGATGAACGGCAATATTTCCGTACAGTCGGAAAAGGGCGTCGGCTCGGAGTTCACCGTCAATGTCACACTCAAAAACAGTGACCGCACAGAGGAGACGACCGACGATTTCCACCCGCAGGACATGCGCGTACTGATTATCGACGACGACCCCATAGCGTGCGAACACGGGAAATTAGTGATGGAAGAAGTCGGCGTCACGACCGACACCTGTATGAGCGGCGCGGAGGCTCTCAAAATGATTGAACTCCGCCACGCCCGCCGCGAGGCCTACAACCTGATTCTTGTCGACATGCAAATGCCCGAAGAGGACGGCATACAGGTCACGCGCAAAATACGCGAACTCTACAACGGGGAATCGACCATCATCATTTTGACCGCCTACAACTGGGACGATATCATGGCGGAGGCTATCGAGGCCGGCGTGGACAGCTTCATGTCAAAGCCGCTGTTCGGTTCGGGCATTCTGTCCGAACTCCGGCAGGTCGTCCGCCAGAGGACGTACGAACAGCCCCAAGAACCCGAACGCGCCGACCTCAACAACCGTCACATTCTGCTCGCCGAGGATATGCCTATCAACGCCGAAATCATGCTGGAACTGCTCGACATGCGCGGCATGAGCGCCGACCACGCCGAAAACGGCAAATTAGCCGTCGACTTCTTCTCCGAACATCCCGCCGGGTACTATGACGCCGTACTTATGGACGTGCGTATGCCGGTCATGGACGGTCTGGACGCCGCCTCCTCAATCCGCGCCCTTGACCGCCCCGACGCGAAAACCATTCCCATTATCGCCATGACCGCCAACGCCTTTGACGAGGATGTACAGCGCTCTTTACAGGCCGGGATGAACGCCCATCTGAGCAAGCCCGTCGACCCCGAACGCCTCTTTGACACGCTGGAAACCCTGATTCGGGACAAGGCATGACCAATCACACACTATCAAGGGAAAGGAGCATTTCAGAAATGGGAGGGGAGAGAGCCAAGCACAAAGACGCCGTGCTGTCGGAACTGGAACGAATGCCGGGAGGCTTTTTCATCTATCAGGCCGACGAAACGGAGAAAGTCCTGTACGCCAACGAAATTCTGTTGCAAATGTTCGGCTGCCGGACATGGGAGGAGTTCCGGGAGCTGACCGGCGGCACATTTCCGGGCATGGTTCACCCCGACGACCTGCCCGGCGTTCAGGCGTCCATAGAAAAGCAGATACGCAAAGACGAGCGGCATTTGGACTATGTCGAATACCGTATTATCCGAAAAGACGGCGTCATCCGCTGGATTGACGACTGTGGGCGCTTTGTCCATACCGAAGAATACGGCGATGTCTACTATGTTATCGTCCGCGACATTACCAGCCTCCGCACCCTGCGGGATGAGAATATCCGAAAAAACGAAGTCATTGAGGGATTGAGCATTGATTTTTCCTCTATCCTGCTTTTGAACCTTGACACGGGGACAGTACGTACCTACCGGGACACGGACGGCACCTTGCAAAGTCTCCTGTCGGAACTGCCACCGCGCAACCGGGAGAACCTCGACTGGCGGGACGTTTTCTCCCTGTACGCGGAAAAGTACGTCCTGCCCGACGACCGCGCACGATATCTCGAAGAGGTCTCCGGCGCGAAAATCCGGGAACGCCTCCGCGCCCAGCGCTCTTACACCGTTGACTATCGCTGTCCCGACCGGAACGGACAGCCCGTCTATATGCAAATGTCCGTTGTCCGCATTGACAGCGAAACCCAGCACCCCCGCGTCGTCATGGGCTACCGCAATATCACGGAACAGGTTTTACGCCTCCAGCGGGACATGTCCGAAAAGCTCAATATGGAACTCGCGCTCGAACAGGAGAAACGCGCCAACGAAATCAAGTCGTCCTTCCTGTTCAACATCTCCCACGATATCCGTACGCCCATGAATGCCATTATGGGCTTTACCGAACTCTCGAAGCGTCACCTCTCGGAGCCGGAACGCCTCAAAGGCTATCTGGCGAAAGTCGATGAATCCAATCACCACATGCTCGCCCTGATTGATGACCTTCTCGAAATGAGCCAAATCGGCTACGGGCGAATCGAACTCAAAGCGGAACGCTGTACCCTGCGCGAACAGTTGCACATTGTCTTGGACATGTTCCGGGGCGAAATGGAGGAAAAGCATATCCTCTTACAAAAACAAATCGACCTGCCCGACGAGGACGTGTACATTGACGCCCTGCGCTTCCGGCGCGTGATGGGCAACCTTGTCAGCAACGCCGTAAAATTCGCGCCCGACTACGGGACTGTCACTATTGGGGCGCGGCGGAAACAAGTGTCAGATTCCGGTTACGCCCGCTATGAGTTCCGTATCTCCGACAACGGCTCCGGAATCTCGGAGGAGTTCCTGCACAAGATTTTCGACGCCTTTGAGCGTGAACACACGTCCACGCACACGGGAAAACCCGGTACCGGTCTCGGACTGACTATCACAAAAACGCTTCTTGACATCATGGGCGGTTCCATTCGCGTCGAGAGCAAAAAGGGCAAGGGAAGTACCTTTATCGTAGGCCTGCCTATGAAAATCGCGTCGGGGGATTCCGCGCCGGAGGAAGTGTCCTATACCCCGAAATCCGACGTACTCTATAAGGCTCGCGGGGAACGCCGTATTCTGCTTGTGGAGGATATCGAAATCAACCGCATGTTAGCGGAAACAATTCTGGAAGAAGCGGGCTTTCTGGTGGAATCCGTCCCCGACGGGTGCGACGCCGTGGAGGCGTTCCACAATCACCCGCCCGGATACTTTGACCTTGTTCTGATGGATATCCAAATGCCCGTCATGAACGGTTACGAGGCGACACGCGCTATCCGCGCTCTCGGACGCCCCGATACCGCCGACATTCCCATTATCGCCCTGAGCGCCAACGCCAGAGACGAGGACAGGAAAATGTCGATGGAAAGCGGCATGAATCAGCATATTGCCAAACCGTTTGACGTGGCGCAGTTAATCACGACTGTCAATGAGCATATCGAGGCGCGGAACGAGAAGGTTTCCGCCCAGTGACACAAACCGCGTTTCCCTGTCATGGGGAACGCGGTTTTGTGCTGACATTTGTCATATTCTACAAATTGCGCGGTTAAATTTTGGAACCCGCAAACCGTGAATTTATGCTATAATCGTAAAAACGGCGGCTTTCCGCCGAATATCAGGACAAGGGGGTACTCCATATGGCATTGGATTACGTGTCCACGTCGAAAAAGATTGTGGACGCGGTTGGCGGCGCGGGCAACATCGTCAGCGCGACCAACTGCATGACCCGGCTCCGGCTTGTACTCAGCGACGAGGCCAAGGCCGACGACGACGCCGTGAAGAAAATCAAGGGTGTCAAGAGCGTCATCAAACAGGGCGGACAGTATCAGGTGGTCATCGGGAATGAGGTTTCCAACCTCATGAAGGAGTTTAACAAACTGGGCAACTTCTCCGAGGACGCCGCGCCCGCCGCCGGTAAAAAACCGGAAGGTAATCCCGTGCAACGGTTGTTCGGCTTTGTAGCCGGGTGTCTGACGCCGTTACTCCCTGCCATGCTTGGTACCGGTATGGTCAAGGTGTTGCTGACGCTGTTGACTACCACGAAAGTGATGTCCAGCACCAGTCCCACCTATACATTCCTGTTCTCGATGGCGGACGCGTTCTTCTACTTCCTGCCCATTATGCTGGGGTGGAGTATCGCAAAAAAGACCAATCACAGTGTCCCCATGTACATGGTCATCGGCGCGCTACTGGTGTACCCGGACTTGGTTACTATTCTGGGCGGCGCGGTCGAGGGCGTCACCTACGGCACATTCCTTGGGCAGAACTGCGCGTATATGTTCGGCTTCCTGCCGGTTGTCTGCGCGTCGTACAGTTCTTCGGTGCTTCCCATGCTCCTGATGACCCCTGTCATGGGCTGGGCGGAGGATTTCGCCGACCGCGTGTCGCCGAACGTCCTGAAAGCGTTCTTAAAGCCCATGATTTTCTTCCTCATCTGTACGCCCGTCGTACTGGTCGTGCTTGGCCCCCTCGGTACGATTCTCGGACAGGTGTTAGCCGCTATTACTACGTTCCTGTACGGTAACTTCCCGTGGCTGACGGTTGGCCTGTTGTCGGCGGCTATGCCGTTCATCGTCATGACGGGCATGCACTACGCCTTAATGCCGCTGTTCTACTCGAACCTCGCCACGTTCGGCTATGACGTGGTAATCCTTGTCACAATGTTCTGCTCCAACATCGCGCAAGGCGGCGCGGCGTTCGGTGTCGCGGCAAAGACCAAGGACGAGGAAACCCGTTCCGAAGGTATCGCCTGCGGTATCTCCGCGACGGTCGCGGGTGTCACGGAACCCGCTATGTACGGTATCAACCTCCGTTTCATGAAGCCCATGATTGCGGCTGTCTGCGGCGCTGGTATTTCCGGACTGCTCGCCGGTCTGACAAGCGTCAAGGGCTTTACGATGGGCGGTTCCCCCTGCTTCACGTCCATTATTACGTTTATCGGCGTCGACCCCGCCAGCACGATTACGAACCCCTATCACGGCGTCATCTGGGGTACGATTTGCGGTATTTTGAGCCTCGCCATTTCGTTTGTGCTGACGTTCATTCTGTTCAACGACAAGGACGCCGGGCTTGCGGGCGAAGTCAACACCGACGCAATCGACGCCGCCCACGCCGCCTTAGCCGGACAGGAACACGAGAAAAAGGCCATTGCCGCCCCCGTGGAAATCGACTCCCCCATGACCGGGAAACTTGTCCCCATGAAGGACGTACCCGACGAAGTATTTGCGTCCGGGGCGCTGGGAGAGGGTATCGCCATTCTGCCCACGGACGGCAAGGTAGTCGCGCCTTGCGACGGCGCGGTAGCGCAGACCATGGACACCCGTCACGCAATCGGCATTGTCGCCGACAACGGCGTGGAAATCCTGATACATGTCGGCCTCGACACCGTGGAACTGCACGGGACGCCGTTCAAGTACCATGTCAAGGCAGACCAAGAGGTGAAGAAGGGTGACTTGCTCCTGACCGCTGACCTCGACGCCGTGAAGCAGGCCGGGAAACAGCTCTACACGCCCGTGATTGTCACGAACTCCGACGACTACACGGAGATTACACCCGTTGACGGCGCGGAAATCACGGCCGGACAGAAGCTCATGACCGTGAAGTAATCCTTGAAATGTCCCCCGCCGCGCTCTACGGCGGGGGTGTTCGGAATCGTTGTGAAGGGAGAAAATGAAATATGTCCGTATTGCGTAAAGACTTCTTATGGGGCGGCGCGGTAGCCGCGAATCAGTTCGAGGGCGCGTGGAACGTCGACGGCAAGGGCGATTCGGTCTCCGACCACTGCACCACCGGAAGCGCCACAACGCCCAAGCGCTTGACAGTCGACATCGAGCCGGGAACGCTGTACCCGTCCCACGAGGCGATTGACTTCTATCACCACTATGAGGAAGATATCGCACTGTTCGCGGAAATGGGCTTCAAGGTGTTCCGCACGTCCATTAACTGGACACGTATCTTTCCGACCGGCATGGAGAGCGAACCCAACGAAAAGGGACTGGAATTTTACGACAAGGTCTTTGACTGCTGTAAAAAGCACGGCATTGAGCCGCTTGTCACGATTTCCCATTATGAGTTGCCCTACGCGCTGGTCGAGAAGTACAACGGCTGGGAAGGCCGCGAGTTAATCGGCTACTTCATGAACTACTGCAAGGCCATTTTCGAGCGCTACAAGGACAAGGTCAAATACTGGCTGACGTTCAACGAAATCAACGCCGGTACAATGTCCTTTGGCGCGATTCTGTCGACTGGTACGGTCAAGGGCTTCTCCGGCTACACGAACGAAGTCCCCGACAAGCCGCAGGAACGTTATCAGGCGTTGCACCACCAGTTTGTGGCGAGTGCGCTGGCGGTCAAGTACGCCCATGACCATTACCCGCAGTTCATGATGGGCAACATGATTTGTTTCATTCTGTCCTATCCCATGACCTGTAACCCGGACGACGTGCTTTTGAACGAGGCGCGTATGCGGGAAATGAACTGGTATTGCAGTGACGTGCAAGTCCGGGGCGAGTATCCCGCCTACGCCCAAAGTATCTGGGACAAATACGGAATCACGGTCAAGATGGAACCCGGCGACGCCGAAATTTTGAAACAGGGTACCGTCGACTTCTACACGTTCAGTTACTACATGTCGAACTGTATCACGGCGGACCCCAACGCCGAAACCACGGGCGGGAATCTGGCTATCGGCGCGAAGAATCCCTATCTGCCCTCCTCCGACTGGGGCTGGCAGATTGACCCGAAAGGCCTCCGTTTCAGTCTGAACGAGATTTACGACCGCTACCGTATTCCGCTGATGGTCGTGGAAAACGGCCTCGGCGCGTACGACAAGAAAGAGGCTGACGGCTCTATTGTTGATGACTATCGTATCGACTATCTCCGCCAGCACATTGAACAGATGATTAGCGCGGTCAAAGACGGCGTTGACCTGATGGGTTACACGCCTTGGGGCTGTATCGACCTTGTGTCGGCGTCCACGGGCGAAATGGCGAAACGCTACGGCTTCATCTACGTGGAGAAGTACGACGACGGCACCGGGGATTTGTCCCGCAAGCGCAAGAAGTCCTTTGGCTGGTACAAGAAGGTCATCGCCTCCAACGGCGACGACTTGGCGTGATAACAATGACCGCGTGTCGATTGATACGCGGTCTTTTTCTTTGCGTACCGGTATAAAACGCGTCGCAACAGGGGAAACTTTTCACATATCAGGGCGCGGAATGTGTCCGCGTCCCGCATGAAGGAGGATTCCGCATGGATACGACATTTCCGGAAAGTCAGACTTTGAAAAATCTCATGCTGGCCTTTGCCGGGGAAAGTCAGGCGCGTAACCGTTACACGTTCGCCGCCGCGCTGTGCCGCAAGCAGGGCTTTCACGTCCTCGACGCCGTTTTCACGTTCACGGCGAATCAGGAGAAGGAACACGCCCAAGTCTTTTGCAATCACATGAAAGCGGTCGCCGGGCGGCAGGTGTCGATAGCGGGAGACTTCCCGGTGTGCCTGAGCAGTGACGCGCTGGACTTGCTCCGCATGGCGCGGGACAACGAGTATCAGGAGGCGGGGAGTCTCTATCCGGCGTTCGGACGCACGGCGCGGGACGAGGGCTACCCCGAAATCGCCGATTCCTTTGAGCGTATCGCGTCCATTGAGCAGTCCCACGGGAACCGGTTTGCCCGGTACATGGACTTGTTGCAGAACGGCAGACTGTACGTCTCCGACACCGAACAGGCGTGGCTATGCCTCAACTGCGGTCACATCCACTACGGCACGGAAGTTCCGAAAGCCTGTCCCGTGTGCAATCACCCGCAGGGATTCTTTATACGTCTGGAGGCCGCGCCCTACGGCGGCCCCGGCGTACTGACAAACTGAAACTACACGCCGTCCCGACACGGGGCGGCGTCACATTTTTGCTTTTTTGCACAAATATGAACTTTGAAAATTTACTGCCGTATCATGATGATTTAGAAAAATCGTGACAGAAATCAGTTGCAATCCGGCGCGGTCTGCGGTATAATATAAATTGTTTCTAAAACGCACGGAAAATTGTATATTGTACGAAGGGGGAATGTTTATGCGTTATCTCTTGTTCATCAGTCACGGCGGATTCGCCGACGGACTGACGGAAGCTCTGGGCATGATGGTCGGACAGCGGGAGGATATTGTCAAGGTCTCGTTCCGCGACGGAATGGGTCTGCCGGAGTTCAAGGAACATGTCAAGAAGGAAATCGCGCCCATGACGCCGGACGATGAAATCATTGTCATGGCGGATTTAGTCAGCGGCTCCCCGCTGGCGACGACCATGGACGCGCTCTCCGAACACGTTGACCTGTCGAAAGTGCGTGCCGTGGCGGGCATGAATCTGCCCATGGCGCTGACCGCCGTCGAGAACGAGGAGGAACCGCTCGAAGACACGGTTGCCGCTATGATGGAAGTCGCAAAAGAACAGGTCACGCCCTTCAATCTCGACGCCGGCGGCGAGGACGACGATATCTGACAATTCAAACCGGGAGGAGGCGTTAAGTTACTAAAAATACGGTCAAGCATACGCATTTATGGACATTTGTCACCGTAAGGTGGAAGACGCCTAAAATCCGTGGCGTTAGTTCGCGCTGACTTTACAGCGGGCAAAACCTCGGAATGACCCGTG
>JAFSRZ010000024.1 GCA_017445875.1 Oscillospiraceae bacterium | reverse complement strand
CGTCATCGGCGGACGCTACGGCCTCGGCTCCAAGGACACCCCGCCGCAGAGCGTTTTCGCAATCTACGACGAACTCAAGAAGGACGACCCCAAGCAGGAGTTCACCATCGGCATCAACGACGACGTGACCCACCTCAGCCTCGACGAAACCAACTTCACCGACGTGGCTCCGAAAGGAACCGTGTCCTGCAAGTTCTGGGGCCTCGGCGGCGACGGCACCGTCGGCGCGAACAAGAACTCCATCAAGATTATCGGCGACCATACGGACAAGTTCGTGCAAGCCTACTTCCAGTACGATTCTAAGAAGACCGGCGGCGTGACGGTGTCCCACCTCCGCTTCGGCGACGTGCCCATTAAGTCCAGCTACTATATCAATAAGGCCGACTTCGTCGCCTGCCACGTCCCGTCTTACATTACCAAGGCGTTCCCGATTGCCCGCGACGTGAAGCCCGGCGGTACCCTCCTCATCAACTGCCAGTGGTCTCCCGAGGAACTCGAACACCACCTTGACGCCGCCTCCAAGCGCTTCATCGCCAACAACCATATCAACCTCTACACCATCAACGCCATCGACCTCGCCATCCAAATCGGCATGGGCAAGCGTACCAACACCATCTTGCAGTCGGCCTTCTTCGCCCTGGCGAAAGTCCTCCCCGCCGAGGAAGCCATCACCTACATGAAGGACGCCGCTACGCATTCCTACCTCAAAAAGGGCCAGGACATCGTCGACATGAACCACCGCGCCATCGACGCCGGCGCGACCGCCTTCAAGAAAATCGACGTGCCCGAGAGCTGGAAAGACGCCGTTGACGAGAAGAAGGACGTACAGCGCAAGGGCAAGGCCGAACTCGTCGCCCAGGTCAACGACATCCTCGACCCCGTGGGCCGTATGGACGGCGACAGCCTCCCCGTCTCCGCCTTCGCCAAGCACATCGACGGGCAGTTTGAACTCGGTGCCGCCGCCTACGAGAAACGCGGCGTAGCCGTTACCGTCCCCTCGTGGAACCCCGAAAACTGCATCCAGTGCAACCAGTGCGCCTACGTCTGCCCGCACGCCACTATCCGCCCGTTCGCCCTCGACGCCGACGAGGCCGCTAAGGCCCCCGAAGGTGCCAAGATGCTCGACTTCACCGGCAAGCCCGGCCTCAAATTCGCCATGACCGTCAGCCCGCTCGACTGCATGGGATGCGGCGTGTGCGTGGGCGTCTGCCCGGGCAAGAAGGGCAATAAGGCCCTCAAAATGGTCCCGCAGGAGGGCGAGTTGCCCCAGCAGGCCATGTTCGATTACTGCGTAGCCGAAGTCGCCGAGAAGAAGGAACTCCAGACCAACAACGTCAAGGGTAGTCAGTTCCGTCAGCCTATGCTGGAGTTCTCCGGCTCCTGCGCCGGCTGCGCCGAGACTTCCTACGCCCGCCTCATTACGCAACTGTTCGGCGACCGCATGTTTATTTCCAACGCCACCGGATGTTCGTCCATCTGGGGCGGCCCCGCCGCGACTTCCCCCTACTGCACGAATAAGGCCGGACACGGCCCCGCTTGGTGCAACTCCCTGTTCGAGGACAACGCCGAACACGGCCTGGGCATGTCCCTGGGTCACAACGCCATCCGCGACAGTCTCAAGGCCAAGACGGAAGCGCTGATTGCTCAGCCCCAGACCCGTCCCGAACTCAAAGAGGCCGCGCAGAAGTGGCTCGACACCTACGCCGACGGCAACGCCAACGGTGACGCCACAGACGCCTATATTGCCGCGCTTATGGCGAATATCTCCACCATTGACGAAGTAATCCCCTTCTTTGGCAGTGACGCCGCAAAGGCTCATTTCGGCGCGGACAAGGCCGCCGAAATGCTCAAACACGCCGAGGAACGCAAGGCCGCCGGGGAACAGTTCTGCGACTGCTCCGCCTGCTCTCTCGTCGCGGAAATCCTCGACAAGAAAGAGTTCCTCCGGAAGAAGTCCTTCTGGATTTTCGGCGGCGACGGCTGGGCGTACGATATCGGTTACGGCGGTGTTGACCACGTTCTCGCCTCCGGCAACGATGTCAATATCTTCGTGTTCGATACCGAAGTCTACTCCAACACCGGCGGACAGGCTTCCAAGGCCTCCAATATCGGTCAAGTGGCGCAGTTCGCCGCCGCCGGTAAGGAAATCAAGAAGAAGTCCCTCGCCGAAATCGCCATTTCCTACGGCTATATCTACGTTGCCCAAATCGCTATGGGTGCCAACATGGCGCAGACCCTGAAAGCCATTCAGGAAGCCGAAGCCTATCCGGGACCGTCCCTGATTATCGGCTATGCCCCGTGCGAAATGCACTCCATCAAGGGCGGCATGACCAATTGTCAGGCCGAAATGAAAAAGGCCGTCGAGTGCGGTTACTGGAATCTGTTCCGGTTCAACCCTGCCGCCGAAAGCAACAAGTTCACCCTCGACAGCAAGGAACCCAAAGAGGACGGTTATCGTGCGTTCCTCATGAACGAAGCCCGTTACAGCCGCCTGACCCGCGAGTTCCCCGACCGCGCCGAAAATCTGTTTGTCAAGAACGAAAAGACCGCTATGGAACGCTATCAGCACCTCCTCAAGCTCAAGGATATGTACGCGTAAGCCATACGGCGCTAATGCAACGCTCCCCCGGATTCGTCCGGGGGAGTTTGTGTTATCGGCGTATAATTGCGGTTGCGTCTGGAAAAGCCTCGTCTTTGATATACGGTATGCCTTTCTGGATTGTCAAGACGCCGTTTTTCAGTGAATAACTTTTGCTCATGGTTAAATCCTACCGCGCTGTCATTGCCGACAGTGTACCACGTTCTTCGCGCTTTGTCTACTGTTTTTTTTTCGGGTGTTGCGGGCTATTTGTACCCGTCAAACATTGCCCGGACTTCCTCATCGGTCATTTCCCGGCACGGCGGCACGTCTATTTTGTCGTCCTTATGCTCCATTGCCCAGCGTTCGGCCTCTTCGAGCGTCTCAATGAAGCGCTCTATTTCCTTCGGGTCGGTCAGATGAATCATGTGAAAAATGCTGTCCGTCGCCATAGTGTGTCAACTCCTTTCGATACGTCCAGTATACCACGCGCGCCGGGGACTGTCAACGCGACAGATTTTCGGAAAAAGGTTGCGCTTTCCCGGCCGGCGTGGTACAATACGGAAACGCCGCGTGTCAGCGCGGAAAATGTCACGGTGCAAGAGGTGCGCGTTATGGAAGATACCGTCGTCCGGAAAAAAATTTTCAGCGGCATTCAGCCCAGCGGCGAATTGACGCTTGGTTCGTATATGGGGGCTATCCGCAACTGGAACGCCTTACAGGCCGAGTACGACTGCATTTACTGTATTGTCGACCTGCACGCCATTACCGTGCGGCAAGACCCCGCACAGTTACGGCGGCGCTGTCTGACACAGTTGGCGCAGTACGTGGCCTGTGGCCTTGACCCCGAAAAGTGTATCCTGTTCGTACAAAGCCACGTCCCCGAACATACCGAATTAGCGTGGATTCTGGGGTGCTATACGCAGTTCGGCGAACTCAGCCGCATGACACAATTTAAGCAGAAGTCGCAACAGCACGCCGACAACATTACCGCCGGACTGTTCACCTACCCGGTACTCATGGCGTCGGACATTCTGTTGTATCAGGCGGACGCCGTTCCCGTCGGCGCTGACCAGAAACAGCATGTCGAACTCTGCCGCGATATCGCCCAGCGTTTCAACGGCATTTATGGCGATGTGTTCACGCTCCCGGAACCGTTAATTCCGAAAGTCGGGGCGCGTATCATGAGCCTGAATAATCCCCTCAACAAGATGAGCAAGTCCGACCCGGAAGGCTGTGTCAATCTGCTGGACAAACCGGAGGATATCCGGCGCAAGTTCAAGCGCGCCGTCACGGACAGCGAAACGTCCGTACGCTTCGACCCCGACGCGAAACCGGGCGTCTCCAATCTGCTGACGATTTACTCTACGGCGTCCGGCAAGAGCGTTGAAGAAGCGGAAGCGGAGTTTTCCGGGCAGGGTTACGGCGCGTTCAAGACCGCTGTCGGCGACGCCGTTATAGAACTGTTCCGGCCTATCCGGGAGGAATCGGAGCGTTTGCTGTCCGACAAGGCGTATCTCGAACAAATTTACCGTCAGGGCGCGGAACGGGCGCACGGTATCGCTATTCGGACGTTGCGCAAAGTTCACCGGAAACTCGGCTTTCTGTCCCGCTGACGAAAGGAGGGGCTGTCATGGCGTTTGGTAATACGCTCGTCGCCTATGTCCTGATTGCGCTTCTTGTGGCGATGGTCGTCAGTTTCCTGATGACGCCCGTTGTACGGTCATTCGCCTACAAAGTCGGTGCCATTGACGTTCCCCGCGACGCCCGCCGTATGCACAAGGTACCCATTCCGCGTCTGGGCGGACTGGCGATTTTCAGCGGCTTCATGATTAGTACCCTTTTGTTCGTGTCCATGACGCCGGAGATGAAAAGCGTACTCTTGGGCGCGGTCGTGATTGTCGTCTTGGGTGTCATTGACGATAGTATGGCGCTTCCGGCGGCACTCAAATTCGTGGTGCAAATCGGCGCGGCGCTGATTCCCACATTACACGGCGTCACGATTCAGGTCTTTTCCAACCCTAACATTTTCTCCGACGACCTCTACTGGAATCTCGGACAGTTGTCCGTTCCGCTGACCGTGCTTTGGATTGTCGCCGTGACAAACTCCGTCAACCTCATCGACGGTCTCGACGGCCTCGCTAACGGCGTCTCGACGATTTCCGCCTCCATGATGTTAGTCATTGCGCTGCTGTTGGGGGAAACAGATGTCAGTTTCGTACTGGCGGCGTTAGTCGGCGCGTGTGTGGGCTTCATGCCCTATAACCTCAACCCCGCGAAAATGTTCATGGGCGACACCGGCGCAACATTTCTGGGCTTCATCCTCGCTACCATGTCCATACAGGGACTTTTCAAGTATTACGCCGTGATATCGTTCGTGGTGCCGTTCCTGATTCTGGGCTTGCCCATTTTCGACACGACCTTTGCTTTCTTCCGGCGTATCGCCCACGGTCAAAGCCCCATGCACGCCGACCGCGGACATATTCATCACCGTTTAATCGACATGGGTCTCAACCAAAAGCAGGCCGTCGCCACGCTGTATGTTATATCGGCGATACTCGGTCTCAGCGCGGTTGTGCTGACGACCGGCGGCGAACAGCGCGCTATGTTACTGTTCGCGGCGTTATGTATCGCGGGAGCGGTCGCGGCGCGGCTCGTGTTTCCGCAGGAAATCCGCGCCGAACTCAAGAACGAAATCGGCGACTGGCGCGAACACCGCAACAACGACAAACCCTCCGAACCGCCCAAACCGCCCGCGCAACTCTCCGGCAAGCCCGACACGACCGGTAAAAGTTCCAAAAAGCGGAAACGCGGAAAAAAGAAAAGCGGAAAAAAATCATGAGCAATACGAACCCCCGGAAGGATTGACCTTTCCGGGGCTTGTTGTCGTATCCGTTGACGGAACATGTCACTTGACAGAGGCCGTCAGCGCGGGGAACGCCGGGACGCGGTTCCCGTCCAACAGGAACAGCTTCACCGACGCCGCGCCGTCGCACGGTACTTGTACTGTTTTCCGCGTCTCTGACGCTTCCAGCGCCGCCACGGTCAGCAGACGCCCGTAACTGTCACGCACGGCGCAGAAGGCGCTTTTCACGTCGGCGGTCTTGAAGCGGTACGAGACCGACACGCCGGCGGCGGTCTTGGACGCCTCCAAAAACGCGTTTTGCTCCGCCATCGTAAAATCACTGAAATTCGTTACCACGAAACTGGCGTACCACTGTTTATCGACTTTCCGTAACGAGACATTGGAAAGCGTCTCTACCGTGCCGTCCATGCGGTGGTGTAGAATTACAAAAAACTGTGGGTTGATGGTATTCGGCACGGGAAGCGTAATTTTCGCGGGAACCCTCAATTCGGTACTGTTCGGGGTCAGGGACGCGCCGTTGGTGTCGAGCAACTGCATGGAGAAGCGGACAGCGTTGGAATAGAGCGTAGACGGCACCTCGTCGGCGTGTGCCGCGCCGAGATGAAAGACGACACCTTCTCCCAAGTCGACATTCAGCCCCGCGCCGATAACGTTAATTTGGCTTTCCGGGAACAGTTCGGATAACCCGCCGGACACAACAATCTGTGCGTAATTCCCCGTGACATCCTCCAACTGCGCGATAGCCGCCACGGCTCCAGTATTGTCCTTGTCGGCGTTCATCATCTCCACAAGGCGGAATGTGCCGAACTTGCGGACATTGTTAATAGCAAGTTGCCGGTTTGTGCCGTCCGTGTTCTCGTCGACGCGGTCTACAATGGTGGTGAGGTCGTCATTTTCGGCGACAATGTGGCGAACCATGCTTAATTCCGACCAGTCACTGGGGCGGGCTTTGTTAATATCCCCGCTCAGGGCGCGGATTTGTACGGAGTAGTAGCCGCTCCCGAAATCGGCAAGCATTTTCTCCGACGGCTTGAACTCGAAATGCTTCGGGTAAAAGGTCAGAATGGTACCGGCTTCGACGGGCTTTGTGGGGTCGTAATCATCTTTTTTTGTATTGCCGCCGCTGTTGCCTGTATCGGTACTGTCGCCGGTGTCACTGTTGCCACTATCGCCGCTGTCACTGTTGCCACTGTCGCCGCTGTCGCCGGTGTCGACAACGGGTGTACTGCCGGTATCGTCGTCCTCGTCATCGTCCTTTGTCAAGGCGGCGGCGTACCACCAGCGGGCTTCGTATCCTATCCGATACGTACTGTCCAAGTAGCCGTTGGCCTCGTCGTCGTCCTTTGTGGGCGGGTAGATGAACACGGTAGCGGCTTCGGAGACACCTTTCCAGCGCGGACGCGCCGGACGGCTTAACTGTCCATCCGGGGCCTCGTACGTGAACACCTCCGACTGCTTGGCTTCGCTGTCGGAATAGTGGATACCGTCGCCGAGTGTGCGAATTAGGAAATAGTAGTCCCCGCTGAGGCGGTTCGACCAGAAGAAACGGAAATTGCTTTCCATCGTCCGGTTGCCCGTGACCACCCACTCTTTGACGCTTTCCACGAGTTGCGGCGCGCCTTCCGGGTCGTCAAAATAGAGGTCGATTGCGTACCGCCGCTGATTGTCGCCGTCAATGGACCAGTACATCATACCCGGACAGGGAATATAATCGACTTCCTCTTCATCTTTCAGAATTTCGTCGCTTTTCTGCTTCGTGTAAAATTCCATGAGGAAATGATAGTCCCGTCCCCATCCCATTTTGACCGGGGGCGTCAACTGTACCATTTCGTCACTGTCGCCACTGTCGCCACTGTCGCCGGTGTCGGTACTGTCGCCGCTGTCGCCGCTGTCGCCACTGTCGCCGCTGTCGCCACTGTCGCCACTGTCGCCACTGTCGCCGGTATCGGTACTGTCGCCGGTATCACTGTTGCCGGTATCAGAGTTGCCGGTGTCGGTACTGTCGCCGGTGTCGGTACTGTTGCCGGTGTTGGTACTGTCGCCATCGTCGGCGAGCAGCCACGCCGGGGCGTCGTACGTGTCCGGCGCGGCGGCCGGTACTCCGCCCGTCAGCAGTAACAGGCACAGTAACAAACAGATTCCGCGTCTCATGATTGTTTCGTCCTTCCTTGGTATCCGCCTCATGATTCAACCCTCCTTGGTATCCGTCGCGTAAGTCCGCTCTTTTGACGCGTCAATCGTCAAAACCGATATACTGTCTGAAGTCCTTCCAGAGTTCCTCGACCCACTGCGGAATAACGATTTCAGACGGCGCTTCGGGTTCCGGCTCCGTCTGGCGTTCGGGCGGCTGGACAGGTGTTTCCGGCTCGGACGCCCACGGGTCAAAGTGCGTTTTGCAAACGCCGTCCGGGGTAACGGCGGCGGCGTCGTCGGTGCCGCGTGTGCCGTCCCATAACAAAACCCGGCTTTCCGTGCGCGGACAGGCACTGTTGGCAAGTAAGCCGCTGCCCAGACAAATGGTCGTGCGCGTGTGACAGTCACAGACGCGTTTCGGTGCCGTGCCGGACAGGAACAGCTCCGTATAGGTCATGTCGCCCTGTACGGTGCTGTCACACAAGCCCTGTACGGCTAACTGTCCGCACTTGGCGCAAATCAGTTGCCGCTCCACGCCGTCCGGGACTTGGAATATCGCCGTTGGCAAGTCCGCGTGTACGCCCCGCATGACCTCCTGCCAGAGCGGTAAGACTTCGTTTTCGTATTGGGGGCGGTTGTCGTCGTAGCCGCTCCAGACGCCGCAGACGTAATACGGCGAGTAGCCCACGAACCATAAATCCCGCTGGTCGGTGGTGGTGCCGGTTTTCCCGGCTAAGGTCTGTCCGGGGAAACTGGCGTGCCGCCCGGTGCCGGACATCAAAACGTCCTGCATGGCGGAAGTCAGCAGAAAGGCGGTTTTCGCGCTCAACGCCCGGCGGCTGTGCGGGATTTTCTGCAACAGGACTTCCCCGTCTTGGTCGAGAACCCGCGTGTAGAAATGGGGTTCCATATAAATTCCCTCGTTTGCAATGGCGGCATAGGCGGCTGTCAGTTCCAGATTGGTCACGCCGTGATGTGTGCCGCCGAGGGCTAAGGCCTCCACGCGGTCGGCGTCGTCCAAGTGCGCGAAACCAAACAGTTTCAGGCGTTCCCATACGGCGTCCAAACCCACGTCCTGAAAACACTGTAACGCCACAGTGTTAATAGAATGCGTCACGGCCTGCCGGATAGTCACGCGTCCGCGGTAACGCCCGTCGGCGTTCCTGACGGTACTGCCGTCCGTCTGATACTTCGTCGGGCGGTCGTCGTAGACTGTGCCGAGTGTCGCCGCGCCGCTTTCGAGCGCCTCCGCGTACGCGCCTAACAGTTTCAGCGTTGAACCCGGCTGGCGTACGGATGTTGTGGCGCGGTTCAAAGCACGGCTGACTGTCTTTTCCCCGTTCGCGCCGATAATTCCGCTCACGGCCCCCGTCTTGTAGTCCATGACCACTATCGTAAACTGTGCCTCTGAACGCAGAATTTCCATATTCTGTTCACAGACGCGTTGAATATGGCTGTTCTGCGTGGTCTCGATGGTCAAACCGCCGCTGTAAATCAGCTCCCAGCACTCTTCGGGGGAGTAGCGCCCGATTTTCTCCAAGTCGTTCCGCACGGATTCCAACACCGCGTCCTCGAACCAGCTATAGACCGGCGTCACGGCCTCGCCGCTCTCCGCCACGCGCCGGATGATTCCGTACACATCTTCCGCGCATGCCGATTCGTACTCCGCTTCCGTGATATACTCCTGCTCCCACATCTTGCGGAGTACGAGTTTCCGGCGCGACGCGTTGTCGTCCTCGTGCCGGACGGGGTTGTAGGCCGACGGATTCTTTGTAATCGCCGCGAGTGCCGCCGCCTCCCCCGTGCTCAAACTCCACACGTGCCGCCCGAAATACTTTAATGACGCCGTTTCCACGCCCCATACCCCGCCAAGGTCTATCGTGTTCAGATAGTTTTCGAGTATCCAGTCTTTGTCCTTCATGCTCTCCAAGACAATCGCCAAATACTGTTCCTGTATCTTGCGTGTCAGCTTCTCGACGGGCGTCCGTTCTTCCATGCCCGACGCGAACATATTATTTTTAATCAGTTGCTGTGTCAGGGTACTGGCACCCTGTGAAAAACTCATGCTCTGGATGTCCTCGACAATGGCGCGCCCGATTCCCCGCACGTCGATTCCGTGGTGCAGATAGAATCTCTGGTCCTCAATCGACACGAACGCCTCCCGCACCCGCTCCGGAATCTGATTCAGCGGCACGTAAACCCGGTTCGCCTCCTCCCCGGCTAAATACCGCATGACATTTCCGTCCGCGTCTAACATCGTTGTCCGGTAACGCTGTGGCGCTACTTTCTTCAAATCCAGTTGCGGGCTTGTCACAACCGCCCAGAACACAAACCCGGTCGCGCTCAACGTGGCGACCGCCACCAAAAATAAGAACACTTGAAAAACACGCTTGAAAAACTTGTTTTGCTTACGTTTCATCGCCACTCCTTCCGCGTATACGTTCCGCATGGTACACGGATATCATAGCCGATATCCGCGCCGTTGTCATGAACGGAACGTGAATTTTCAGACAGGTTTCCGCAGGGTCGTGAAGAACGCCGACAACAGTTCCCGGCACTCCTCCTCCATGATACCCCCTTGTACCGCCGTCTTATTCGGGAAATTTTCCATAAAGAGGTTGAACACCCCGCCGCACGCCCCCATAACTCTGTCACGCGCCCCGAAGCACACCCGCCGGAAGCGTCCGTTGAGTATCGCCCCCGCGCACATCGGACACGGTTCCAGCGTCACGTACAGGTCGCACCCGTCGAGACGCCAAGTATCAAGTACGGCGTTGGCCTGCGCGATTGCCTCCATTTCGGCGTGTGCGTCCGTGCGCCGCGACGCCTCCCGGCGGTTCCGCCCGCGCCCGATAATCGTGCCGTCACGCACTATCACACATCCTACCGGCACTTCTCCGGCCTCCGCCGCCTCGGACGCTAAATGTAATGCCTCCCGCATATACTCCATGTGTTCCACTGCTTCACGCTCCCGCATAAAAACGGTCATAACGGCGCACACTGCCCGTATCCTGATGAGGGGGGAATGTCCCGTGAGATTCAGACCCCGTACGCCGCGCCCGTCGCCGCTCGAAACCGAATTGCGTACCGCGTGGGGCGAACTGTCCAGCGCCTATCAGCGGCTCGACGAGGCCGCAGACCCCGCGCTTGTCGAGGCTTGCGTGTACCGTATCAGCGCCGAAAAGGCACTGTGTGATTATCTGTTCCGAACCGTGAAAGGCACTGTGTGACTACCTGCCCCAAACCGTGAAAAAGCACTGTACAGGCACTGTGTGACTACCTGCCCCGAACCGTGAAAAAGCACTGTACAAACGGCGCTTCTTCCGGTATACTGTAATAATATCGGCAGTACCGGACTGTTTGGAAAGACGATTGGAGGAAAAAACTATGAATGGTATTTCCACGCTCTTGGGCGGCGTGCTGATTGTGTTCTTACTCGTGGCGGTGGTGCGGATTTTAAGCGCCCCGCTGCGTCTGGCACTCAAATTACTGCTCAATACTGTCTCCGGCTTCGTCGCGCTGTGGCTGGTGAATCTGCTGTCGGGCGTGACCGGCGTCTATCTGGGCTTGAATGTCGTAAACGCGCTGATTGTCGGCGTGTTCGGCCTGCCCGGCCTTGTCCTGCTCATTCTCCTGAAATGGGTTCTCTGAGGCGTACGTAAATTTCATAGCGTTTTCGCTAGGAGGTGATAATGCACAATTTTTTTAATTGTGCATATAATTTTTTGTTAATATCATCTATTGCATTACACTATAATTATGATATAATTATAGTGCCGTTTGACAAAAACATTTCCGAATGTGTGCATTTCTCACATCTCTACTACTCTCTTCTCTCTATTCACATCTATATTACTCTTTTCTCTCCACTTTCGTCTAAATACTGCCTTTCTTGGTCTACTTGCCTACAGTGAAGCACACAAGCGGAAATATTTTATATTGATGAGACAGGACAGGAGAAGTACACAATGGCTACGATTTCTTACGCATTGAATGATTTGACTGAGGTGACATTTGAGTGGGATTCGGACAAAGACGATGCTGTATATACAAAGCACGGCGTCAGATTCACAGAGGCGGCCACTGTCTTTCTTGATGTAAACGCCTTGATGATGTCCGATCCAGACCATTCAGAGCAGGAAGACAGATTCCTGCAACTGGGATACAGTACACGCGCCAATCTGTTGATTGTCAGTTACTGCGTACGGTATTCTGACACTGTAATCCGGCTGATTTCCGCAAGGAAAGCAACCAAAAAAGAGGCAATGACCTACCACAAAAGATGTTAAAATAATTTATCGTTTCCTGTCCCTTCTTCCCGCCCCTCATGGTGGGAAGAAGGGATGGGATAAATTGAAATATTGAGGTGATAACATGAGAGAGGAATACGATTTCAGCAACGCAGTCAAAAACCCGTACGCGAAGTATGTCAAACGTCAGGTTACAATCAACCTGAACGCCGACACCGTGGACTATTTCAAGGCGATGGCTAAAGATTGCGGGATTCCCTACCAGACCCTGATTAATCTGTATTTGACGGAATGCGCGGAAAACAAGCGGCGGATTTCTCTTTCGTGGTCTTGATTTTTTAATTGCAAATCGAGCATTCACGAGAAAACACGCGAAAATCGAAGCATTCACGAGTATTCCCGGCACAACGCGAAATTCCTGTTGACAAACTGTCCGGCGGCGTGGTATAAATAGCGTTACGCGTTCATTATAGCCGCAAAACCGCGTTTTGTAAAGCAAAATCACATCATATCGGAGGAAATCCAAATGTCCACTTTCATGGCGAACAAGGCCAATATCCAGCGCAAGTGGTACATCCTTGACGCCGCCGGTCAGCCCCTCGGCAAAACTGCCGTCCGCGCCGCTGACCTGCTCCGCGGAAAAGGAAAGCCCACCTATACCCCCCACGCCGATTGCGGGGACTATGTTATCATTATCAACGCCGCCAAGGCCGTGTTGACCGGCAAAAAGCCGCAACAGAAATTCTATCGCACCCACTCCGGTTGGGTCGGCGGCCTCAAGGAAACTCCCTACCGTATTCTCATGCAGCAGAAACCCGAATTGGCTATGCGTGTAGCCGTACGCGGTATGATGCCCCGCAATACCCTCAGCAAAGATTCCCTGAAGCGTCTCCACATCTACGCCGACGAAAATCATCAGCAACAGGCGCAAAAGCCCGAAGTCCTGAATTAAGGAGGAGGCGTTAAGTTACTAAAAATACGGTCAAGCATACGCATTTATGGACATTTGTCACCGTAAGGTGGAAGACGCCTAAAATCCGTGGCGTTAGTTCGCGCTGACTTTACAGCGGGCAAAACCTCGGAATGACCCG
>JAFSRZ010000023.1 GCA_017445875.1 Oscillospiraceae bacterium | reverse complement strand
CCGTGGTCAACGTGGCCAATGGTGCCGATGTTGACATGGGGTTTCGTTCTCTCGAACTTTTGCTTTGCCATGTTGGATATTCCTCCTGTTCGGGTGATTGCGTAAGAAAACTTGGTACTGTCATTGTACCTGATTTTTCCGGGGATTGCAAGGGCTTTCTCAACGGTGTCCGTGAGATTCCTCGATTTTCTCACGGAGATTGCGCGGGATTTCGGTGTAGTGACTGGGTTCCATGGTGTACTGTCCGCGACCCTGTGTCCGGGAACGCAAGTCGGTGGCATAGCCGAACATTTCCGCTAACGGTACATTGGCATCAATCTGCTGTGCGCCGGAACGGGCTTCTAACTTGGTAATCTGTCCGCGCCGGGCGTTGAGGTCGCCGATAACGTCGCCCATATACTCGTCGGGTACAATGACGCTGACTTTCATAATGGGTTCCAGTAATGTCGGGTCGGCCTTGCGACAGGCGTCTTTGAAGGCCATGGAACCGGCGATTTTGAAGGCCATTTCGGACGAGTCGACTTCGTGGAAAGAGCCGTCGTAGAGCGTGACTTTCACGTCGACAACAGGGAATCCGGCGATAACACCGGCGTTCATAGCGCCCTGAATGCCCGCGTCGACAGCGGGGATATACTCCTTGGGAATCGCGCCGCCCACAACCTCATTGGCGAACTCGTACCCCTTGCCGGGGGTGTTGGGTTCGACACGGATTTTGACATGTCCGTACTGACCTTTGCCGCCGGTCTGCCGGGCGTATTTGGTTTCCTGTTCGACAGTCCGCTTGATAGTCTCCTTGTAGGCCACCTGCGGCGCGCCGACGTTGGCTTCTACCTTGAACTCTCTCAACAGGCGGTCGACGATGATTTCAAGGTGTAACTCGCCCATACCGGCGATAATCGTCTGTCCGGTCTCCTCGTCGGTGTAGGTTCGGAACGTGGGGTCCTCCTCGGCTAATTTCATTAAGCCGATGGTCATTTTCTCCTGACCGGCCTTGGTTTTCGGCTCAATCGCCACGCGGATGACGGGTTCTGGAAATTCCATGGACTCCAGAATAATCGGGTGTTTCTCGTCACAGAGTGTGTCGCCGGTAGTGGTACGTTTCAGGCCGACAGCGGCTTCAATGTCCCCGGCGTACACGTCTTCGATGTCCTCGCGGTGGTTGGCGTGCATTTGCAGAATGCGTCCCATGCGTTCCCGTATATTCTTGGTGCTGTTGTAGACAGTCGCGCCGTTGGACAAATGCCCGGAGTAGACCCGGAAGAAGCACAGACGCCCGACAAAGGGGTCAGTCATGATTTTGAACGCCAGCGCGGAGAACGGCGCGTTCTCGTCGGCAACGCGTTCTTCTTCCTTATCGTTCTTGGGGTTGACGCCGCGAATAGCCGGAATGTCGAGCGGCGACGGCATATAGTCGACAATGGCGTCAAGGAGTTTCTGAACGCCCTTATTCCGGTAGGACGTGCCACAGGTCACGGGTACCATTTGATTGGAGACGGTCGCGGCGCGGATTGCGGCGCGGATACGGGACGCCTCTACGGCTTTCCCCTCCAACATGTCCTCCATAATGCTGTCATCGACCATGGACACGGCGTCAAGGAGTTTTTCGCGGTACTCTTGGGCGATATCCTCCATGTCGACGGGTATCGGCTCAATACGCATATCTTTTCCGAGGTCGTCATAGTAGACATCGGCGTTCATCTCCACAAGGTCGATGATTCCCCGGAAGGAATCCTCCGCGCCGATTGGGAGTTGAATCGGGATAGCGGTACATTTGAGGCGGTCGCGCACCATGCGCAGGACATTGAAGAAGTCCGCGCCCATGATATCCATTTTGTTGACGTAAATCATGCGGGGTACGCGGTAGGTGTCGGCCTGACGCCAGACGGTTTCGGACTGCGGCTCTACGCCGCCCTTGGCACACAGTACCGTCACGGAACCGTCCAGCACACGCAGGGAACGCTCGACTTCTACCGTAAAGTCCACATGTCCGGGCGTGTCAATGATGTTAATCCGGGTCTGCGGGAACTGGTCATTACTGCCGGACCAATAGCAGGTTGTGGCGGCGGACGTGATTGTGATACCGCGTTCCTGTTCCTGCGCCATCCAGTCCATGGTAGCGGTGCCGTCGTGGGTCTCGCCGATTTTGTAATTGACGCCGGTATAAAAAAGAATGCGTTCCGTTGTCGTGGTTTTGCCCGCGTCGATATGGGCCATAATGCCGATATTGCGGGTGTTTTCAAGAGATGTTTTTCTCATTGTTCTGGTTCATTCCCCGCTGAGGGTCCGGCGTTCCCGCACGGGCGCGGAAACAGTGCGATTACCAACGGAAATGCGCGAAGGCCTTGTTAGCCTCGGCGGTCTTGTGCATTTCGTCGCGGCGGCGAACCGCGCCGCCGGTATTGTTCGCGGCGTCCATGACCTCTCCGGCGAGGCGTTCGGCCATGGTACGTTCCCCGCGGGAGCGGGCGAATGCCGTCAGCCAGCGGAGACCCAAAGTCGTGCGCCGTGCCGGACGGACTTCCATGGGTACCTGATAGTTCGCGCCGCCGACGCGCCGCGCCTTGACTTCCAGACTCGGCATGACATTTTCCATGGCCTGATTGAACACTTCCACGGGTTCCTTGCCGGTTTTGTCCTTGATTTCGTCGAAGGCGGCATAGACGACCTTCTGGGCGACGCCCTTCTTGCCATCGAGCATGACACTGTTAATCAGACGCGTCACGAGGATGGAGCCGTAAACGGGGTCGGGTAAGATTTCGCGTTTGGGGACATTCCCTCTTCTTGGCACGTTGCTTCCCTCCATTCCTGTAAATTGATTCCCCATACTGGGGCAGGTACTCGAAAGAGGCGGGAAAACCTCTCCCGTATGCCGCCGAAGCGGGTTTGCCCATAAATATATGTCAAACCTTTCGGCATAGTTCAGTTCAGATGATGTGCCGGGGCTTACTTCTGCTTGGGACGTTTCGCGCCGTACTTGATTTCATTTCAACTCACGCCCTATCCATTAGGGCGACAGCGCGAAAGGCTCACTTTTGTTTCGGGCGTTTCGCGCCGTACTTGGAGCGGGCCTGCATCCTGTTTTGTACGCCTTGGGTGTCGAGTGTGCCGCGGATGATGTGGTAGCGGACGCCGGGCAAATCCTTGACACGACCGCCGCGAATCATGACCACGGAGTGTTCCTGAAGGGAATGTCCAACGCCGGGGATATAGGCTGTGACTTCATAGCCGTTGGTCAGGCGCACACGGGCGATTTTACGAAGCGCGGAGTTCGGCTTCTTGGGGGTCGCGGTACGGACGGCGGTGCAGACGCCGCGTTTCTGCGGAGAGGGCAGGTCGGTCGTACGGGTCTTGAGGGTGTTCAGGCCGAATTGGAGCGCGGGAGACGTGGACTTGTACGTCGTCTTTTCGC
Source organism: Oscillospiraceae bacterium (assembly GCA_017445875.1). Lineage (GTDB taxonomy): Bacteria > Bacillota > Clostridia > Oscillospirales > Oscillospiraceae > Oscillibacter. Next base: position 23,348 of record JAFSRZ010000023.1, on the reverse strand, counting down.
GTCCCTTCCGGACGAGCTGATTAAAGGTAGGCATGACGTTCTAACTCCTTTCTGCGAAAATTGAGGGGCGGACGGCGGAAAGCGCCTCCAAACCCGCATAGGCTTTCAGGATAGCACACCGAAAAGTTGTTGTCAAGTATTTTTTTGACATTTTCGCGGCGGGGCGCGATTCCTTTTGATATCGCTGTCCGGAATCTGTCAAAAAAACGCTTGACAAACGCGTTACGGGGCGCTACAATAATCAAACTTGTGTTTACACAGGAAAATCCTTGCTCTTACGGAATCCGTAAGGGCCATCTGTCCAAAAGGAGGTGCAAGTATGGCTAAAATTTCCGCCAACTATGAGGTCGTGTATATCGTCGACCCCGCGCAGGGTGAGGAAGGTATCGCCGCGACAGTGGCGAAGTTCCGCGACCTTGCCGAACAGCACGGCTCCGCCGTGGAAGTCGAGGAGTGGGGGACGCGGCGTCTGGCCTATCCCATCAACTTCAAGAACGAGGGTCACTATGTGCTGATGTCCTTCACGAGCGGGCCGGAGTTCCCCAAGGAGCTTGACCGCGTGTTCCGCATTACAGAGGGCGTCATGCGTTCCCTGATTGTCTGCAAGGGCGAATGAGGGGGAACTTTTCATGCTGAACAGGGTAAGCATTATGGGGCATCTGGTTCGGGACCCCGAACTCCGGCGCACACAGTCGGGCATTGCCGTCACGACAATGACGATTGCCGTTGACCGGGACTTCAAGAGCCAAGACGGCACCAAACAGACCGATTTCTTTGACGTGGTCGCGTGGCGGAATACGGCGGAGTTCGCAAGCCGCTATTTCTTCAAGGGGCGCGTGATGATTGTCGACGGTCGTCTACAGACCAAGAAGTGGACGGACAGGGAAGGCAACAAGCGCACATCCGTGGAGATTGTCGCCGACAACATCTACTTCGGCGACAGCAAGCGGGACAATCCCAACAATAACGGCGAGTTTAACGGCGGCTATGGCGGCGCGTCCGGGTACGGCGCTCCGTCCGGCGGCTACGGTGCCGGTTACGGCGCTCCGTCCGGCGGCTACGGTTCCGGTTACGGTTCTTCCGGTTATGCCTCGTACGGCAACCAGTCCGGCGGCTACGGTGCCGGTTACGGTTCCGGCAACGGTGCCGGGTACAGCTCCAACAGCGGCGCGGGGTATGGCTCCAATACCGGCGCGGGCTACGGTTCCGGTTACGGCGGCTACAGTTCCGGCTCCGCCACCTACGGCGGCGGCTACGACAACGCCGCCCCGGCGACAAATCCGGCTCCGTCCGCCAATAATAATGAGGAATCGTCAAATCCCGCCCCCGCCGCCGATACGGTTTCCGGCACGGCTTCCACACCGTCCGGCTTCGCGGAACTCGCCGACGATGACGGCGACCTTCCGTTCTGATTTTGATGTGAAAGGAGTATCTTCCTATGGCATACGATAGAGAAGGAAAGTCCGGCGGCAGACCCGGCGGACGCGGACGCCGCCGCAAGGTGTGCCAATTCTGCGCGGAGAAGTGCGCCCAGATTGACTACAAGGACAGCAACAAACTGAAACGCTTCCTTTCGGAGCGTTCCAAGATTCTGCCCCGCCGCACGACCGGCACCTGTGCCATGCACCAACGGCAGTTGACCGAGGCCATCAAGCGCGCCCGTCAAATCGCGCTTCTGCCCTACGTCACGGACTGACACCCGACAGCGGAACCGGATACTTTCCGGTTCCGCTGTTGCACAACAAGGGGGACTCTTCATGAGTTTGAAAGCAACGCACATCGAGCCGGAGGCAATCGAACGCTTCGCAAACGTGTTCCGGGGCGTGAAAGTCGTGGTTATCGGCGCGGGGGAGGGGCTGTCCGCGTCGGCGGGGTTCACCTGTGCCGGGGAACGCTTCGCGCACTGGTTCCGCGACTTCGGCGAAAAGTACGGTTTCAGCGACATGTGTACGGGCGGCTTTTACCCGTTCCCGGACGCCGGGGAATACTGGGCGTACTGGAGCCGCTACATTATGGCTAACCGTTACATGAATCCGCCGAAACCCGTCTACAACACGCTGTTGGAACTGGTCAGGGACAAGGATTACTTTGTGCTGACAACCAACGTCGACCACTGCTTCCAGAAGGCGGGATTCGACAAGAAGCGCCTGTTCTATACGCAAGGCGACTACGGGCTTTTCCAGTGTTCGGAACCGTGCCGACAGGAGACGTGGGACAATGAACGCGTCATCCGGGACATGTTCGAGAAACAGCGAAACATGCGCGTCCCGCCGGAACTGATTCCGTGTTGTCCGCACTGCGGAAAGCCCGTGGCGCTGAATCTCCGCGCCGATGAGACATTTGTCGAGGACGACGGCTGGCACGCCGCCGCGCAACGCTACAGTGACTTCCTGCACAGTCATGAGGGGCGTTCGATACTCTTTCTGGAACTGGGCGTACGCTACAACACGCCGGTGATTATCAAGTACCCGTTCTGGGGCATGACGTACAAGAACCCGTCGGCGTTCTATGCCTGCGTCAACGCCGGGGAGACAATGGTACCGGACAATATCGCGGGGCGTTCCGTGTGCATTGACGGCGACATCGGGGAAGCACTCGACATGCTCCGGGAGGCCTTGTGACCGCAATCAGTGACAGACCGGACATGATGTACATGTCCGGCCTGTTTTTGCGTAACTGTCATGTTTTTGCGTAACTGTCATGGGAAATCGCTTTACTCCACAATGAGCGTTTTTCCGTCCATTTCGGGCGGACAGGCAAGCCCCATCACATCCAGCACAGTCGGCGCGATATCCGACAGCCGCCCCGGACGCAGACGTGTTCCCGCGCCGCATAACAGGAACGGAACCGGATTCACTGTGCCGGAGGTGCGCGGGGAACCGTCGTCTTGCAACATATCTTCGGCGTTGCCGTGACTGCCCGTCACCATGGCGATACCGCCCAGTTTCAGCGCCGCCTCGACAACGCGCCCTATGCACTCGTCGACAGTTTCCACGGCGCGGACAGTGGCCTTGAAGTCGCCGGAATGCCCGGCTTTGTCGCAGTCGGAGAGCGTCAGCACAATCATGTCATAAGTTCCGGCCTCCATGCGGGCGACTGCCTCGGCGGAGAGGTCTTCGGCGCTCTTTTCGGGGTGTACGGCGGCGTCGGGGCCGTACAGCGACGGCACGGAAAAACGTTCCTCCCCCGGAAACGGCGTCTCCCGCCCGCCGTTGAACAGGACGGTAACGCGCTTGATACGTTCCTCTTCGCCCATGCGTAACTGCGTCAGGCCAAGGCCGCTGAGATATTCGCCCAGCGTGTTGCGCAGTTCGGGACGCGGAAAAGCAACCTCGACTTCCGGCACGCCGCATTCCCCCGTACTGACGCACACCAGCGGGAACACCTGCCGCGTAAAGGCGTTGAAATCGTGGGAAGTCAGCGCCCGCGCCAGTTCCTGCAAACGGCTCCCGCCGCAGTTGAAGAAAATCACGCTGTCATTGTCGGAGACAGTGCCGCCGCTGTCACAGATAATCGGCTCTATGAACTCGTCGGTAATGCCGCCGCGATACAGGCGCTCCACGGCGTCGGCGGGGTTGGGGTCGATGTCGGTGCCTTCGCCGTACACAAGCGCGTCGTACGCCTCTTCGATGAGGTCCCAGCGCTCTTGACGGTCCATGCCGAACCGGCGACCCATGACTGTGGCAATGGCTCCCGTGTCCAATTCCCGGCAGACGGCTTCCGTACGGCGGAGGAAGGCCGCGCCGGATGTCTGCGGCGCGGTGCGCCCGTCCAGAAAGGCGTGAATCCAGACGCGTTTGAGGCCGTAATCCCGCGCCATGCGCAACAACGCAAACAAATGGTCTGTGTGGGAGTACACGCCCCCGTCGGACAGCAGTCCGATAAGGTGCAGGGCACTCCCGGAACGCAGACAATTTTCGATTGCCCGCGTATAGGCCGCGTTGCGGAAAAAGGAACCGTCGGCAATGGCGTCGGAGACACGGGTCAAACTCTGCGGCACGACGCGTCCGGCACCGATGAGCAGATGTCCGGTCTCACTGTTACCGCACTGTCCGGGCGGCAGTCCGGCGTCGGAACCGGACGCGGCAAGCGTAGTATAGGCGTATTCCTCCCGGAAATGGTCCAGCACTGGCGTATTGGCGGCCCATACGGCGTTTCCCGCGGATTCCCCGGCGACGCCGAGGCCGTCCGCGATAATCAGAATGGTAGGCGCTTTCATGACGGCTTTCCTCACCCCGGTCTCATAATGACGACCCACGCAGTAGCGGACGCGTGGGTCGAACAGTGAAGGGGTGTCCCCTTCCGGATAGCTTACTCTTGGTCTTGATTTGCCGCGTTGATGATGGCGAGGAACTTTTCAGGCACCAGCGCCGCGCCGCCAATCAGGCCGCCGTCGATATCGGGCTGTGCCAACAGTTCCTTGGCGTTCTTCTCGTTCATGGAGCCGCCGTACTGAATGGTAATACTGCGGGAGACACGCGCACCGTAAAGCGTGCGAATTGTGGAACGGATATTCTTGCAGACCTCCCCGGCCTGTTCGGCGGTGGCGGTTCTGCCCGTGCCGATAGCCCACACGGGTTCATAGGCGATAACGCAACGGCGCACCTGTTCGGCGCTGACGCCGCTTAGCGCGCTCTTGACCTGAAGCGCAATCAGTTCGTCGGTGATACCCTTCTCGCGTTCCTCAAGGCTCTCGCCCACGCAGATAATGGGACTCATCCCGGCATTCAGGACGGCGTGGACTTTCTTGTTTACGGTCTGGTCGGTTTCGCCGAAATACTGGCGGCGCTCGCTGTGACCCACGATGACATATTTTACGTTCAGGTCGGACAGCATATCGGCGGCAATCTCGCCCGTGAAAGCGCCGTTCGGCTCGAAGTACACGTTTTCCGCGCCAACGGCAATGCGGAGTTCCTTAAAGGCTTTTGTGGCTGTGGAGATGTTGCAGGCGGGGACACAGATAACCGTGTCACACCACTTGGGGCGAACCGTCCAGAGTTTTTTCATTTCCTCGGCGAACTCTTTGGTCTCCTTAGCGGTTTTATTCATTTTCCAGTTGCCGGCAATGATTGTATGGCGATATCTGCGATTCATGACATCATAACCCCTTTTTTGTCTTATGGTCTCCCGTATCCGCCCGGCGGAGCGGAGACGGGAGACGGTTTATGGATACCGGAAAACAGAATTTCCGGTAGTTTCGCGGACTTTCAGGAGATTAGGCGTCGAGCAGGCAGGCCACGCCGGGCAGTTCCTTACCCTCCAAGAACTCCAGAGACGCGCCGCCGCCCGTGGAGATATGGGTCATCTTGTCGGCGTAGCCGAGTTGTTCGACCGCCGCCGCGCTGTCGCCGCCGCCGATAACGGTAATGGCGGAAGTCTTGCTGAGCGCGTCGGCGACGGCTTCGGTACCCTTGGCGAACGCCGGGAACTCAAAGACGCCCATGGGGCCATTCCAGATAACCGTACCGGCACCGGCTACCGCGTCGCAGTACAGTTTGACGGTTTCGGGGCCGATATCCAGACCCATCCAGCCGTCGGGGATTTCGCCGTCCTTGACAACCTGAGACTTGGCGTCGGGGGCGTAGTTGTCGGCACAGACCGTATCGACGGGGAGCAGGAACTTGACGCCCTTTTCCTTGGCCTTTTTCATCATGTCGTTGGAGTAGTCGAGCCAGTCCTTTTCAAGCAGACTGGTGCCGACTTTGCCGCCCTGCGCGGCGGAGAAGGTGTAGGACATGCCGCCGCCGATAATAATCGTGTCGGCGATTTCGAGGAGATTGTTAATGACGCCGATTTTGGAGGAGACCTTGGAGCCGCCCAGAATCGCCACTAACGGGCGCTTGGGGTTGGAAATCGCGCCGCCGAGGAACTGCAATTCCTTCTGAATCAGGAAACCGGAAACGGCGGGGAGATAGTCGGCGACACCAGCGGTAGAGGCGTGGGCGCGGTGTACGGAGCCGAACGCGTCCGACACGAACAGGTCAGCCATCGACGCCATAGCCTTGGCAAGTTCGGGGTCGTTCTTGGTCTCGCCCTTCTCGAAACGGGTATTCTCCAGCAGCATGATTTGACCGGGCTGGAGCGCGGCGGCTTTGGCCTTGGCGTCGTCGCCCGCGACATCCTTCGCCATAATGACATCTTTTCCGAGCAGTTCGCCGAGGCGTACCGCCACGGGAGCGAGTGTAAACTTGGGGTCTACTCCTTTGGGCTTGCCGAGGTGGGAGCAGGCAATGACCGCCGCGCCGTTGTCGAGCAGATACTGAATGGTCGGCAGGGCGGCTTTAATGCGCTTGTCACTGGTAATTTCGCCAGTAACCTTGTCCTGCGGGACATTGAAATCACAGCGGAGCAGGACTTTCTTTCCCTTCACATCTACATCCTTGACGGTCTTCTTGTTGTAGTTCATTAACTCTAACCTCCCATGATGAAATATATCAGCGGCCTTCCGGCCGGGGATACACGGCGGAATCAGCATAGGCCGGGGAAACCCGTCTGCCGGAGCGCTTCATAGACGAGTACGGCGACGGAGTTGCTTAAATTGAGACTTCTCGCGTCGGAAATCATCGGCAGACGTACACAGCGTTCCGGGAAGCGTTCGCGGAACGCGGCGGGAAGTCCGGCGGTCTCCTTGCCGAAAAAGAGCCAGCTTGACGGCGTGAAAACGGCGTCGGTGTACGGGCGGGGGGCTTTCGTGGTACTCAGCCACAGGTCGGACACGGCCTCCGGGCGCGTTCTGAAAAACGCGTCCAAATTCGGATAGTCAAAGACTTCGACGAGGTGCCAGTAGTCGAGACCGGCGCGTTTGACGGCGCGGTCGGAGATATCAAACCCCAGCGGGCGGACGAGGTGGAGACGGCTTCCGGTGGCGGCACAGGTACGGGCGATGTTGCCGCAGTTTTGCGGGATTTCCGGTTCCACAAGAACAATGTTCAGCATGGCGGCCTCCTTGCGACGCGCCGGAGAGGCGGCTTTCCAGTTCGTCCACCTATTGTAAACCTTTTCCGGCGTAAATTCAACGGTATTTTCAAAGAAATTTTATTTTTTTGATGACATTTTCCCGTCGTGCCGGGTACACAGAGCGATTTTTCATATGATTGGCGGTCGTCCGGGCGGATTTCTGTTGCCTCCCACAAAAAAACAGAAAAGTTTTGTCGGAAATTTTTCATGAAAGCACTGGAATTTCCCTGAATATTTGTTATAATGGAATAAGGAAATTGTCGCGGGAGGTGTTTTTGTGGGAGTGCCGAAAAAAGCCGTACTGTTTTTCGAGCCGGATACTGTCCTTGCGGACGGTGTGCGGCCTCTGGCGCTGGAATCCGTACAGGGCAGACCGGTTCTGTACTGGATGTGCCGCGCCCTGTCGGCGGACGGCGTGACAGGGCTGTTTGTCGCCGCCCCGCCGCGCTATGACGCCGAAATCCGGGACTGTCTGCCCCCGGCCTTGTCCGTGCGGGTCTCGGAACGCCACGACGCCCTGATGGAGTTTCTGGACACCCCGGAATCTGTCGCGGTGCTTCCGCGTGCCGCGTTGCCGTTCCCGCAAATCGGCGCGGGGTTCGCCTACGCCGCCCCCGGTGACGTACTCCGGCGGGCGTGGGCCGTACGCCTGACCAATGCCGTACAGGACGCCTCCCTTTTGTCGGGCTGGGTTCCCCTATACGGCCTTGACACCTTGCGGGAACTGGAACCTGTTTTCAAGCCGGAAACCATGTCCTGACGCTTCCTTGTCGCGGGAACGCGGGGCGCGGTCAAGAATCAGAAATGCGTCGGGGTTTTCCGTGACAGGAAAGACAAAAGTTTCGTCCCTTTTCGCACGCAATGCGCCGGGACGTTCATATATAGCAGGTGCGAAAGTCTTTCAGAACTACAGAAAAGAGGCGCTGTTCATGATTTCTCACGCTAAGGACATCCTTTCCCACAGCAAAGACCTCAAAGTCTTCGCGGGGAACTCCAACCCCAAACTTGCCCACGCAATCTGTTCGCAGATGGGCGTGAAACTGGGGGTCTCGGAAATCAGTACGTTTTCCGATGGAGAAATTAACGTCTCAATCTATGAGACCGTGCGCGGCAGTGACGTGTTTGTCGTGCAGTCGACTTGCATGCCCGTCAACAAGAACCTCATGGAACTGCTCATCATCATCGACGCGCTCCGCCGCGCCTCGGCGAACCATATCACGGCAGTGATACCGTATTTCGGTTACGCACGGCAGGACCGCAAGACCAAAGCCAGAGACCCTATCACGGCGAAACTCGTCTCTAACATGATTATGACAGCAGGGGCAAACCGCATTCTCGCCATGGACCTCCATGCCCCGCAGATTCAGGGATTCTTTGACATTCCCGTCGACCACCTCCAAGGCGGCGGCATTTTCGCCAAGTATTACGCCCGGAAATTCGGGCAGGAGTGCGACAACATGATGGTAGTTTCTCCCGACGTGGGTTCCGTGGGACGGGCGCGGGCGTTTGCCCAGAAAATCCACGCGGGGCTTGCCATTGTGGACAAGCGCCGCCCCAAGGCTAACGAAAGCATGGTCATGAACGTTATCGGGGATGTCAAGGGCTACGACTGCATTCTGGTGGACGACCTCATTGACACGGCGGGGTCACTGTGCCACGCCGCCGAGGCGCTCGTGAAGAACGGCGCGCATAATGTCTATGCGTGTGCGTCGCACGGCGTGCTGTCGGGCAAGGCCATTACCACGATTCAGAACAGCCCTATTCAGGAACTGGCGCTTCTGGACACGATTCCGGCACCCGTCGAGGCGCAGAACTGCACGAAACTCCGCTATCTCGACTCCGCGCCGATGTTCGCGGAAGCGATTGAGCGCATTTTCCAGAATCTGCCGTTCTCGTCCATGAGTATCTAAGGGGCGTTTTCACGGCGTCGCGGTGTCCACGCGGACACCAATCCATAAGCGGACAAAAAAACACGGGTACACAGCACAAGGCGGGGAAAGTTCTTTTCCCGCCTTCGTGGGCGTATCCTGAAATGCTGGAAAGGAAATCGTATGCTGTTTGGAAAACCAACATCGGCGGTCGAGTGGATAATAGCGGGTCTGGGCAATCCCGGCGAAAAGTACGCCCACACCCGCCATAACATGGGCTTTCTGACCGTGGACTTACTCGCGGAAGAGTGCAAGGTCAAGTTGAACCGTATCAAGTTCAAGTCGGCCTATAATATTTTCCCGTTCGCCGACGCGAAATGTCTGGTCATGAAGCCGCAGACATACATGAATCTGTCCGGGGAAGCGGTCGGGGAGGCGGCGCGTTTCTACCACGTCGACCCGTCGCGGATACTGGTTATCTTCGACGACATCTCTTTACCGGTCGGAAAGTTGCGCGTCCGCCCGACGGGTTCCGCCGGGGGACATAACGGTATCAAGAACATTATCGCGCATTTGGGCACACAGGATTTCCCACGCGTCAAAATCGGCACGGGCGCGCCCGAATCCGGCGGCGACATGCTTGGATGGGTCACGGGCGAACCGCCCATGAAAGACCGGGAAGCGTTGCTGGAAGCGTTTCAACGCGCCATTCGTGCGGCGGAATGCGTCATACGGCACGGCTGTCAGCGGGCTATGAACGACTTCAACGGCTGAATTTTTTCTATGGCAGGGACATTATGAGTGAAAAAGGCATGACAGCGTTTCTCCGGCAATTGGACACCGTGCCGGAAATCGCGGAACTTATCCGGCAGGTGGAGCGCGGGGACTGTCCGTCCGCCGTGACCGGTGTCCAACCCGTACAACGGGCTTGTGTGGGGGCGGCGGTAGCGTTCGCCGCGAATCGTCCGGCGGTGTTCGTGTGCGGCGACGAGCGCGAAGCCCGACAACTTGCGGCGGACTTGTCCGCGCTGACAGGGGAAACGTGTGTCACGCTCTCGGCGCGGGAATGGGACTTTCATCCGGGTTCGATTAGTTCCCGCGAGTGGGAGCGGCAACGTATCGCGGCACTATGGCGTATGGCGTCGGGCGACGCCCGTATGATAGTCGCCGCCGCCGACGCGCTCTTGCAACGTACCATTCCCCCGGCGCGTTTATTATCGCTGTCGGCGACGCTGGACAGGGAAAGCCACGTGAACTTGTCCGAATTAGCGGAACGTCTGACACTGGCGGGTTACAGTCGCTGCGCGGAGGTGGAAGGCCCCGGACAGTTCGCCGTGCGCGGCGGCATTCTGGACGTATTCCCGCCGCAGATGGAACAGCCCGTACGTTGTGAGTTTTTCGACGACGAAATAGACTCCATGGGGCTTTTCGACCCCGCCACACAGCGCCGCACCGAAAATATATCATCCGTGTTGATACTCCCGGCGGCGGAAGTCCTCCCGCGTTGCGCCGACAATCTCCCCAAGACGCTGGACAAACTCGCGTCACATATCGCAAAGCGACGCCCCGCGCTGTCGGAACGCCTCCGCGCCGACGCGGAACAGTTCCGCAACGGCACCGACCCCGGCGGAATTGACCGTTATCTGTGCGCGGTGTACCCGGAAGCCGTGACGGGTCTGGACTATCTCCCGCCTGAATCGCTGGTGATTTTGTGCGAGAGCGGACGCGTGGAAGAACGTATCCGGGGGACATTGACGCAGACACGGCAGGATGTCGAAACGCTGATGGAATCCGGCCTCATGGCGGGGGAGTTCGCCAACGTCCAACTGTCCGCCGACGACTTCTATACCGCCCTGAAAGCGTTCCCCGTGCTGATGGCGAACTCGTTGCCGACGGCGCGTTACCCCTTGCGCCCCCGCGGACTGGTACACATCAACGCCCGGCAGTTAAGTTCCTACGGCGGGAGCCTCGAAACCGCCGCGTCCGATTTGGAACAGTACCGCGCTTCCGGCACCGCCGTTCTGGTACTGTGCGCGTCGGACAGTCGCGCCCTGAACTTGCACAGATTGTTAGAGGACAGAGGCATTTTCGCGGCGTTGTCGCTCAAGGGCGTTACCATGCCGCAACCGGGAGAAATTCGGATTGCTTTGGGGGCGCTTTCGGCGGGGTGTGAGTGGCCTTATCTGAAATTAGCCGTCATGACGGAGGGACAGCTTTTCACGACCCCGCAGAAAGCCCCGAAAGTCCACAAGAAAGCGTCGAACCGGCAGAAATTGCAGTCCTACTCCGACCTGTCCCCCGGCGACATCGTGGTACACGAACACCACGGAATCGGACGCTTCGCGGGCATTCAGCGCATGCCCGTGGACGGCGTCGAAAAGGACTATATCAAAATTGACTACGCGGGCGGGGACTGTCTGTACGTACCCGCCACACAGCTTGACCAAGTGAGCAAGTATATCGGCGGCGGGGAGGATTCCGGCGCGGCGCGGCTGAACCGTTTAGGCGGCACCGACTGGACACGCCAAAAGAATAAAGCGAAAAAAGCCGTGCAGAACCTCGCCAAAAGTCTTACGCAGTTGTACGCCGAACGCCAGCGGCGTCCGGGCTACGCGTTCTCGCCGGATTCCACGTGGCAGAGGGAATTTGAGGAGGCGTTCCCCTACGAGGAGACCGACGACCAGTTAAAGGCCATTGAGGAAATCAAGCGCGACATGGAGACCCCCCGCCCGATGGATAGGCTTTTATGCGGGGATGTCGGCTACGGCAAGACGGAAGTCGCGTTACGCGCTATCATGAAATGTGTACTGGACGGCAAACAGGCGGCAATTCTGGTGCCGACAACCGTACTTGCGCAACAGCATTACGCCACGGCGCGGGGACGCTTCCAAAATTACCCCGTCCGCATTGAGACGCTTTCGCGCTTCACGCCGCCGAAAGAGGCACGGCGCATTCTGTCCGCGACGCGTACGGGCGGCGTGGATTTGCTGATAGGCACCCACAAACTGTTACAAAAGAGTATGGCCTTCCACAATCTCGGACTGCTGGTCATCGACGAGGAACAGCGTTTCGGGGTCACGCACAAGGAACGTCTCAAAGAGTTGAGCCGTCAAGTGGACGTTCTGACACTCTCCGCGACGCCGATTCCGCGTACGCTGAATATGGCGCTGTCCGGACTGCGCGACATGAGTACCATTGACGAGCCGCCCGCCGGTCGACAGCCCGTGCAAACGTATGTCATGGAGCATGACTGGGGCGTACTCGCCGACGCCATGCGGCGCGAACTCGAACGCGGCGGACAGGTGTACTATCTCCACAACCGCATTGAGACCATAGACAGCACGGCGGCACAGATACAGCAGTTACTCGGCGAACAAGTCCGGGTCGTCGTTGGACACGGGCGCATGGGAGAACAGGAACTTTCCGAAGTCATGCGGCGCATGGTCGACGGGGAGGCGGATGTGCTTGTCTGTACGACAATCATCGAGACCGGCATTGACATTCCGAACGTCAACACGCTGATTATCGAGGACGCCGACCGGATGGGGCTTGCACAGCTCCACCAGATACGCGGGCGAATCGGACGCAGTACGCGCCGCGCCTACGCTTGGATGACGTACCGGGAGGGCAAACTTCTACAGGAAACGGCCTCAAAACGGCTTTCGGCAATCCGGGAGTATGTCGAATTTGGTTCGGGGTTCAAAATCGCAATGCGTGACTTGGAAATCCGGGGCGCGGGGAATCTGCTGGGGCCGGAACAGTCCGGGTATCTCATGACCGTGGGCTATGACCTGTACCTGAAACTCTTGGAGGAGGCCGTGTTAGAGGAACAGGGCAAGACACGGGAAATCGAGTGCGCGGCGGATTTGACCGTCAACGCGAACATTCCCGAAAAGTACGTGCCGTCGGCGGAACAGCGCATGGACTTATACCGGCGTATCGCGGCAATCCGGGAGGATGAGGACGCGTCCGACCTGCTGGACGAGTGTGTAGACCGTTACGGGGACGCGCCGAAGCCGGTACTGGCTCTGCTGGACGTGGCGTTATTACGTGCGGCGGCGGCGCGGGAGGGCGTGTCGGACATCGCGCAGAGAGGCGACGAAATCCGCTTCACGCTGGCGGACTTCCACGCCGAAACGGTGGTCACGCTGTGCGCCCTGAACAAGTACCGGCGCAAACTGACGCTTTCGGCGGGACAGCCGCCCGTGCTGACACTGAAACTCTCCAAGGGCGCGGACGTACTCGAAGCCGCCCGCGAACTTGTCGACGACCTGCGCCTGTCCGGGAACGGCGCTTGATATTCCGCGCCGTTTCCGTTATCATGGTTTCGGAGGTGATATCATGGAGGATTTACCGATACTGTCCCCGGCACAAGTTCAAGAAACCGTGCGTCAGTTACACGACGGCATGACAATTTTGTTTCCGGGTGAAGTCATGGACGTGATTTTGTATGGCTCCTATGCCCGCGGGGAGGCGCAGCCGGGTTCCGATTTGGACGTGATGGTGTTGCTGGATACCTCGCGGGAGGATATCGCCAAAAGAAAATGGGATATTAGCGGCGTAGGCTTTGAATTGTCACTTGATTGTGGTGTTATGGTGTCACTCTTTGTGGAAAACCGGACTTTTTTCCAGACATTTTTGCCCGCGCTCCCGTTTTTCCAGAACGTCTCAAAGGAAGGAATACGCTTTTATGGATGAACAGATGAAAGCGGACTTGTCGCGCTATCGAATGACCCGTGCGGAAGAAATGCTTTCCGCCGCACAGCGGGAACACGAAGCCGGAGATGATTACACCGCGAACAACCGCGCCTATTACTGTGTGTTCCACGCAATCCGGGCAATTTTAGCGCTGGATGGGGAGGACTACAAAAGGCACTCCGCGATTCTTTCCAGATTTAACCAAAAATATGTAAAAACGGGGTTCTTTGATTCCAGTTTTGGGAAGATGATTTATCATATTTCGGAAACGCGAAATCAGAGCGACTATGAGGACTATTACGTCTGTACCCCGGAGGAGACGGCGGAACTCATCGCAAACGCCGCGCAGTTTTTGCGGGCGGTGCGTGACTATCTGGAAAACCGGCGCGGCATATCCTGAAAAAGACTGACAGAAACGGCGTGACACCGTTTCTGTCGGTTTTTGACGGGGGTCAGCGCTTTTCCGGCTCGCTGAAATCAATCACAAACAGGTCGTTGGGCGTGCATTCCAGCACTTGGCAGAGCGTTTCCAGCGTCTCGAAGCGGATTCCATGTGTCTGCTGTCCGACCATGCGGCACACGTTCTGATAGCTGATTCCCATCTGTCTGCTGAGCCAGTAGCGGGTTTTCCCGCGCCGTTCCAGCAGTTCGGCGAGGTTCAGGCGAATCATACGGCATCTCTCCATACAGTAGGATGTACAGATACCATATTTTATGGAAATTCACCCTTGCGCCGTACCTGTAAACATGATATCATGTGGACATACCATATCAGGAGGGATTATCATGGCGGACTGGAAGGAAATGTATCTGAAAATGTTCCGCGCCTCTGAAAAGGCCATGCGGATTCTCGAAGAGGCGCAACAGGAATGCGAAGAAATGTACATGCGGGACGGCGACGGGTCGGACGAGTGTCCGCCGGACGAGCCGCCCGCCACGGAAGCGGAAGCATAACCCGCGCCCACGGATGACAGACACGGATTTCCCGTTTCTGTCGTCCGTTTTTATTGGAGTAGGCATGGATTCTCCAAATGAGTTCATAATTATTTTACCGGAGTTTTAAGGAAAAGTCAAGTTATTTTATACGATAGTCAAGTAATTTTGAACTCGTGAGGAAATCGTATGCTGAATTACAAACTTCATGAACAGATTAAGAAGTTGCGCGAAGCAAGAAGGTTTAGTCAAGTGGAACTCGGAAAGCGTCTCGGCGTCACAAAAGCCTGTATCTGTAACTGGGAAAATGACAACGCGCAACCATCTGTTGAAATGTTAGTGCGCCTTGCCTCGTTCTTCTCTGTCTCTACGGACTACATGTTGGGCTTTGAACCCGGAGAGTATATCGACGTAACCGGATTGCCGGACGAAGTCATTGCTCACGTGCGGCAGATTGTCGAGGATTTGAAGGCCTCCGAAAAGAAGGACTGACAGAAATGGGCGTGTCCCGTTTCCGTCAGTCCTTTTTCGTACATCATTTCTTGAACATGCTTGGAATGGCGCGTCTCGCCGGGTGGGGGCGGTCTTTTACGGGCGTTGTCGTCATAGAGTGACACGGGGTGATTGCGTGCGGAAACAAAGAAAAGTTCGGAGCGGCGAACTGCTCGGCGCGGTGGCGGAACTGTTCGACCTTCCGGCGGACGTTATCGCGGGTCTACCGCGTCTGGAAATGATTGGGAGCCGTCAACTGTACGTGGAACATCATTCGGGGATATTGTCCTACAGCGGGGAGCGCATAGACGCCAACACGCCCGCGGGCGTACTGCGTATCGGCGGACACAATCTGACGTTGCTGGCGATGACCGGGGCGGAACTCCGCATAGGCGGCACAATTCTAACATTGGAGTGGGTCGGGCATGAATAACCGTCTAAGGGAACGCTTACGCGGACAGGTTCGCGTGGAAATCGTGTGCGAACACCCGGAACGGGTTTTGAATCTCTGCGGGGAAAGGGGACTTCCGTTTCGTGACCTGCGGCGCGGGGAAAACGGCGCTTTGTTCATGACGCTCTCACGCGGGGACTGCCTACGCCTGCGGGACGCACTCAAAAATATGGTGTGTGACATTCGCCCGGTGCGGCAAGTCGGATTCCGGGCGGTGCTGTCGGCACTGGCGCGGCGTCCGACATTGTGCGTGTTCGCGGTGCTTGTGCCGACGGCGTTGTTTTTGGGGTCGTTCTTTGTCTGGGACTACGATATCAGAGGAAATGTCACAGTCCCGGACGAGCGCATTTTACGGGCGCTGGACAGATACGGCGTGGGGTTGTGTTCGTTCGGGCTGTCGCTGGACAGCGAGGACATACGGAACCATGTCCTGTTGGACATCCCCGAATTGGAGTGGATATCGGTCAACGTGTCGGGCTACCGCGCACACGTACAAGTCCGGGAACGGCGTCCGCCGCCGGAGGCCGTCGACACTACCACGCCCGCCAACGTGATTGCGCGGCGCGACGGGCTTATACTGTCGGTGTCGGCGCTGGACGGGAAAGCCGCCGTCGTGCCGGGGGTGTCCGTGACGGCGGGGGACTTGCTCATCAGCGGCACGGAGGCCTTGGAGACGACCGGGAAAACGCGTGTCATGCCGGGACGGGGTTCCGTACGGGCGCGGACTTGGTACAAACTCACAACCACTTTGCCGCTGCAATCCGCCGAAAAACACTTCACGGGCGAGGAATACGTGAATTTGTCCATAATTTTCGGCACGCGGCGCGTAAAATTCTTTTGGAACCGGGGTCATTTGGGGTTGGAACCGGAGACAAACTGTGATAAAATAACACGAAGAACCGCGCTGTCCGTATTCGGACTGCCGTTGCCGTTGACGCTTGTCCGGGAGTGTTACCGGGTCTACGAGGCGGCACCCGTGGCGTTAGGCGCGGACGAGGCACGACGCCGGGGTGAATCGGCCTTGCGTGACCAGTTGCAGACGGAAGTCGCGCCCTATGGCGAAATCCGTTCGACACTCTGCGGAGTCCGCACACGCGGCGACACGCTGGAAGTCACGCTTTCCGCCGAATGCGCGGAGGAAATCGGCGAACGTGTCCCGATTTACACCAACTGAACAGGAAGTGACAAAAATTTGGAACAGAAAATCAGCATGGAACGTCTGGAACAGGCTGTGAATTTGTTCGGCTCGTTTGACGGGAATATCCGTCTGCTGGAACACGAATTTTCCGTGACAATGGTCAACCGTGACGGAGAGCTTCGCGTCAGCGGCGACGCCGAAAACGTCATGATGGCCTGCAAGGCGGTGGAGGGCTTACTGTCGCTGTCGGCGCGGGGCGAGGCTATCGGGGAACAGAATGTACGCTATGTCTGTTCGCTGGTACGCGCCGGGAAGGGCGACAAAATCGCGGAGTTGTCGTCGGACGTACTCTGTGTGTCGGCGAAGGGACGCCCCGTCAAGCCCAAAACGCTCGGACAGGAGGCCTATATTCGTTCCGTGCTGAAAAATACGGTGACAATCGGCGTCGGCCCCGCCGGAACCGGGAAAACGTATTTAGCGGTAGCGGCGGCCGTGGCGGCGTTCCGCGACCGTCAGGTGAACCGCATTATTCTGACGCGTCCGGCGGTCGAGGCCGGGGAACGTCTCGGCTTCCTGCCCGGAGACCTGCAAAGCAAAGTCGACCCGTATCTCAGGCCGCTGTACGACGCGCTGTTTGACCTGCTCGGCGCGGAGACGTATCAAAAGTACGTGGAGCACGGGAGTATCGAAGTCGCGCCGCTGGCCTACATGCGCGGACGCACACTCGACGACAGTTTCATTATCTTGGACGAGGCGCAGAACACAAGCCGCGAACAGATGAAAATGTTTCTGACGCGTCTTGGGTTCGGGTCGAAAATCGTCATTACGGGCGACGCCACACAAATTGACCTGCCGGAGGGGAAACTGTCCGGGTTAAAAGAGGCCATGCGCGTACTCAAAAACGTGGAGGGTATCGGAATCTGTGAGTTGACGGACGCCGACGTAGTGCGCCACGTCATGGTACAAAGAATCGTGCAAGCGTACGCGGAGTACGAGAAGCGCCACGGCGCGGAGTTGCGCGACACGTCCGCGGACAGCGGAAAGCGTGCCGTCCGGGGCGTACACCGTACGGCGGCGAGGGGGCGGCGCTGATGGCGAAACGACACTTGATTTCCGTCCGGGCGACAATTCCCGGCATGGACGAGGGCATACGCGCCTTTATCCGGAAAGTCATCCGCACGGCACTGGCGGCGGAGGGCGTGACATTTCCCTGTGAAATCAGCGTGCTTTTGACTTCCGACAACGGCATACAGGATATCAACCGCGAACAGCGCGACATTGACGCGCCAACGGACGTATTGAGCTTTCCCATGTTCGACCTGACGCCGGGCGAACTCCCGGACGCGTCCGCAGACGCCGACCCTGAAACGGGTTGTGTGCCGCTCGGCGACATGGTGATATCTATGGAGCGTGTCGCGGCACAGGCCAAAGAGTACGGACACTCCAACCGCCGCGAACTGTCTTATTTAGTGGTACACTCGATTCTGCACTTGCTGGGCTACGACCACATGGACGAGGGCGAACAAAAGTCGCAAATGCGCGAACGTGAAGAGGCGATTTTGTCCGAACTCGGACAGACCCGCAAGAAGTCGTAAGCTCCCACCCGGCGCTGACGCGCCACCCTCCCCCAGAGGGGGAGGGCAAGAAACCGGGTTTCATTTTGGCACGATGTCCCGCAAAGTGTGCGGCTTGTGTGTTGCGGGGCGGCGCTCTTGTCGCCCCCCTTTTGGGGGGAGATGTCGCCGTAAGGCGACAGAGGGGGGAACCGTCACCCAAAATCCGCGCCCGTCATAGGATGGGGCGAGGTGACATAACATGACGGCTTTTCAGGATGGACTTTTCGTATTTTTCGCGGCGGTGGGCGTGGTGACGCTGGTATGGCTTGCGGCGGGGGCGTGTCTGCACGCCGGACGCCCGATTATCCCGGACTTGTGTTTGGTGCTGTCCCTGCGCGGCGACGCCCCCGCCATGGAACAGGATGTCCGCGAGATACGGCGTATCCTGCGACAACTCCCGGCGTCGCGGCTGATTCTCGCCGACTGCGGCCTGTCCGACGACGCCAAACGTTTAGCGGAGTATTTAGCGAACCGCGAGGAGGGCGCGGAACTCATTCCGGCGGAACAGTTCCGCTTGCGCTGACAGAGAGGAACAACACACATGAACGAGAGAGTTACAGTCGACGGCACTGTGCAAAACGTGATTTTCCACAACGCCGAAAACGGCTACACAGTCCTGAAGCTGTCCACGCTGGACGGGGACAGTGTGATAGTTGTGGGCTGTATTCCGGGGGTTGCGCCGGGGGAGGGGATGTCGGTCTCCGGCGCGTGGGAGAATCACCCGCAACACGGACAGCAACTCCGCGCCGAAGAAGTCGAGCGGCATTTACCGGAGGACCCCGCCGAAATCTACAGTTTCCTGTCGTCGGGCGTCTGTCAAGGTCTCGGACGCGTGACCGCCCGGCGCATGGTCGAGACATTCAAAGAGGAGACGCTTTCGGTACTCGAACAGGAGCCGGAACGGCTGACAGTTATCCGGGGCATGACACTCAAAAAGGCGCGGGAACTGTCGGAGGCGTTCCGGCAGACTATGGGACTGCGGCGTTTAATGGCGTTTCTGTCGCGCTACGAACTCCCGCCCATACTGGCTATGCGTCTGCGGGAACGCTACGGAGACACGGCGCTGTCGACGCTGACCGAAAATCCGTGGCTGTTGTCGATGGACGAGAACGGCGTGTCGTTCGCGCTGACAGACCGTATCGCCATGAGTATGGGCTTCGCGCCCGACTGTGAACAGAGGGTACAGGCCGCGCTCATTTTCATGCTGAACTTTCAGGAGCGTAACGGACATGTGTTTCTGCCCAAACAAAAGTTGATTGACGCGACGGCGCGTCTGCTGGACTGTCCCCGCGAACTGCCCGAACGCGAGTTGGACGCCTTGACGGCAAAGGGCGACGTGGTACGGGAGGAAATCGCCAACGAGAGCGCGTGCTACTTACGCCGGATGTGGGAGGCGGAGGCGTCGGCGCAAGTACGGTTAGAGGCGTTGCTGTCCGCCGCGCCGGACAAAAGTAAACAGGCCGAACGCGTGTTAAGTGAAGTCGAACAGGCGTTAGGCGTCACGTACGCCGAACACCAGCGCGAGGCCGTACGGCTTGCGGCGCGGGTGGGCGTACTGATTCTGACGGGCGGCCCCGGCACCGGCAAGACAACGACTGTCCGGGGTATTGTGGCGCTGTTCCAGAGAATGGGACTTGACATGGAGTTGTCCGCGCCCACGGGACGTGCCGCGCAACGTCTCGGAGAGGTCACGGGCATGGAGGCGCAGACCGTTCACCGCTTACTCGGCATGACCCGCAATGACGAAACGGGTCAGATTATGTTTACGAAATCGGAGAAAGACCCGCTCAAAACCGACGCCGTGATTATTGACGAAATGTCGATGGTAGACTTGCCGCTGTTCTCGGCACTGTTGCGGGCGTTGCGTCCGGGTACGCGACTGGTACTTGTCGGCGACGCCGACCAGTTGCCGTCCGTGGGCGCGGGGAATGTCTTTTCCGACCTCATCCGTAGCGGACGCATTCAGACAGTCTTTCTCCGGGAAATTTTCCGTCAGGCGGAACAATCGGCGATTATCCGCAACGCCCACGCCGTCAATACCGGACAGCCCCCCCGACTGCTCAATGACCAAGAGGACTTTTTCTTTTTGCGCCGTCCGGCACCCGAACAGGCCGCCGAAACCATTGTGGAACTCTGTCAGACGCGCTTGCCGCAAAATATGGGCGTCCCGCACGAACAGATACAGGTTCTGACGCCCACCCGGAAAGGCGTCTGTGGCACCGTCGAATTGAACCGGCGTCTACAGGAGGCCTTGAACCCCAAAAGCCCCGAAAAGCGCGAACTCCGCTGGGGGGACACCCTTTTCCGCGAGGGGGACAAGGTCATGCAGACCCGCAACAATTACGATGTTGTCTGGACGCGCCCGGATAACAGTCTCGGCACGGGCATTTTCAACGGCGACGTGGGGCAAATCCTACAGATTGACCCGTCCGGACAGGCTATGTTAGTTGACTTTGACGGACGCGCCGCGCCGTTTTCGCCGGAAATGCTCAACGAGTTGGAACTTGCCTACGCCGTGACCGTACACAAGGCGCAGGGCAGTGAATACCGCGCCGTAGTGATGGCGGCGGTTCCGGCGGCGCGCAGTCTGATGACACGCGGTATCCTGTACACGGCGCTGACCCGTGCGCGGGAACTCATGATACTTGTCGGCGACCCGTACGCCGTCGGGGCGATGTCGGCGAACGACTGGCAGCAGCGGCGTTACAGCGGCCTGCGCTGGCGTCTGTCCCACGGCGCGGAATCCGGCGCAACTCCGTGAATCGTCCGCCCGTTCCCATGAATGGACGTTGCGATAGATACACTCCCATGCCGGAAACGGCGGAAAGTGAGGATATGTTACCATGAAACGCAAACTTGCCGGACTGCTCGCGGCGGTTCTGCTCTGTACCTGCGCCACGGCGGCGGACAAGTCCTTCAAAGACTTGCCGTCCAGTCACTGGGCCTACAAGGAAATCATGCGTACTGTCTCCTACGGCATTATGAACGGCCTCGGCGACGGCAGAATGAATCCCGACGGCACGCTGACTTGGGCGCACTATCTGGCTATGATTAGCCGTACCTTCGCGCCCATGGCCTACGAGGGCAAACGCGCCGCCGGAACCGATTGGAGAACAGCCGGGTATCAGGTCGCCACGGACAGGGGCTATCTGCTCTCCAGTGACTTCCTTCCGGTCACGCTCGACACCATCAACGCGCCGATTTCGCGGCAGGACGTGGCGGTGTTGCTCTATCGTACTTTGCCCGCCGCGTCCGCGTCCGGCACATATAACGGCGGCGGCACGGGTTCCGGTACGTATAACGGCGGCGGCACGGGTTCCGGCACGTATAACGGCGGCGGCACGGGTTCCGGTACGTATAACGGCGGCGGCACAAATTCCGGTTCCAATAACGGCGGCGGCACTGTCGTGGGTTCCGGCGACGGCTTCCAAATTGTTATCGGCGACGACGGCACCCTGCAAATTATCACAAATGATACGTCCAATCCCGCGTCGGGGGCGCTGATGTCGACGCGTGACTTCCGTCAGGCCAAGGGGACGACAACATCTAACAGCGACTATGAAAACGAGATTTATCAGCCGTCGTCGGGCGGCTCCTCCACATCGTCCAGCGGCGACACCTCCACGGCCTCCAACGAGATTTACACGCCGTCGTCGGGCGGCGGCTCCACATCGTCCAGCGACAAAGCCTCCACGGCGTCCGACGAGATTTACACGCCGTCCGGCGGCGACTCCTCCGCGCCGTCCAACACCGGCACGTACACCCCGCCCAGTACCGATACGACCCCCGCGCCCGTGACTTCCGACCCGCCCCTGTCCGACTTCCAGCAGTTGGACAGCGGATATAAGGACGCCGTGCGCCGCCTCTACGAACTGGAAATTATCAAGGGTAAATCGGACGGCACCTTCGGCGGCGCGGACACCGTGCGGCGCTGTGACGGCGCGGTACTGCTCATGCGGACGCTCGACGCCGTGGACAAACTCCGCGCCGGGGAATCCGTCTCCCTGACATTCGACCTTGTGGACGGCGACAATAAGCCGGTTGGCGACACTATCACCGCCACGGGGCGTATCGGGCAGACTTTGACCGAACTCGCACGAATCCACGCCCCCACCGGCTACAAAGTCGCCCCGCAGGACGGGGAAGTGAGCGTCATTCAAAGCCGCTACGCGCTGATATTCGCGCCGCTGACACAGGCCGAAAAAGAGGAAATCGTGGCTACCGAACTGTTTCAGCGCGGTCAGATAAGCTATGATGACTACGCCGCGCTGGACTTCTGGCTCAAGAAACTCGGCGACAATGACCGGAAAAAGAAGTTGATTTTCGGCAACGAGTACACGGAGACAGTCACCGTCATGGAGGCGCCGGAACTCCCGGAGGGCGTCGAACTCCCGGCAGACGCGGAACCCGTGGAACTCGTGCCAGTGACAAAAACCGTGACGCGTACGGAAATTCGTTACGATTCGGACGAGGAAGCAAAAACACATATGACCTCGGTAGAAGTCCCGGTATGGAAACTCAGCGGACAGACCAAAGTTCCCGGTACGTTAAATCTTACGGTCAACAGCGCGTTGGCGGAGGAAGTCAAAGCCATTTTCACGGAGATTTACAACGACCCGGAACAGTTCCCGATTTCGGACGGCGGCGGCTACTCGTGGCGTACCAATTCCAGAAGCGAACACATTCAGGGAACCGCCATTGACTTGAACGTCGACGCAAATTTCCAAGTCCGCGACGGCAACGCCTTGGTTGGTACGCACTGGACCCCCGGCGAGGACCCGTATTCCATCACGCCCGGCGGAAGCGTGGTTCGTATCTTCGCCGAACACGGCTGGGACTGGGGCGGTAACGCTTGGGCTGGACACTCCGACCCCACCTACGGCTATCACGACTATATGCACTTCTCCTACTTCGGCAGATAACAGGCAACTGTTTCGCTCTCCCTGTTCCGTGCGGGAGACGTTCGCCCCCTCTGTCGCCGTAAGGCGACACTTTCCCCCGTTGCCGCATAGGCGTTAAGCTATGTCAGAAGTCCCCCCTCCGCCGCTACGCGGCACCTCCCCCGCCGTGCGGGGGAGGCGGAAAGCCCGACATTTCCTGTGGAATTGTTACGTTTTCCCTGTCGGAAGTCCCGCGAAGCCCTCCCCGCATGCGGGGAGGGTGGCGCATCGCGCCGGGTGGGGCGGTTTCAAGTT
>JAFSRZ010000022.1 GCA_017445875.1 Oscillospiraceae bacterium | reverse complement strand
TTTCTCTATGTTACGCTGTTGTGTGGCATGGTGGTGGGGAGTCTGGTGTGGGGCGCGGCGCGGTTCGTGCTGGCGGGGCTGAGCGGCTCCACATTCCCGTTTTCGGCGTTTCTGGCGGGCGCGGTCACGAACGCGGTACCGGGTATCATTCTGCACATTGTGCTGATTCCGGCCTTGGCGCTTGCGCTGAAGCGCGCAGGTGTTCTGCGGGACGGCGGCATTTCTTGACGCTTTCCATAAAAACGCGGGACGCTTTTATGAAACACGCCGAATCCGCGCAAAAGTTACGAATCTCTTGCAATTTCAAGCGGATACGTGTATAATAGCGCGAAAAGCGGTCATTCCGCTGACGGAACTTCCATAGAATGGGAAACGGTGGGGAACATGAAAAGATTGTGGCTGTTACTCTGTCCGTTTCTGTTGCTGTCGGCCTGCGGCGGCGCGGACAGAAACGGCGTTGAGACCTTCCAAGAGCTTCGGAATGTGGAATTGACGGTTTTCGCCGACTCGTCGCTGTCCGATATATGCCGGACGCTCGCCGAACACTATCGGGACGCTTATCCGGGAATCCGGTTACGGTTTCAGTTCGGCTCGTCGTCGGCACTCCTGACGCGTGTCCGGGACGGCGCGGACTGTGACTTGTTTGTGTCGGCGTCGGACACAATCATGGACGCGCTCGACAATGGCGGCTTCGTGTCGGACAACAGCCGCGTGAAGTTTCTCGAAAATCGTCTGGTGCTGGCAGTGCCGGACGGGAATCCGCGCAAGATACGGAGTTTCGCCCACATGGCGTCCCTGATTCGTCAGAGGGGCGTACGGCTCGCGGCGGCGAATATTGGCGACCCGTTGGGCGCGTACACGCAGAAACTGTTTTCGTATCACTCCCTGAACAAAGCCGCGTTGTCGCGCTGTGTCTCGTACGCGCTGGACGCGAAAGAGACCGTGACGCGTATCCGCGCCGACATGGTGGACGGCGGCATAGTCTACCGTACGGACGCCGACGGGCTGGACATCATTGAGACGGCGGACGCGTTCATGACGGGGGATATTGTGTACTCGGCGGCGGTGCTGTCGGAGAGCAGACGCCCGCTGGCGGCAATGGCGTTTCTGGAATATCTGACCGGCCCCGACGCCGCCGAACTCTTTACGAACGCGGGCTTTACGCCGTCCGCGACGCCGTACGGGCAGTATGGGCAGTATTGGGAATCGCTCGTACCGGGCGAAGATTCCCCGGCGGACAGCGTGCGGGCGGAACCTGACCCCGACGCCGAGGACGGTTTCCTGTGATTTGACATTTGTTACCATTTTTCGCTTTTCGTTGTCAATTTGTAGCCCTTTGTTTGTTGATTTGCTTCCGGGATATGCGGTATACTGGGAACCGGAAACCACCGGGACGGGACGCATAGCCGGACAGCCGGAATAATTCGTTAAGGAGGCCTCAGCGCTATGGGAAAGAAGAACCGCGCCCCGGAACCGGAAAAGAGCGCGTTTGACCGCGCAAAGGCGGCGTTTGACCGCGTGGGGGAGGATTACATTCCCGCGTCGAAGGCGGTGGAACTGTCCAAGGCGGAGGAACCCGCCGAAACGCCGGACGCCGCCGCGACACCGGAAACGCCCGTTGACACCGTTCCAGCGCCGGACACGGACAACGCCGGAGCCGTGACGGATACAGACAACGCCGGAACTGTGACGGACACGGACAACGCCGAAGCCGTGACGAAATCGGACGCCGACGCCACGCCGGACGAACCCGCCGAAGTGTCGGACGCGGAAAGCGTTGAAGCCGTTGACAGTGACGCGAACGGTGTCGAAGCCGCAGACAGTGACGCGGAGAGCGTCGACACATCCGACGCGGAGAGCGTCGAACCGGAGACCAACGCGGACGCGTCCGAACCCGCCGACAGCGCGGAGACACAGGAAGTGTCAGTCGAGACACCGGAAGCGTCCGCCGCGACGCCGGAAGCACCGGTATCCGAGGCCGCCGACACCCCGGAAGCGTCCGAACCCGCCGATACCCCGGAAACATCCGACAGCGACGCGACGCCGGAAACATCCGACAGCGCCAAAACGCCGGAAACACCCGTCGACAACGATGTAACGCCGGAGGTGTCCGCCGACGCGCCGGACACCAACAACGCCGCGCCAGAGACAGTCGATGATTCCGCGACGCCGGAACCGGAAACCGTCGAAGAAGAGGAGACGGACGAGGCGGACGACTTCTGGACATTTGACGCGGACGAGCCGGAATCAGAAGAAGTCACAGAGATGGAGAAACTTACTATGGAAACGAAGGAAATTACGCTGGGCGTTCACCGCGGTTCGTCCGCGCATGCCGACACCCAATCGCGGGAACAGGAAAAGAAACCGAAATTCCGCTTCAAGGTGTTTGACCGCCTGAAAGACGCGCTCCGCACACGTGCCGACAGCGCCGAACATGTCGAACAATCGGACGACAATCCCCCGTCATCGTCAAGCAGTGCCAGAGACGCCGCAATCCGGAAACGTGTCATGCAGATTGACGACGAGGAAACCCGGAATTATCTGCTTGACCGCGTACTCCCTCAAATGGTGTGGTACGGAAAGAAAGTGACGCAATACCGGACGATGTATTTTCGCCTGATGGCAGCTACGATTCTTCTGGGGGCTTTGATTCCCGTTTTTTCTGTGGGCGCGAACAGCACCGCTGTCAAGGTCATTATTGCCTTTTTAGGCGCTTCTGTCACGGGAATTAACGCCTATATTGCCCTCCACAATTACCGCGATTTGTGGCTTACCTATCAGACAACCCGTGAAACCCTCATTCACACCCTGTACTGCTATTTCAATCAGGCGGGCGTATTTTCTCACAACAATATGTCGGCAGAAGATTTGAACGTCCTGCTGGTGAACGTCTGCGAAGATACGCTTTCCAAAGAACACGGCGGATGGACGACCATTTTACAGAAAACATAACCGATACTCCATGTAAAATCCGCTTTCCCTCCTCTGTCGTCGGGGAGGGGAAAGCGGATTTTCAAAAAATGCCGGAATGAAACTATCTGTTTCCGGGCATATCATCCTTAGTCGGACAACACAGAAAGGCGGAATTTCAAAATGAGATTTGGCGATTTATTTGAAAACTGGGGCTTGACCTCGCTGAAACTGAATGTGAAATTCGTTCAGGCGGAATTTAAGGCGCAACCGGACGACCAGAACGCGGCATGGGAAATGTACGTGTACCTGATTACCACGATTTTGACGCAGAAACTCCCCGACGAGGACGGCGACGAAAAAACCGCGCTGGACAGCGTATACAATCTTTTCGGCGTAACGCGGAAAATTCTGGTGGAATACGGACGGAAAGCGCCGGGATTCAGTAAAATTGCCGTGGTCGTGTTAAACCAGATTGTCCGCCCGTTTACGGCGAAATGGCACAAGTTAAGCCTGAAAGGCGCGTTTTCTGACACGGAATACTGTAAAATGTTCCGGCGGGAACTGTCGGAATTACAGTTGAATATGCGCCGTTATGCCGGGTTGCTTGCGAATATTGCCAAGGTAGAGGACATCACCGACATTGAGGACGTGTGAATTAATACACACGGTGCGGGTAGCCTTTCGCACGTCTTACGGCACGAACTAAACCGCTCCACTCATTACTGATTTCTTTCCATTCCTGCGTCTCAAGGTAGTTTTCACCACCTTTATCCAAATCGAACTCAGGAAGGTAAATCCCGGAAATGCCCTTTTTCATCAAACCTCTGGGGCTAACTCCACGCTCGCGGAGTACCAAAATAGGCAATCCCAAAGAAAATGCCATAGCCGCTTCAATCTGACACCATGGACTGGTAAAATATATCTCATTAAGCGGTTTGGGTTCGATGGGTTTTTTTGTCTTTTTGTCGTCTAACTGCCCTTGATTGCTATTATCTGCATATTCAAAGCCTTTTTCAAGGTAATAGCGACGGAATGCCAGCGTAATCAAACCATTGCATTCTACCATCAGTCGGCGACAGGCAGTCAGCGGCTCGTCCGGGTCATAATCTGTGTCTCCTAACGTACGCGCTGAAAAGCCAAGATAATCATCCAAATACTTGGAAACGCCCTCTTTGAAACTTTTCTGGGCTTCTGTATACGGTCTGGAATAACTCAAAAAAACAGAAATGTTCATGTCTGTTCTCCCTATTGTAACGCCCGCCGGGAAATCCGACGGGCGCTTGCTTGTTGTTGGAGCGTATGTCGCGGGGATTCCCGTCAACACGCCTTGTTTTCGGACAAATCAGCCGTTGTCCACAGAGTACATATAGCGAATGAGTTCGGCCATCTTGTTGGCGTAGCCACACTCGTTGTCGTACCAAGAGATAACCTTGCAGAAGTTATCGTCGAGGGAGAGGCCGGCCTTCTCGTCGAAAATGGAGGTGCAGGTTTCGCCGAGGAAGTCAGAGGACACGACTTCTTCATTGGTGTAGGCCAGAACGCCCTTGAGTTCGCCTTCGGAGGCTTCCTTCATGGCGGCGCAGATGTCCTTGTAGCTGGCGGGCTTTTCGAGAATGGCGGTCAGGTCAACGACGGACACATCCAGCGTAGGCACGCGCATGGCGATACCGGTCAGCTTGCCATTGAGTTCGGGAATGACCTTGCCGACGGCCTTGGCGGCACCCGTGGAGGACGGAATAATGTTGCCGGTAGCGGCACGACCGCCGCGCCAGTCCTTCTTGGAGGGGCCGTCGAGGAGCTTCTGGGTCGGGGTGACAGAGTGCACGGTGGTCATGAGACCCTTGACAATGCCGAACTTCTCATTGAGAACCTTGGCAATCGGGGACAGGCAGTTGGTGGTGCAGGAAGCGTTGGAGACATAGGTCATGTCGGAGGTGTACTTCTTGTGGTTGACACCAAACACGAACATCGGGGAGCCGTCCTTGGAGGGAGCGCCCATGACAACGTGCTTGGCACCGGCCTTGATGTGGCCTTCGCACTTGGCGGCTTCGAGGTTGAGTCCGGTGCACTCGCAGATATACTCCGCGCCGACGCTCGCCCAAGGAATATCGCCGACCTTCATCTCGGTGAAGATGGTGATAGGATGACCGTCAACGACGAGCTTGCCGTCTTTGGCCTCGATGGTTCCGGGATACTTGCCGTGCGTGGTATCATACCGGAGCATATAGACCATATATTCCGGGTCCATAAACGGGTCATTGATGCCGACGACTTCCACACCGTCAAGTTTCATAGCGGCACGCAGAACCAGACGACCAATCCGTCCAAAACCGTTGATACCAATTTTCGCATTCGCCATAGTAGAATACCCCTTTCTTTTCACCCCGCGGCCGCGGAGCGCGGAAATGTCGGGTCTTTCCCGCAATCGACCCGCCGTTTCACATTGCAAATGGTATGATACCATATTGTCAAAATTTTGGCAATCGTCAATTCTGATAACATTCAACCGGAAAATTGTGGAACTTTCACAACGCACGATTTTCGCTGACAAATATTGACAAATTCCGGGATTTCCTGTATCATAACAAATCAATTCCCGTATGCCATATAAAAGGTGGTTTTGTAGAATGGTGAACTTTATCAATGTGTTGGCGGCGCTTTCGACGACGCCGACACTTGTCCGGCAGTTGAACGAGATTCTGGACACGGAGATTTCGCTTCCGAACATCCCGACGCCGACAATGGGCGGACAATTGGTCTGGGACACACTCGCGGAGAGTAACGGCTGGCGCTTACAGCAAAACGAACTGACGAAGCACTGCCGCATTCTCGACCCCGACGACGTGCGCCGGGCGTGGGGAACCAGAAAGGGCATGCTCAAAGCGCTGGAGACCTTGCAGAACAGTCTCCCGCACGAGACAACGGAACAGAATCCCGCATGAGACAACGGAACAGAATCCCGCATGAGACAACAACACCTCCCTGTCACGCGCTGACGGGAGGCTTTACAATATACGGGTTCAAGCTCGAATGAGTTCGTCCAGAGTGACGCCCAGAACATTCGCGACGGCCAAGAGGGTGCGTAATGTGGGAGAAGCTGTATTCCATTTCCGGATGACGCCGTTTCCGATTTCGGCTTTCTGCTCCAAGTACCAGATAGTGATGTGTCTTTCCTCGCAGAGCTTTTGGACATGGGTATACAGCGGAATGTTTTCTGATGGTTGTAACATACCATTTGCCTCCTGTTGTGGACGGCGCATGCCAAGCGCCGCGTTTTTTCGACAGTGGGCAGCCGGAAGAGGGACGCGCCGTCCCTCTCCGGGCGGTCACTGCCAGAAACATAATAAAAGCGGCGTTGTGCGCATCCCAACACCGCCTGAAATCTTCCAAGAGCGAAACAAACGACTGTAAAACCCAGTTTTCCCCTTGAAAAAATTTCGGAAAATGGGTATACTATGCCCACGGTACAGGCACATCGTCTGTTGTGTTGAGAGTAAGCTCACCATAAGGCCGCGAAGTGTTTGCCCCGCTTTGCGGCCTGCCGCTTATTATGTTTCTGTCAGCGGACGCCGCACGGCGTTCGCTATGGTTTTATTATGCCGGATAACGGCGAAAATTGCAAGCGTTTTTTTCCCGTTTCGCCGCGAAAAAGGAAATTTCGTGATATCGCCTAAAAAGAAAGCGGATTTTTGAAAACTCTCCAAAGCCTCGTGTACCCCCACCCGGCGCTGACGCGCCACCCTCCCCCAGAGGGGGAGGGCAAGAGACCGCGTACCGTGTGGGAACATTGTTCCGTGAAGTGTGCGGCGTGTGTCTTGCGGACGGGTACTCTTGTCGCCCCCTCCGGGGGAGATGTCGCCGCAGGCGACAGAGGGGGCTTTGTTTTCGCCACAGGCGGCAGAGGGCGGATAAATTCCATATTTTCCCATGTATCTGCAAAGGGATTTCCCATTACAGCGCGGATTTCACAAGGGATTGCGGGACATTTTACCGGTGTTTCAGGTTTGTTCCACCTTTTTTTCCAGTCTGTAGCTGTTCATTCACAATTTGTTTACGAATTGTAACGGGAAATCCTCTTGACAAGTTTTTGTTTTTCATGTAAACTGTAAAGCGTCTTGTAAAGGTGTGAAACTTCACAGAAATGAGGCGATTTACCAGTGAAAAACCAGACTTACAGAATGTCCATGCTCTATGATTTCTACGGGGAACTGTTGACCCCCCGGCAGAAGGAGTTTTTCGACCTTTACTACAATGAGGACCTGTCCCTTGCCGAAATCGCCGAGAACAACGGCATTACGCGGCAGGGCGTACGGGATGTCATTGTCCGCGCCGAGAATACCATGCAGGAAATTGAGGACAAAACCGGCATTATTAAGCGTTTCCAGTCCCAGCGGCCTTTGCTGGACGAGATTTCCGCGTCCGCCGTGAAAATCAAGGAACTCAACGCGTTACAGTATTTTGACCCGCAAATCAGCGAACTGGCCGACCGGATTGCCGACGACGCCGGTGCCTTGAAGGAGTGATAGTATGGCCTTTGAGGGATTGACGGAAAAACTCAGCGCGGCGTTCAAGCGTCTGCGCGGAAAAGGCCGCCTGACTGAAAAGGATGTCCGCGACGCCATGCGGGAAGTGCGGCTGGCACTGCTGGAAGCCGATGTCAGTTACAAAGTCGTCAAGGACTTTGTGGCGACGGTCACGGAACGCTGTGTGGGGACTGACGTTTTAGGCAGTCTGACGCCCGCCCAGCAGGTCGTCAAAATCGTCAACGAGGAACTGACACAGTTAATGGGCGGCGCGACGGCGAAACTGTCCATGGCCTCCAGCGGCCCGACAGTGGTCATGATGGTAGGCCTACAGGGCGCGGGCAAGACCACAACCACGGCGAAACTCGCGGGGATGTTGCGCAAGCAGAACGGCAGACGCCCGTTGCTTGCGGCTTGCGACGTGTACCGCCCGGCGGCTATCGAACAGTTGCGGGTCGTGGGCGGACAGTTAAACTTGCCCGTGTTCGACGAGGGACAGGGCAACCCCGTCAAAATTGCCGAACACGCCTTGAAAGAGGCCAGAGACCACGGCTATGACCTTGTCTTTCTCGACACCGCCGGACGCCTGCACATCGACGAAACACTCATGGACGAGTTAAAGCGCATGAAGCAGGCCGTACACCCGCAGGAAATTCTACTGGTCGTCGACGCCATGACCGGACAGGACGCCGTGAACGCCGCGACGGCGTTCGACAAGGCGTTAGGCATTGACGGCGTTGTCCTCACGAAGCTGGACGGCGACGCCAGAGGCGGCGCGGCGTTGTCGATACGTGCCGCGACGGGCAAGCCGGTCAAGTTTGTCGGCACCGGCGAAAAGCTCGACATGATTGAGCCGTTTTACCCCGATAGAATGGCGTCGCGCATTCTGGGCATGGGCGACATGCTCTCCCTGATTGAGAAGGCCGAAGCCGCCTACGACGAAAAACAGGCCGCAAAACTGGAAGCCAAACTCCGCAAAAACCAGTTTACGTTGCAGGACTACTACGAACAGCTTCACCAAATGCGGAACATGGGCAATTTGAGCAACCTGTTAGGCCTTCTCCCCGGCGAGTTAGGACGGCAGTTACAGGGCGCGAACATCGACGAAAAGCAGTTCACGCGCACGGAGGCCATTATACAGTCCATGACGATGGAGGAGCGCGAGAACCCGCAGATTTTAGGCGCGAGTCGGAAACGGCGCATTGCCGCCGGATGTGGGCAGGAAGTGTCGGACGTGAACCGGCTTTTGAAACAGTACGAGATGTTACAGCAGTTCACGCGGCAGATGAACAGCAAGGGCAGCCGGGGCGGATTCATGCCGCCCGCACGCGGCGGCGCGCCGCGTGGTGCCGGGAAAATGTACGGATTCGGGCGGAAAAAGCGCCTGAAATAACACTCAACAGTATATAAGCGTCTTTCGCACGTTTATAGATATTCCGTCTTATGTATGGATTGACTTTTGGAGGTTTACCATGGTTAAAATCAGACTGCGCCGCATGGGCGCGAAAAAGGCACCTTTCTACCGCGTCGTCGTGGCGGATTCCCGTTTCCCCCGTGACGGACGCTTCATCGAGGAATTAGGCACCTACAATCCGTGTGTGTCCCCGGCGGAAATCAAGCTCGACACCGACCGCGCCAAGGCGTGGATTAAGTCCGGCGCACAGCCCACGGATACTGTCCGCTCCCTGCTCAAAAAAGTCGAGGTTCTGAGCTGATTCCGGAGGACGCATGAAAGATTTATTAATCTACATTGCGCGGAACCTTGTGGAACACCCCGACGCCGTCAGCGTGACGGAAGTCCAGCGCGACCAAGAGTTGACGCTTGAACTGCGCGTCGCGCCCGACGACATGGGCAAGGTCATCGGACGACAGGGACGCATTGCCCGCGAAATTCGGAAACTCCTTTACGCATGCGGTCAGCGGGCCGGACAGCGTGTTTCCGTGGACATCGTGGACTGAGGTTTTGGGAAGTCTTTCCGGCTTCGTGCCGGGGGACTTTCCGCCGTTTTCGGAGAAATTGAGGAGAAATCCCATGTCAATTTATCTCACGGGCGACACCCACCGGGATTTCTCCCGGTTTCAGGAGGACGCTTTCCCGGAACAGTCCGGGTTACAAAAAACGGATTACGTGGTCATATGCGGCGACTTCGGCGGCGTCTGGGACGGCAGTCCGGAAGAGGCGGAGTTGTTGGACTGGCTCGACGCCCGTCCGTTTACGACACTGTTTGTGTCGGGCAATCACGAGAACTACACGCGCCTGTCGATGTGTCCGGTTGAGGAGTGGCACGGCGGCCTGACGCGGCGCGTACGGCCTTCTATCCGACTGTTACAGCGCGGACAGATATTCAACCTCGACGGCAAACGCTTCTTCACGATGGGCGGGGCGAGTAGTCGGGACATTCCGGTTTTGGAACGCGCCGACCCGCTGTTTGCCGTCCGGCGGAAGTGGCACGAGTACCGGAAAAACGTCTACTGGATACGCGGCGAAACGTGGTGGCCGCAGGAACTGCCGTCGGAGGACGAGTACCGCGCCGCACGGGAGACACTGGAACGCGCCGGATGGTCTGTGGACTACATCGTGACGCATTGCGCGCCCACGTCCATACAAAATCTGTTCGACCTCAAAGAAGCGCAGGCGACCGGCTCCTATCTGGTCAACGCGCTGACCGACTTTCTGGAAGAGGTCTCCCGGAAGTGTACGTTCGACTGCTGGTTTTTCGGACACTATCACGGCAACTATGTCATTGAGAACCGTTACATACTTCTCTATGACCGTATCATCCAACTTGAAACATGAGAATAACAGGCGTCCCGTTCCCGGCGGCGGGACGTTTGTTTTGTTCTTAATACCGACAAACGCCCAGATATACATTTTTGTGCGATATCCCACAACGAGGAAACGCCAACTTTTTAAGAATATGTAAAATCCGCCGCGCCCCCTGTACAAAAAAGAAAGGCTGTGTTATAATCAATCAAATCTGTTTCCGGGGAGTGAACGCCCATGAAAGAACGAAACCGCAACGTTCAGATTGTCATGATACTGGCAATTATCGCCGCCGCCTTTATCGGCAACGCCCTCATTTTCTCCGCCCTGAGTACGGACGCCCTGCGCGTTTCCGCGGAAACAGAAACAAATATGCTTTCCTCTGTTTTGGTGGAAGGCTTCGAGTCGCATATCTCCCCGGACGACATCCGCGCCGGGACGATTTCCCGCGAAATGGTGGATTCCTTTTTTCAGGAAAACGGGGATTCTTTCCGTATGCGTTTCTGGATTACGGACGCGGACGGGAATGTGTGCTATGACAGCGGCGAGGCGGACACCCGGCAACGTCCCGAAAATGTGCCGGAAAACGGTGTTCTCTTCTGGATGGGACGAAAAAATGTGTTTTATCTGGCGCAGGACTGTTGTATTGTACGGCCTCTGTATGGCGGCGCGTTCTCTCTGACGCTCATTCATCAGGGACGCGCCTTGCAGGCGGTTCAGCGGCGGCAGTTGATGTTGCTGATAGGCTTGGACTTCATTCTGATGGGGATTATCACGGTGCTGATTGTGAATATCATCATCAAGTACCGCCGCGAAATCATCCGGTACGCGACCACCGACGAGTTGACAGGCCTTCGGAACCGGAAATCGTTCAATGTGGGCTTCAGGGAGTTCATGGACGCCGAACACATCCCGGAATCGTCGCTTTTCCTGCTCGACATCGACTTTTTCAAGCAGATTAACGACAACTACGGTCACGCGGCGGGAGACAATGCCCTCCGGCTGTTGTCGGCGCGGATTCAGGACATGATACGCGACAAGGGCGGCTTCGCCGGACGCTGGGGCGGTGACGAGTTCATCGGAGTTCTGCCGCTGGACGGTGAGGACGCTTTAGCGGCGCTTTCCGAACTCTGCCGGGTCATGGAGGCGTCGGAACCGGAAGAGGGATTCCGTATGACAATCAGCGCGGGCGTGACGCCGGTTGTACAGGGCGTGACGCTGGCGAAACTGTCGGAAAAGGCGGACGCGGCGTTGTACAAGTCGAAAGAGGCCGGACGGAACCGGGCAAGCCTCTACCGGGGAAGCGTTGTTCCGGTCATGGAACTGGCGGGGGCGGTCAAATCCAAGGTCGAAAAGGCGATTGTCCACGCGGAATCGTTCGTGATTCCGCAGAAGGCGGCGGAACGTCCCCGGACAGTCGCGGCGCGTCCGGGAACCCATTTCCGGGAACGGTTCATGGCATACGTGCGGGAACACCTGATTAAAAGTACGATTTTAGGCGTACGCTGGATGGCGCCGTTTGTGGCGGGAGGCGGCATTCTCATCGGGCTGGCGTTTCTGTTCGACGCGGCCTCGCTTGACCTCTCCGCGCTCCCGCTGGCGACCCGCGCCCGGTTGGGCTCGATTACCTCTACGGCGGCGGTTCTGCAACAAATCGGAAGCACAACTTTTAATTTCATGCTTCCTGTCTTTGCCGGGTTCATGGCCTACGGAATCGCCGGAGAGGAAGCGTTTATGGCGGGGTTCGTCGGCGGGTACATGACCATTGACAGTCATTCGGGATTTATCGGGGCGATGGTGGCGGGATTCGCCGCCGGGATTCTGACCAGTGAAATGCGGCAGTTCACGGGCTGGCTCCCGAAATTCGTACGCAAGGCCGCGCCGATTGTCATTTATCCGGTGTTCAATCTGCTGTTCATGCAACTGGTGTCGTGGCTGATAATCACGCCGGTTTCCAAGGCGGTGGGGGAACTGCTTACCGCGCTTCTGACATTCGTCATACGGAAAAATACCGTGCTGGCGGGGACGCTCTCCGGGATGATGATGGCCTCGGACATGGGCGGCATTCTCAACAAAGTCGCCTACCAGTACGGCATACGCGGACTTGACATGGGCTATACCGACGTAATGGCGGCGGTGATGGCGGGGGGCATGGTGCCGCCGATTGGGATTTTCCTGTCTATGGCGCTGTTCCGCGGCAAGTATTCGGAATACGAGTGGGAACGCGGCCCCGGTACGCTGTTCATGGGACTGTCGTTTATCACGGAGGGGGCGTTGCCGTACGTGTTCACGGACGTTTTCCGGGTGATACCGTGCTGTATGGCGGGTGCGGGCGTCGCGGGCGGACTGTCCATGCTGTTCGGCTGTACGCTTCCCGCGCCGCACGGCGGAATTTTCGTCCTGCCCGTGATGGGGCGTCCGCTGCTGTATATTGTCGCTTTGGGCGTCGGGTCACTCGTGACCGCCGTTCTGTTAGGCCTCTGGAAAAAAGAACGCAAAAACTCATGACAAGTCAAAACGCGGGGCGGCCTGATGAAAGGCCGTCCCGTTTCTGTCAGGCGTAACTGTGAATGCCCGGAAGGAACGTATTCACGCCGATATAGGTAAACATGACGCACACGAAGCCTAACGCGGCGAATAACGCGGCGGATTTTCCCTGCCACCCGCGCCGTAAGCGTAAATGCAAATACGCGGCGTAGACAATCCATGTCACAAGCGACCACGTTTCTTTAGGGTCCCAAGACCAGTAACTGCCCCACGCCTGTTCCGCCCAGATTGCCCCCGTGACAATCGTAAATGTCAGAAAGAGCAGTCCCAGCGCCACGCTCCGGTAACTGATAATGTCAAGTTTCTCGTTGGAGGGGATGTGGGTGTCAAGGAAGCCGCCCTTTGCGACGCGGTCGCGCAACAGGAAAATCACCGCCAGCACGAACGACACCCCGAACGCGCCATAGGCGACAATCACCGTGGAGACGTGGAACACAAGCCAGCGACTGCGCAAAGCGGGCATAAGTTCCTTGACTTCTTTCGACTGCATGGCGGCGTAGCCGATGACAAGGAACGTCACCGGCGCGGCGAACACGCCCAGCACCGGGAAGCGGAACCGGATAACAAATATCAGGCTGACGAGTGTCAGACCCCACGCGAAGGACGTGGCGAACTCATATTGATTGGTCATGGGGAGGCGTCCGGCCGTGACGCCGCGATAAATCAGGGCGACAGTGTGAAGCGCAAAGCCGACTGTCTGCAAAACCAGCGCCACGCGGGAGAGGTTGTCACGCTTGACCGCCACGAACAGGAAATAGAATATCATCGAGGCGAAGTACAAAAGCATGACCGCCGTAAAGAATGTGTTTTCAACGTAAAGCAACTTGATTTCCCCCTTGACTGACGGCGCGTGTGAACTGTTCGCGGAACAGGACGCCGCCCTTTTTACAAACGCCGGAGACTGTCCAGCCGGTTTGAGTGCGTACCGCCCAGAGTGTCACGGGCTGAACGTAGAACGCTAAAAACAGTCCGAGTGTCAGCACCAGTCCGCCGATGAGCGCCAGCCACGCGAAAGAATCCCGTTTTATCTGAATCAGCGTGTAATTTTGGGGTTCGGAGAATGTGACGGTATACTCGTCAATAGTCAGTTCTTCTCCCTCCATGAGGGCATTCATGCCGAGGATTTCCCCGTGATAATAGACCGTGTAGAGATAAGCGGGATTGTTCAATTGTCCGGAACGGGTATGCGGCCCCTGTCCGGGAATCAGTTCGTAGTCGGGATAGAAGGCGGTGAAATAAATCACGAGTTCGGGCTTGTCGGAGACCGGGACATATTCCCCGGCACAAAGAACTTGTTCCTGTAGCGGCTCGCCGTTCTCCGTGATACGGACAGTCGCCGCCCAGCCGGTCGAGTTCTGATAGAAGGTCATGCCGAACAGCCGCGCCGGGGCGTTGACACTTACGGACGCGCTTTCCCGTACCGAATCCGTGTTTGTCACCGTGATGTCCGCCGTATACTGTTCTACTGTGTCGTCGTCGCGCAGGTCTACGCGGAAATCGTCGATAGTGACGCTCAAACCGGTGTCGGCGACGGCGCGTGTCTGTCCGGGTACGCCGTAGACGGCGTATTCCTGACGCGTGGCCTGTCCTAGACTGAAACCCAGTATCAGGAACAGTATCCCCAAGTGACAAATCCACGCGCCCCACAATCCCGCCCGATTCTTGAACGCGTACCACAATTCGCGCCCGTCGCCGGTGGTCGTACGCCGTACACGCGACATCCGCAGAGCCGAAAAGACCGCTTCCGGGTTCTGTACATTTTCCGCTTGCGCGTCGGAGGGGGCGTCGGGACGGATTACGGTGTCACGGGTGCGGCGGTAGAGCGCCGGGAACCGGAGCAGATTGCACAAGAGCAGATTCAGTACCAGAAACGCGCTGAGCAGTACGAACCACCAACTATGGAAGGCGTCGTCGAGATGAAGCGCTAAAATGACTGCCGCTGTCCGTGGGGAGTAACGCGCCGCGTACCATTCATAAGTCTGTCCTTGCGTGACGAGGCTTGACACCGCGCAGGACACCGCCAGAAGCGCCAGTAAAATGATTGCGAAACGCATGGAGGACAGGAATTTCCAGATTTTCTTGACATTCGTCATAATTTCTTTCCTTACACAAAACCACGGCGGAAATACGAGACTTCCGCCGTGATGTTACGGGATTTATGGGGGAATCCCGTTACCGGTTACTGGTGGGCGTTCAGGAACGCTAACGCTTCCTCAATTTTAGCCTCGGAGGTGTCCAGACACCGGAACGCGAGTTCGGAGTTATGCGCGCCCTCGGCGTTCTCGACGTAGCAGAAATCAAAGAACCACTGCGCTTCCCGGTACATCTGCCGCAATTCGTCCAAGTCCTTGGTTTTCATCTTGCCGGCCTTGGCCTTCACAATTTCGTCCTTGAGACCGGAGAGCTTGTTTCCGACTTCGGTTTCCCGCGCCGTGACACGTTCCTGTAAACTGTGTACAAAGCTGACCATATCCGTGCGTCCGTGGCAGACGGCGCAGGTTTCCAGCAGGGTTTCATTCTCCAGCGGGCTGACCAGATAGTGACTGTGATACACCGTGCCGTCGTCGGCGGTCTCAATGGGCATATGGCAGTCGGAACAAGTCAACAGGTCGGCGTGTTTGCCGTAGAGGAAAGTTTCCATTTCGGGGTGTTGGGCTTTGAGCATTTTCGCGCCGGTGCTTTCCTGTATCCAGTCATAGAAATTGATACTGTTATAGTATTCCAGAATCGCTTCCGGGGTCATGCTGGCGCGGTTGTGATAGGGCATCATGGTTTCACTGTCGGACGTGGTGAAGTGATACTCGATGTGGCACTGTCCGCAGACAAGCACGGCGGGGTCAATTTCGCCTATGGAGTTGCCCAGCGCTTCATATACATAGTTGTGCGTGGCGGTCAACGAGCCGCGATTGGCGGGGCCGCCGTTGCCGTGGCAGGTGTAGCAACTGACATTTTCCTCCATCATGGCCATTGCCTCGTCGAACGGCATGGAGTACGCGCTGACGCCCATATCGTCCACGAGTTTGGCAAAGTTCGGGGTCTTGCAGGTCAGACAATTGGCTTTCGGGTGCGGACGCTGTGTTTTCGCCACGTCCGTCAGACAGTATTCGTGTCCGCGTGCGCTGCCGTAGTCCTTGGCGAAGCCGTAGCCCTCATAAATGTTGACCAGATACGGGTCCTGTTCGAGATAGTCCGTGACGTAACTGTTTTTGGTGCTGTCGCCCATGGTTGCGGCGATGTAGGGATAGTAGGCCGACCAATCGGCGGCGTTGATGGTGCCGTCCTTACTGGTAGGCGCGGGAGCCGTCAATTTCTGATACTGGATATCAGCGCGGGTCAAGGGGCCTGTTTTGGTTTCGGTTTCAGTTTCGACCGGGATTGCCGCGACGCTTCCGGCGTTGTCGGGGGCGCTGTTGCGCTGTTGCGTGACTTCCGTACCCGCGAACTTGCCACAGACCGCTATCAGCGCCACAGCCACGGCACACGCGCCCACGGTTTTCCAGATGAGTTGCTTTTCCATGTTGTACCTCCTTTAACTTGGGATGTTCTCAACTCCGATACAAAGCGCATGTCCGGTGATTCCCCTCCTTTTCGGACAGACGCGTAACGCGTATGATACATGGATTCATTTTACCAGAAGCGGGACGATTTGTAAACAACTTTTTTCGACATGGACAACGAATCTATGTCCGGCTGAAATTGGGCTTGACAATCCGCGCCGAATGGGCTATGCTTACGGTTGCTTTAGAGGGAAAAACCATGAAAGCGTAAAAACCGGGGATTTCCCCCTTTATATTACAGAAAGGATGTATTTTTTATGCCCATTACCGACCTGTTGGAACGCAACAGCAAACTTTACGGCGACGAAATCTGTCTTGTCGAGATGAACCCCGACATACAGGAAGCGCCCCGCGTCACGTGGAAGGAATACGAACTCATCCAGCCCACCGCCCCCACGCCGTACGTACGGCAGATTACATGGGGCGTGTTCGACGAGAAGGCAAACCGCGTGGCGAATCTGTTACTGTCGCGTGGCGTCCGCAAGGGTCAGAAAGTCGCCATTCTGCTCATGAACTGTCTGGAATGGCTCCCGATTTACTTCGGCGTCCTGAAAACGGGTGCCGTCGCGGTGCCGCTGAACTTCCGCTACACGGCGGACGAAATCCAATACTGCCTGAAATTAGCTGACGCGGATGTCCTGTTTTTCGGGCCGGAGTTCATCGGGCGCGTGGAGGAAATTGCGGACAGTGTCGGCCTGAACCGGATTCTGTTCTTTGTCGGTCAAAGCTGTCCGTCGTTCGCCGAGAGTTACAACGACGCCACCGCAAACTGTTCGTCCGCCGCGCCGAAAATTCTGGTACAGGACACCGACGAGGCCGCTATCTACTACTCGTCCGGCACGACCGGATTTCCCAAGGCCATTCTGCTTGACCACACCGCGCTGTTACAGTCGGCGCGCATGGAGGCCGTACACCACGAGACTACCCATGACGACGTGTTTCTGTGCATTCCGCCGCTCTACCACACCGGCGCGAAAATGCACTGGTTCGGCTCCCTCTACACCGGCGGCAAGGCCGTTCTGCTCAAAAGCAACTCGCCCAAGGCGATTTTGGAGGCCATCACGCGGGAGGGCTGTACCATTGTCTGGTTACTGGTGCCGTGGTGTCAGGACTTGCTGGCGGCGCTCGACCGGGGCGAATTGCGCATAGAAGATTATCAGCTTTCGCAGTGGCGTTTAATGCACATCGGGGCGCAGCCCGTGCCGCCGTCGCTGATTAAGCGTTGGATGGA
Organism: Oscillospiraceae bacterium; assembly: GCA_017445875.1. Taxonomy (GTDB): domain Bacteria; phylum Bacillota; class Clostridia; order Oscillospirales; family Oscillospiraceae; genus Oscillibacter. The sequence goes on along the minus strand of JAFSRZ010000022.1, from coordinate 39,915 downwards.
GTATTTCCCCCACCACAAGTACGATACAAACTATGGTTTGTCCGAGTCGACGGGGCCGGGCTGTGTGCATTTGGGACTGGATAACATTCACAAAGTCGGCGCGATTGGCGTACCGGGTTTCGGCTGGAAGTGCAAGATTGTCGATGAACAGGACAAGCCCGTACAACCCGGCGACGTGGGCGAACTGTGCGTGAAGGGACCCGGCGTCATGCGCTGTTACTACCACGACCCCAAGGCCACAGCGGAAGTCCTGAAAGACGGCTGGCTCCACACCGGTGACATGGCAAAACAAGACCCCGACGGATTCTATTTTCTGGTAGACCGTAAGAAGGATGTCATAATCTCCGGCGGCGAGAATCTCTATCCGGTACAGATTGAGGACTTTCTGCACACTCACCCGAAAATTCATGACGTGGCGGTTATCGGACTGCCTGACCCGCGACTGGGCGAAATTGCCGCCGCCATTATCCAAGTCCGCGAGGGCGAGACCTGTTCCGAACAGGAAATCCAAGACTTCTGCATGGAACTCCCGCGCTACAAGCGTCCCCGGAAGATAATCTTCTCCGACGTTCCCCGCAACCCCACGGGCAAAATCGAAAAGCCGAAACTCCGTGAAATGTACGGTGCCACGCGTCTTGTCGAGAGCCAGAATAAGGGCTGATACGTCGCGCAAGCGCGGCGGAAAGCGTAATACGCAACTCGTCCCGTCGGGATATCGTAATGAAAGCCGGGTGAAACGTGTTGCATAGCTTTCCGCCGTGTGATAAAATATCTGGAATATGTAAAGACAGGGCATATCGCGGAGAAAGGAGCGTTTATGTCGGAGAGTTCCTTGCAGGAAAAACAGGTCAAAGCACACGCAATTGTCGGAGCCACCACAGCCGCCGCCGCGGTGACAGGCGGAATCCCTCTGCCCATTGTCGATATGATTCCGTTAATCGGGGAACAGGTCGCCATGCTGGGCGGTATTACCGCCGTATTCGGCTTTGACCTGAAAAAAAGCGCCTTGACTTCCTTGGTTTACGCGGCGTTGAACGTCAGCGGGGCGGCGTTCATCGGAAAAACGGTGGTTTCCTCCGTACTGAAAGTGATACCGTTTGCGGGTACGTTCGCCGGAGGCGCTGTCTCCGCGACCACGGCGGGAACCCTCACATTGGTTATGGGAGAAGCCTATATCAAGCTCTTATCCGGCATAGCCGGGCGTGGCGACGACATCCCGCCGATTGACGACCTTATTGACGATTTCAAAGTGCTGGTCAAAAATGAGCGTCAGAAACAGGAGGAGCAAGAAACCGGGATTTCTCCCGCGCCGGAACCGGAAACCGGGTTTCAGTCGGAGCCGGAACCGGCAGCGCCATCGGAACCGGAAAGCGGGTTTCAGTCGGAGCCGGAAGCGGCAACGCCGCCGGAACCGGAGTCGAACCCCGCGCCGCCGTTCAAGATTCGCTTTGAATAGGGAAACGCTATGAACTGGAACAGGATATCAAAACGGATAACCCCACGCGCCTTAGCGGAATTTGTGAAGGCTTACGGGCACTGGTCGCCGGTGCCGGACGCCGGACACTGGCGGGCGCGGGTGACGTGCGGGGACTGGTTCATCGAGACTGACGAGGCGTCCCATAGCGCGAGAGTGCGCAATGTCCGCGACGGTGAACAGATTTGCGACACGGAAAGCGCGTTGTACTTCGCGCTGAAAACGTTCCTGACCCAACAGCCCCGGACGGGAATCGGGCTTGTATTGGCGGGCGGCGGCGCGAAAGGAGCCTATCAGGTAGGCGTCTGGCGGGCTTTGTGCGAAAGCGGACTTGCCGCGCAAGTGACCGGTATTTCGGGCGTGTCCATCGGGGCGATTAACACGCCGTTATTTCTGCGCGGCGACTGGCGCGAGGCTTACGAACTCTGGTTACAGCTCAGTGACCCGGATTTCCGCCGCGTCCAGCGCGCCGAAATCGAACGCATTACCCGCGCCTACGGGCGGCGGCACGGACAAAGTATACTCCCGCCGGAACTGCTGGAAATCATGGAGGACATTTTCATCTCCCAGCCCGAACTTGAACGGCATTTACTGCCCGTCATCAAGTCCATCAGCCCCGACACATTCCGGGAGTTCGCGCTGTACTCCGCTGTCACGCCGCTGGAGGAAGTTCCGTTTCTCCTGCCGGGACTGCTCGACCCGGAAACGCCGTCTTTCCCCGGCGCAATCTCCGACGAAACCGCCCACTATATTTCGTGGCGCGGCCTGTCCAATATGGACATGACGCGGTTACTTATGGCCTCGTCGGCGATTCCCCCGGCCTACGACCCGGTGACATTCCGGGGCAAAGCCTATTACGACGGCGGCTTTTACGACAATGTTCCGATTTTCCCGCTCTATCGGGAGGGATTCCGAAAATTTATCGTTGTAGACCTGAAACGGAAACAGGGGCGTCCGTGGCGTATACCGTCCGGGGATAGTACCGAACTGTGTGAATTTCGGGTAGTGCGTCCCGGTTCCGGGTTCGACGACGATTTCTTGGCGGTGTTTGAACTGACCCCGGAAATTACCCGTGAACGTGTCCGGCACGGTTACGAGGACGCTTTGCGCGTCTTGGAGGGCTTTGACGCGCACAATGAGGAGAAATTTTATGGTTGTTAATCCAAATGAGTGGACGGCTTTTCAGCGTAGAGTAGCAGACCTTGAAGAGCAACACAAAAAACTGGCAGGGCTTGTGACAACGCTTGCAAATGAGGTAACAGAGCTTAAGAAAACGCGCTCAAACTATCAAGCGTTTCCCGCGCCTTCTCCCGACAACGGCAAAGTAGCGGAACTGGAAAAAGAAGTCAGTAGACTGACTGCTGACAACGACGCTTTGCAAGAACAAGTCACAGAACTGACCGCCGCAAAGGCCGACTTGCAAAAGCGCTTTGGCGAACTGAACGCCGACAACGCCGACTTGCAAGCACAGTACAACGCGCTGGAACGCGACAACGCCGCCTTGGGAGCGAAACTCGAACCCTTCTCGGAACTGCTGGATATCTACGACCGTTACCGTACACTGGAACTGGTCAAGGCGGACAGCGAATGGCGGGAGATTCTCCCCACGGACACGCCGACGCGTTTTCTGCTGTGCGGGGGGAGTGCCAACGCGATTACGTCCTTGTGGGAGAAAATGCGGAACGCTTGCGAGTGTCCGGGCATGACGGACAGTCCCGAATGGGCGGTTCTGCTGGACGTACTGCGCTTTTTGCTGAAACAGTACAATTCCACGATGTACGCGCCGGTTTGGGAATGGATGGACGACCGCGCCGGAGACCGTTTCGACGGGGAACGGCATATACGCGCAAAGGGCGGCAGTCAGCATTCGGGGAACGTCGCCAAAGTCCTTTTGCCGGGGATATGGAACCGCAAGGAGAAGAAAGCGGCGCGGAAATGTGTGGTCACAGTCGGCGAACAGGGGGGAATGTCGTCATGAACGATATCAAAGTCAAGGCCGTGTACGAGATACCCGCGGGCGCGGACAAACCGGAACGCCCCGCGCCTCCCGTGACGGACGGCGTATTCGACGAGCGGAAGTTAAAGGAAAAGCTGTCGGAGGTTTTAGGGGCGTTGTACAACACTTTGCAGACGGGCAATGTCTTTTTTGACAATTATGATGTCTGGATTCCGGGCGGTCTGCGCGGTGTTTTGATGGAGAATATTTTCAGCGACAAGCTGGCTATTCGGCTTGACTGGAAGGATGGAAGTTCCAGTCCCTTTGCCCGTGGCCGCGGAGATGTGAAATTTCCCGCTTTCCGCAATCCCACTCTTACTCTTCCCACGTTCACGGAGGCGAAACAAATTTTGGACAGCCTGTCCAAGGAGGAACGGAAGAAAATTCCCTATCTCAAGAACCTGTTCGGCTCTAACGGAAGTAAGGGAATCGCGGTTCTTGAAGATAACCGTTATAACTCAAGTCATTTTTGCTATGAATATTCCGGCGGAGCCTGTCAGACTATCGTAGCGCATGTAATTCATCTTTCGGAGCCCATGATGTGGTACGTACTCCGCAACGCTATGATACCGTCCGGCATGGACGAAAAGCAAAAAGCGGACTTGCAGTCGCTTTACCGGATGATAGAGCGCGGTTTCCTGAACGTGGAAAATCAGGAAATCGTGGTGACAAAGGCCTTGCAAAACCTGAAAGGCGAGGAATTACAAGCGGCGCTTGGCAGTATCGCCGACGAAGTGCTGAATATCCCGGAGGATTCCGCGCCGGTTGTCCCCGACAAAAGTCAAGCCGCCATTACGGAGTTGTTGCGGGCGGATTTTGTCCGGGCGGACATCACCCCGGAGAACCGGCGCAAGTTGGAGAATCCGAACGGCGGCTTATGGGAACTGTGGGAGCGTATCCGGGACAATTCCGACGGCGAAACTGTCCGGCTGGAAACGCCGGTCTACGCCCGTCCGCCAAAACTTGATGTGGCGTGGAATGACATTATCGGTATTGACTTCGGCACAAAAAGTACGGTAGTCGCCCGCATGACCAACGGGAAACTTGACTTGGTTCGTGTCGGGACTGGGGACTACAGAAGCGAGTTAAGCCGGAAGCAGTACGAAAACCCGACTATTTTGCAATTTATCGACTTAGACCGCTTTTTAACGGACTTCCACGCCCGCGCCGGACGCCCTATGACCCGTTGGGAGGACGTGAACACATCCCACACGGCTTTGAACGCCCGCAACGAGTTAAGCGCGACGGACGGCCCGGTTTATCTGCCGTCGTTTTTCGGGGAACTGAAACAATGGGCGAGCGGTTCGCGCAAAAGCGTTCACATCATGGACCGCCGCGCCATCGACGAAAAGAAGCCGCCCAAAGAATTACGGCCTTTTCTGGAATCGGAGGAGGACGCGGAAAACTCCGAAGTCTGTTACGCGGTCGGCATGGAGGAGGAGACGCCGCCCGGACTGAATCCCATTGCCTTTTACGCCTATTATATCGGCCTGTATATTAACAACATGCGCACGGGCAAAATATATTTGAAGTATTTGTTATCGTTCCCGGTGTCCTACTCGAAAGCGGCGCGGCGGAAAATTCTCGAAAGTTTTGAAGCGGGCTTGAAAAAGTCGCTGCCTCAAAGTATTCTGGACGACAGGGAATGTATGGATTCTTTCTACGTCCGGGAGGGCGCGGCGGAACCGGCGGCCTACGCGGTGTGTGCGCTGAAAAAGTTCGGCGTGAAGCCGGAGCCGGGCGCACCGGTACGCTTCGCGGTATTCGACTTCGGCGGCGGCACGTCTGATTTCGACCTCGGCATATGGCGCAGGCCGGAGAACAACGAACGGCGGCGCGGTGTCCGGTACGTCATCGAACACCTTTCCTACGGCGGTTCGCAACATCTCGGCGGGGAAAATCTGCTCTGGGAAATGGCCTGTCAGACTTTCCGCGACAACGCCGGCACACTCCGCAAAGAAGGGATTCAATTCACCTGTCCGCCGTGGCTGACGCCGGAACCCGGTTTCGAGTTCCTGATTGACAATACGCTGGAAGCACAGGTCAACATTCGCACGTTGTCGGAACTGCTCCGCCCGGTGTGGGAGGGGAACTTGAAAGGCGACGCGGAAAACGGTTATTATACGGAAGGCGGCGCGGGCGGCGGCTACGACATCGACGTATCGGGCGCGGCGAAAATCCCGCTGTTCAACGAGGACGGCGCACAAAAACATGTACAGATAAACGTCTCTGTCCCGAAACTGCTTGAACTGATTCGCGGCCGGATTGAGGAGGGCGTGACACAGTTTGTGGGCATGGTGAAGGCGTTCGCGTTGCAGTGGACGGGGAACGGGCAGGGCAATTCGCCGGTGATGGATATTTTCCTTGCGGGGAACTCCGCGAAATCCGAAATTTTCCGTGAGTGTATCCACGCACGGATTGACGAACTTAACCGGGCTATGCGCGGGATTTGGGGCGAACATCACAGGGGCGACCCGCCCGACACATTCTTTGAGATATTCGCGCCGCTGGGTTCGGAGGAGGCCGAACGCCGTATCCGGGAGGACGGCGCGCCCGACAGCGAGCCGCAAAACTGCACGGGTAAAACCGGCGTCGCGCTGGGACTGCTTCTGACCCGGAGCGGGAGCAATATCAAGGCCATCGACAAAACCCGGACACAGGAGGAAATACGGTTCCGCTTCTGGGTGGGCGAGAGCGACGACTGGGACTGTTTATGTCCGTTGCTGACGCCCCGGAGCGGGTACGGGCAGTGGGTCGAATACTGGGACGCCGGGGAGGAGGATTTTTCGTTCTTCTACACGGACTCTCCGGCGGCGGGGACGTATCAGGCGGACAAGCCCCAAAGCGGCGTGTCGGTCTGGGAGACACGCGCACGGCAGATACTGATTCCGTGCGGGTACGTCAACGAGGCTTGGCATATTTATCTACGGCCTGTCAGCCCGGACGAAATCGAGTGCGCGGTGGCGGAAAGTCTGGAGGCGGCGGAGCGCGGCGAATACGAGTGGCATTCCGGGGCGATACGGCTGGAATGACGTGGAAAGGGGGAGACCGATATAAAGCTGTTAGATTTCGAGAGAGACCACGAGGAACAGGCACGGGACGCCACAGAAATGTTAGAGCTTCTGCGTGACCCGGAACGTTACAGTCTGTCCAACATGGACGCGGGTTTCCGAAAGCCGGAGGAGTTGCTGAAACGGGACAGGGTGTTTTTCGAGGTCAAGAAAATCACCTACGAGAAGGAGGCACCGTGGAAGGAAGCGCTGGAAATTGTACTCAGCGCGGTACGCGTTCCCGGCGTGAACTTTCTGTATTTACTGCTGGGCGATAGACTGGGCGTACATTTTTATTACGGCCTGTCGCGGCGCGGTCAGCGCGAGACGGAAATTATCATCCCCGAACTGGGGACGAAACTTTTACAAGCCAGTCTGACGGGGAACTACCGGGGCAGCGACATTCGGAGACTGGAACCCGTACAGAATCAACGGGTATTGGAACGTCTGCGGAAATTCCGTTACATTACGCGCATGGAGGGGGTACCGGGGAGTGTCAAGGAGGACGAACGTTTCCAGAGTGTCGACCGCCTGACGGATGTCATGCAGGGCAGTGAGTTCGGCGCGCTGGTGATTGCCAGCGCCATGGAGACCGGGGAACTATCCGAGGCGGAACGCCGGTTACACGCCGCTTATGAGACACTCGCGCCGGTTATGCGGAGCGGCAAGCAGTTAAGCCGCGGGCGGCACGGAGGTTCCGAACCGTCCGGACACCGTGACGAGAGCGAATCACTTTCATGGGAAGCCCCTAACAAACTTGCCCAACAGTGGGCGGAGTACATGGACAAAGTCATTGCGGGGCGGCTGGACTACGGACGCGGCAAGGGGGCGTTCCACACGGCGTTTTATGTCATGTCCGAGACCCCGACCAGTCAACGCAGACTGGAAAACACGGTATTGGCGTTGTATTCCGGGCGGGAGGAAAACCGCGTGCCATTGCGGGCGGTATCGGTATCCCAAGAGGAGCGGGAGACAATCCAGAATCTGCAAATACCCGAAATCCGTCTGCAAAGCCGGGTTTCGACGCCGGAAATATTGTCGCGGGCGTTGCTGTCGCAACAGGTGCGCCCCGGCGAATGGTTCCCCATGAGCAATTGGATGACGACAAAGGAACTGTCGATGATAGCGGGACTTCCGCGCAAGGAAGTGCAAGGGTTGACCGTACGCGAGGAAGTCGCGTTCGGGCTGACGGTGCCGGAGGGCGTACGCGAGAGCGGACGCAAAAACATGAGCGAGGACGAACGCCGTGAAAGTGAACGGCGCTTACGCAACGCCATGCCGGACGGAGACCGTCTGCCGATAGGGTATCTTGTCAAGGACGGGAGCGGGACGGACACGCCGGTGTCACTGTCCAAGCGTGCGCTGGACAGACACGTTTTCATTTCCGGCGTGACGGGAAGCGGCAAGACCACGACTTGTCAGGCGTTGATAAAGCGGAGCGGACTTCCCTTCTGGGTCATTGAGCCGGCAAAAACCGAGTACCGTACCATGGAAAACGCGATAGTCTTTACATTGGGCGACGAAAGCGGCGCACCGTTCCGCTTCAATCCCTTTGAACTTCTGCCGGGAGAAAGTATCAGTTCTCACGTGGACATTTTCCGGGCAAGTCTGGAAGCCGCCTTCGACATGGAAGCCGCCATTCCGCAACTGCTCGAAAGCGCGCTTTATAACTGCTACCGCGAAAAGGGTTGGGACATTGACCGGAGCGAACCCCCCGGCGGCGCGTCACAGGGAATTTTCCCGACACTCTCCGACCTTCTGGCGCGTGTGGACAAGGAAGTCGAGGAACAGGGATTCGATGACCGTCTCAAACGTGACTACATAGGCTCTATCCGCGCCCGTCTGCAAAGTCTGCTCTTAGGCGCACGGGGGCGCATGCTCGACTGTCAGAAGTCCGTGGAGTTCATGGAACTGCTTGACAGGAATGTCATTTTGGAACTGGAAAACGTCCGAAGCGGGGCGCAAAAGTCATTTTTGATGGGGCTGATAATGGCCCGCTATCAGGAGGCGGTTCGACTGCGCTACGAGAGAACCGGGAAGCGGGAAGGGCGTATTCTGCTTCTGGAGGAGGCGCACAGACTGCTTAGCAAGTACCAGCCCGGCGACGCCCCCACGAAAAAACAGGGCGTGGAAATTTTCACGGACATGCTCGCCGAAATCCGCAAGTACGGCGTATGTATGATGATTGCCGACCAGATTCCGAACAAGCTCGCCGACGATGTACTCAAGAACACCAACACCAAGATTGTCCACCGCGTCTTTGCGCAGGACGACAAGGACGCAATCGGCAACGCCATTGCCCTGAGCGACGACCAGAAGCGTTTCCTGTCCAGTCTGCGGATAGGCTACGCGGTTCTCTACGCGGGGGAGTACGAACAGGCCGTGCAGGTGAAAGTTTTGGCGGCGGCGGACACGTCCAGTAACTATGTCGAGAAGCGCGAACTCCGCCGCCGTGCCGTCGACTACTATTACGGCAACGGACATAACGGGCGCGGGGTACTTTTGCCGCTGTCGCTGGAAAGCCTGTCGCCGGAAACGCGGGAGGAAGCGTTTGCTTTCGCGTGTCGAAACGGTCCTGTGACACTCTACGAGGGATTCCGGCAGTGCAAGCGGGATTCCAACCCGACCTTGAAGCGGGCGCAGTGGATGGAGCGAACCGCCGGAGAGCGCGGACTGTTGCGCGAACTCATCCGGCGCGGTGTCGTGGACGAAAACGCGGTCACGGACTGGATTTGTCGGCATATCCGGGCGGACGGGCGCAAAGTTGACAATCAGGAGCAGGCAAGGGAGCGGAAAGCCCGGAAATTTATGCAGACAGTCATACACGACGGGGAAGGAGCGGACTTTGTATGATTTTGTTCGATGGCATTCAAGAGACAGGACTTGCACTGTTGGAGGGCATTACCACGGCGGCGGCGAATATTACACAGGCGTTTTCGAGTCCCGAAATGGTACGGGTAACGCGTTTTATCGCCAATATCGCCCCGGTACTGCGGCCTCTGGTAGCGCGTATTCCCGCGCCGGAGGCTGTACGGGAAATCCTACAGGCGCTCGTGGTGGACATTATTCCCACCGTCGCCAGACTTCTCTTGCGGGACGTTCCCGGAAGCGAAACCGCCGAACAGTTAGGGCGCAAAATAGAACGTGCGGCGGAACTGGACATGGAACCGGAGGACTTCGACTCTACCGAGGAGTATTTGAAGCATATCCGGGAGAATATCCCCGACGAGGCACCCGGATTTTTCGAGGCCATGGACGAAAAGGAACGTCTGAAATACGCGTCGGTGGGTTCGGGCGTGTACGTGCGGGGCTTGGAGGAAAAGTACGGCGTGACGCTCAACCCGGAGTTCTGGAACGCGGTCAGACAGTCGGGAATGCGGAAATTTTTCTCCGTGGAAACGCTCATACGCTCGCTTCGGGAACACGGCGTGACGGACGGAACCTTGTTAAACGACTTTTTCTCCAGCGGACTGCGCGATGACCCCTACGAACGCGAATGCGTGGAGGGTGCTTTGCGGGACGCGATGTTACAAGTAGGTGCTGACGTGTTCCGCGACCAGATTGACGCGTGTATCGAGACCTACCGCCGCGAAATGTCCGGACAGGGGAATGTGTGATGAATGTCGGTACAATCGTCGTCTTTCAGCGTGACGGGCGCTGTCAGGTGCGGTATCGTGAGACGGATTCGGAGCCGTTCCGCGTACTGGAAACAGAGGAAGCCGTGACCCGTGAGGCCTTGCGGGAGATGTGGAAACGTGTCCTCTACGACCTGCAAGCCAGCCCGGACAGGGAACCGTTCCGCCTGCTGTTCTGCACGGATTACCATAGGGAGAACTATCACGGGATGTTCCCGGACTTGGGCTGTCCGCGTCCGTGGAGCCGTGGACTGTTGGAGGAGGCCATGTCACAAGGGGCTTGTGCCGGGGAATGGTCGGTGAATGGGGAGATTCTGTCACCGGGGGATTTCCGGGAGGTATTCCCGCGAAAGTCGGGGGAAAAGCCGCTGTATGTCTACACAGTTCCAGAGTACCGCATGCCGGAGAGCGCGGGAAATGTTATGATGCCGGAATCTTTCCCCGATACGCCCGGCGGCGCGGGAAATGTCGTGGTGCCGGAATCTTTCCCCGATACGCCCAGCGGCGGCGCGGGAAATGTCGTGGTGCCGGAATCTTTCCCCGATACGCCCAGCGGCGCGGGAAATGTCGTGGTGCCGGAATCTTTCCCCGATACGCCCAGCGGCGCGGGAAATGTCGTGGTGCCGGAACCTTTCCCCGATACGCCCGGCGACGGCGAGGAATATGACGCGCTGTCGGTACTTGTCGAATTACTCCGCGAGACGAACCCCGCGACGGAAACGGCTTTGGAACAGGGCTTTGACATGATGGAAGTCATGCGGGAGATTTCACGCGGGTGAGCCGCTTTCGTCAATTTAACAAATTCATGTGCAATTTGTCCGCTTTATAGTCGCAAGAAAACTCTTGCCAGAGGCGGTCAAATGGGCTATAATTTTCACAAAATCCAACTCTGTGGAACGTTATGGAAAGGCGGTACACAACACAATGGGCTATGAAACATTATACGAGGCGTTGCAGCCGTGGGAAAAGGGTCTCCGGGACAGCGCCGGCGCAGTGACCAGACTGCAAAAGGCCGCGCTTAAAAATACCGAGACGGGCAATCTGGTCGAGTTACGCAAAAATCTGACCGCGCTGGAGGACGCGCAGGAACAGTTACGGCAACGGATAGCCGGGGCGCGGGAAACGCTGGACAGTTTTGACGCCGGTGCCTATCTCGCGGACGGAGAGTTTTCACGGGAACTTTTGGAGGCCTGCGCCGGAAAGGGCATTGATGTCAAGGGGGAAAAGGGCGTATATGAAATGTTCCCCTTCAAACTCCGCGTTCTGGCGGACGGCGAAAGCCGCGGGGAAGTCTATCTGGACAAGAAAAAACTGCCCAGTTGCCGTCCGGCCTACGTGGCGGAAACTATCCGGCAGAAACAGGAACGCCTCTATGACGCTCCCTTCCGGGAAAGCGTATTCATGGGGGAACTGGCGGAGGCTTATACTGTGGCGTGTCTGCGCGCTAACGCCCGTGAGGGAAGCGCACAGGCGTTGAGCAAAATCTACAAATGCCTTGCGCCCACGGCGCGAGCAAGAAAAGACTATGACATGCTCTCCTATGCCTTCGACCTTGCCCGACTGTACGAAAAAGGCCCGGAAAGCTGGGTCACGAAAGACGGACGGCGCTATACATTCGGCACCAGTCGGGAGGGCAACGGCATTCGTGTTTTGAGTCGAAGCGGCGTGGAATCTTTCATCAGCACTCTGCGCCCGCTCCAGAGCGAGGAAACGTGATGAGTTACGCAAGCAACGCGGAACAATTGCGACAGGGCAAAGTCCCGGTCGACAACGGAACACTGGCGGAAATCAATGTGGGGCTGGATTCCTTGGAGGACTTTATCACGCTTCACTATCTGGAAGACTACATTCCCTCCGGCGGGAGTAAGATTAAGTTTATCACCGGACGCCCCGGCAGTGGGAAAACCCACCTTGCCCGCCGTCTGCGGAACCGTGCGGAGAACATGGGCTATCTATGCGTGAGTTTTTCGGCGCGGGAAGTCTGGCTCCATGACTTTCGGGAAGTGTATCTGGAAATCTTCCGTCAGTGCGGCTTTGAGACGCTTCTTTCCGACTGCGCCCGGCAAATCATCCGGGACATGGGCTATGACCCGGCAGTCGTGGGGGACGGCAGAAACTTCATGGACTATCTGACGGAACAGGGCGAGGGCGACGCCCTCTCCAAAGGGGAAATTCGCACAGTCCTGCGGCGCTACTTTACCCGGAATCCCCTGCTGGATAACTGTTTTGCCGGTTGCTGTTCTCTGCTGACCGGGGCAATTTTGGGACACCCGGTACTGGAACCGGTCAACCGGGAACTGTTGCTGGCCTATCTGCGGGGCGACAAAAGCGTGAAACTCTCCCAATTGCGGGCGCTGGGACTGTCCCCGGCGGGAATCACCCGCTATAATGCCCGGTATTTGTTGCGCTCCCTGACGGAAATTGTCCGGCTGAGCGGTCGTCCCGGACTTTTGGTCACAATTGACGACATGGAAACCCTGCTCGACCGCGCCGCCGACAGTCCGCGCCGCTATACAAAGCTCCGCCGCGAGGACAGTTACGAAAGTATCCGTCAGCTCATCGACGATATTGACAGCATGCGGCATATTCTCTTTCTGCTGTGCTTTGACCGGGAACTCATGGACAATGAAAGTTACGGCTTGAAATCCTATCAGGCTCTATGGCTTCGCATTCAAAACGAGGTGGTCAGCACACGCTTTAACCGTTTCGCGGATATCATCGACATGGACCGTTACGCCGATGAGGCCTACGACGAGGCCACATTGCTGAACATGTCCCGGCGTCTGTCCGACGCGTTAGGGCGTCTTGGCGTGGACGCGGCACCCTTGGATGCGGAAGCGGTGCGCGGTGTGATAGAGCGTTCACGTTTCGGCAGTCTGGGCTTGCCGTATCTCATCAATCGCACGATGTTGGAGGGAGGCGAGGCGGATGTCTGATTTCAACGCCCTGCACGTCATTGAGGCGTTGCGCTCCGGGGTACCTTCCCGGACGGTGGGCGAATATTTCTCCGAGGCTCGCCCCGCGCTGACGAAAAAACTTCGGGAACGCCTGACCGCAGTCCGGGAGACCGGTCACTCTGACGGCATGATAATCACAGGCCGCTACGGCGAGGGCAAAACACATTTACTCAATACGGCGTTCAATATGGCTTTCGCCGCCAATATGGCAGTTTCGTTTGTTTCGCTGGGCAAGGAAACGCCCGTGGACAAGCCGTGGTTACTCTACCCAAAACTGATGGCAGGAACGTATCTGCCCAACGCCGGACAACCCGGTTTCCGCGCCCGTCTGGAGGAACTCAGCGCCGGCAGTCACGCGGCGGGGGATTTGCTGGCCTACGCCGCCCACGAACTGGAAACGGATAAACTGTACTATCTTCTGCGCGCTCTGCTGGACACGCAGAACGATGAGGAGAGAAATCTGTTTTTAGCGGACTTGGAAGGGGATTTTGTTTCCGGGGCGCTTATCAAGCGCAGTTACCGGCGCATTACCGGCACGCCCGCGAAATTCAAACAGACTTTCAGCAAAAGCCGTCACTGTATGGATTATTTTGCTTTTATCAGTCACCTGTTCCGGGTGCTGGGCTGTGAGGGCTGGGTCATTTTGTTCGACGAGGCGGAACTTATCGGACGCATGGGCAAACGCGCCCGCGCCAAGAGTTACCGGGAAATGCAACGCTTTTTACACCCCTCCGCCCGCATGGAAAAAGTATTCTCTCTGTTTGCCCTGAGTTCCTCCTTTGCCGAGGATGTCATTGACAAAAAGCACGAGTTTGACAATGTGCAAAGCGCCTTTTGCGACGACGCGGAGGCCTTACAGGCGGCGCAATCCACCCTGCAAACCATGTTAAGCGCCCCGGAACTGGTGCCGCTGAACAAAACGGAAACGCTGGGCATTCTTCGGAGTATTCAGGACTTCCACGGTCGCGCCTACGACTGGCGGCCTGATGTCTCGCCGGAGACTGTCTACGAGGCCACGGAGGCGGGAGGCTATCTGTTGCGGACGAAAATCCGCGGTGCCATTGAGTTTTTCGACCAGCTCTACCAGTACGGGCAGGCCGGTAAAACACAAATTACCGCTTTGGGGCGTGAGTGCTTCGACGAGGAGGACGAGAACACGCCGGAGTTTCAATAAACGAACTCCCCCGCGTTGCGCGGGGGAGTGTTGTTTTCAGTTTTTGCCGTCGATGACCTTCTGCATGTCGTCCCAGAGGCCGTCCAGACACTCTATCGCCCGGACATATAATTGATACTTTTTGTCGTAGATATCGGCGCGTGCGGCGTCGGGGGAAATCGTGGGCGAGAATGACGCCATATGCCGTGTCGCCTCTTCCAGCGACGCGTACTCCCCGGTGGCGGCGGCTGTGGCGATTGCGATTCCCAACGCGCCGGTTTCCTCCGCCTGTAACGTTTCCACGGGTGTCCGCATCACGTCGGCGAACATCCGCGCCCATACCTTTGACCGTGCCGCGCCGCCCGCTAAACGAATGACCGTCGGCGGCGTCTGACGCGTTTTCAAGAGGCGTTCGTAATGGTAGCGGTGACAGAATGTCACGCCCTCAAAAATACTCCGCGCCATATGTTCGCGGGTATGCGCCGCGCTGATTCCCACAAAGCACGCTTTGGCGTTCGGGTGGACATTCGACGCCATCAGGAACGGCAGAAACAGCGGCGTGAACTCGTCCGCCGGAATGCTGTCCACGGCGTCGGACAACAGGTCATAGATGTTTTCGCCGTCGGCCTCGACCTGTCTTTCCAGTTCGGGGATAATCTGCTTGACGAACCATGTCAGATTTCCCGCCGAAGTCGGCGAAGATTCCTCAATGAGATAATACCCCGGCAGGGCAAATAACGAGTTCATCTGTACCGTACCGTCTAATACGGGTTCCTTGCGGATGTACTCGTTAATCGACCACGTACCGGCAATCATGCAGACCTTGCCGGGGTCTGTGACACCCGCCGCGATTGCGCAGGCGTTGATATCGAACATGCCGCCGATAACGGGTGTCCCGGCTGGAATCCCGCAACGCGCCGACGCTTCCTCCGACACACTCCCGGCAATTTCCGTGGCGCGGCACAGCGGCGGCAGTGCGTCCCATACGTCGCCGATTCCGAACAGGTCTAATAAATTTTTGTCGAAAGCGCCGGTTTTCAGGTTCATGAGACCGGAGCCGGAATAGTCCGTGATTTCCGCCCCGGCTTTGCCCGTCAGGCGGAAGCGGATATAGTCCTTGCACTCGAACACGTATTGAATATTCCGGTAGTTTTCGGGTTCGTTGTCGCGTAACCAAGCCAACAGCGCCACCGGCTGACAGGACATCAAATGTTGGCACGAATACGCGAAGGCCTTTTCTTCCGTGCCGTCGCGCTTCCAGTCGCGGACGTACTCCCAAGCGCGGTTGTCAGTCGAAATAATGCCGTTGCGCAAAGGTTTTCCGTCCTTGCCCCACAGGTACAGGCCTTTGCCGTGTCCGGACACCCCAATACCCGCGATTTCCGCCGGGTTGACGCCCGTCTTTTCGAGTACGCCCCGGACTACCGCGCAGTTGGCCTCCCACATTTCCTCCATGTCGCGTTCCATGAAGCCCGGTTTCAGGGCTAAGGAGCGCGTGGACATGCCGAAAGAGCCTAATTCTTTCCCGTTGCCGTCGAAAAGCGCGGCCTTTGTGGCGGTGCCGCCGTTGTCAAGGCCGATATAGTAACGCATAATGTTTCCCCGCTTCCTTTCACAAAATGAGAAACCGCCCCTGTTGAAAAGGGCGGTTTCCGTTACGTCAGGCCTTATAATCCGGGTTGAACAAATCCCGACCCAAATCTTGACCCTCGTTTCAACCCACTCGCCCCGCACGGGTCGAGACATCAAAGCGGTTTCCGTTACATCAGGCCTTATAATCCGGGTTGAGC
This sequence comes from Oscillospiraceae bacterium, assembly GCA_017445875.1. Classification (GTDB taxonomy): domain Bacteria; phylum Bacillota; class Clostridia; order Oscillospirales; family Oscillospiraceae; genus Oscillibacter. The sequence goes on along the minus strand of JAFSRZ010000022.1, from coordinate 23,860 downwards.
AAATCCCGGCCTAAGTCTTCGCCTGCAAAGAAGTCCGCCGCGATATCAATGGCCTTTTTGTACATCGCCCACAGCGCGTCCTCGGTCTGCGCCGCGACATGGGGTGTCAGAAACGCGTTGTCGAGTGTCAGCAGAGGCGAAGTCGCCGGAAGCGGTTCCTCCGCGTACACGTCCAGTCCGGCACCTAAAATCCTGCCGTCGCGCAAGGCCTCATAAAGCGCGTCCTCGTCGACAATATTCCCCCGCGCCGTACACACAATCACGGCGTTTTTCTTCATGAGTGCCAGACGTTCCGCGTTGACAAGGTGGTAGGCCTCGTCGGTGTAGGGAATGTGAATGCTGATGGCGTCGGCCTCGCGGAAAAGTTCGTCGAGTTCGACTTTCCGCGCCCCGGCCTCTTGCATTTTCTCGGCGGACAGGAACGGGTCATAGGCTAATACTTCCACGTCGTAGCCGCTGAACAGTTTCGCCAGAATACGGGCAATCATGCCGAAGCCCAAGAGGCCTAATTTTTTGCCGCGCATTTCGCCGCCGACAGATTTCGCGCCCCACTTGCCGGAGTTGGTGACAAAGCGGTTATGAATCAACTGCCGTTTCGCGGCTAAAATCATAGCCATTGCCATTTCGGCGACTGCTTCCGCGGTCGCGCCGGTCGTGCGGGCGATTGCGATTCCGTTCGCGGAGGCGTCCGGGAGGTTGACGGCCTCGAAGCCCACGCCGTAGCGGACAAGCAGTTTCACAGTGTCCTTGACCTGTGAAAAGATTTCGTTGTCATAGGTCTGCACGTCGATAATACCGGCGTCCGCGCCCTTGAGCGCCGCCACGGCGCTTTCAGGCGTGAATGGCGTTTGCGGCACCCACACATATTCCAGATTACGACTGGCGGCGTACTCCTTGGCGCGGTCGTTCATCTCGTTGTAGAGCGGAGAGGGGACGCCGTACAGGCTGACCAGTTTTTTCATTATCATGCTCCTTTTTTATCCGGGGAAGTAAACCTGTTTCGCGGTGTTGTAGTAGATGTCGGCCAATTCGGCCTCGGCGAAGCCGCCGGACTTTTCCAGATAATCGGTCAAGTGTTCGTAGGTGTCCTGTGTGGCGGCAAACGGCGCGTCGGTTCCCCACATCAAATGATTAGTGCCGACGATATCCGCCGCCATTTTCAGGTAGTCGACGGTCTCCGGGTACGGGTACGCGTCGGGTTTCATGATTTTGGGCATAGCCGCCACGTCAAAGTATACGTTGGCCTGTTTGAGCATAGCCAATTCGGCGAGCCATTCGCGTTTCTTGTCACGCGACGGCGCGAGCAGGTGACAGATTGTGATTTTCAAGTCGGGGCAGCGGTCGGACACCCGCAACAGTGCCGCCGTCTGGTGACTTTCCATGCCAATGTCGCCCACGTCCAGCGCCACGACGCCCTTGTGCTGTTCGATGAGCTTGTAGATTTCCATCATACGCGCCCCGGACAGGTCAAAGGGGTCATGACAGCCCATCAGGCCGCCGCCCGAACTGACCTCGAATTTCACAAGGTGGAAGTGCTTCTGGAACAGGAACCGCTCCAGCGCCGCCATATGGTTTGTTGCGAACGGGTCAACCTCGCACGACGGGCAGAACCGGTCAGGATACTTTTCCAGCAGTTCTTCATGGTACATGTTCTGGAAGCCGTACATACTGCCATTCATGAGTACGGCGCGTTCCACGTCGTTTCTGTCCATGATTTTCAAAGCCTGTTCGGCAAGGAAACAGTCGTCCCCATAGTCGCCGTTGGTGGGGAACAGTTGGAACTCCTCGCCGTTGCCCCAGCGGGCGCGGCCTCCGCCCACGGCGCGGAGTTCGCCGCGCCGACAGTAGCCCGCGACAATCTTGGCAAGGTGCAAATGCGCGTCAATTTTTTTCATGGTTCCTCCTTAACTACAAAAGCGGCCTGATACGTCCACCCCCTCCCGGCGCTACGCGCCACCCTCCCCCGCAAACGGGGGAGGGCAGACGGGGTGACACTTCCAGTTTACGCGGCTTTCTTCACGACTTTGCGGACTTTCTTCCGCGACTGGTCGGCGTGCTGCATGGCGTCGAACGCCACCGCCACAATAATGACAAGTCCCTTGACAAGTCCGGTCTGCGTAGAGGGTACGCTTAACAGGTTCAGGCCGTTGTTGAGCAGTCCCATGAGAACCGCGCCGAAAATCGCGCCGGGTACGGTTCCCTCGCCGCCTAACAGACTGACGCCGCCAATGACGCCCGCTGTAATGACATCGTTGGTGTAGCCGGAACCAGTCGCGGCGGCGGCCTGCTGTGTCATGGACGCCAGAATAATGCCGCCGATAGCGGTTGTCACGCCGGAGAGTACGTAGCAGATAACGGTCACGCGCTTGACGTTAATGCCCGAAATTTCCGACGCCGTGGCGTTGCCGCCGACAGAGTAGACATAGCGTCCAAAAACGGTCTTGCGGAGTACGAACCAGCTCAACAGCGCCATAAGAATCATGAAGTAAATGGGAAGCGGGAAGCCGAGAAGTTTCACGGAGCCGATAGCCGTAAACGCGGCGGGAGCCGTGCAACTGACAATTTTATTGTTGGTGACGACCATCGACAGCCCCATAAAGATACTTTGTGAGGCGAACGTCACGAGGAACGCCGGGACGCCAAACCGCGTAATAATGAACCCGTGAAACAGTCCGGCGAGCGCGCCGACGGCAATCGCGGCGAGAATGCCGACGAACAGGCCAAGCCCGGTGTCATGGAAGAAGTGGATAACCTCCACGACGGTCACGGCGCAGAAGCCGCACAGTGTCGCAATGGACAGGTCAATACCGCCCAGCAGGAAAACGAAAATCGTGCCGCAGACCATGATACCGATGACCGATACCGACCAGAGTACATTAGCGATGTTGCCCACGGAAAGGAACGTCGTACCGCGTAACACAGTCAGCGCGACGACGAGGGCAATTAAAATCATGGGCTTGCTGTACTTGCCCCAGTTGATATTTTTCATGCTTTCGCCTCCTCCGCTTCTTCCGCGACGCCCTGCCCGGCGGAGAGTATCCGCGACTGCGTGACGACTTCATCCTTGAACTCCCGCACGATATCGCCCTTGCGCATAACCAAAATGCGGTGCGACACGCGCAACAATTCCTGTAAGTCGGACGTTACCACAATGACCGCCACGCCCTGTCTTGCGAGACTTTCCAGAATCTGGTAAATTTCGTCCTTCGCGCCCACGTCGATACCCGCCGTAGGTTCGTCGACGATTAACAGTTTCAGGTCACGCATGAGCCACTTTCCGAGTACGACTTTCTGCGCGTTGCCGCCCGACATGAGGCCTACCTGTTTTTCGGGGTCGGCGGGACGGATGTCGATGGACTCGATAGCGCGTTTGCCCATTGCGAGTTCGTCGGCGTCGGAAATCGCGGTGGCGAGGTCTCCGGCGGGGGCGAATACTTTATTTGTCTTGACAATGTCGTAGTTCGTCAGCGCGACATTTTTCGTGGTGGACAACAGCGGAATAAAGCCCTGTCCGCGTCTGTCCTCCGGTACGAACCCGATACCCTCCATGATACTGTTTTTCGGGGACGGGTCAAGTTTTTTGCCGTCAAGGTACACTTCGCCGGATGCGGCTTTGTCCACGCCGTAAATGGCGCGTACAACTTCCGTACGTCCCGCGCCAATCAGGCCGCCCAAGCCTAAAATTTCGCCGCGGTGTACCTGAAAACTGATGTTGCGGAAACGGTCGGATTTATCAGTCAGGCCGCGCACGTCCAGACGCACTTCCGCGCCCGGTTCGGAGTGCAACTGTTTCTTGGAACCCGCCGATTCATCGACAACTTTACCAATCATAGTCTCAATGACTTTCGCGGGGATAATGTCCTTTTTCTCAAGGATAGCGGCGTTTTTGCCGTCGCGGAGAATCGTCAGGCGGTCGGAGAGCATGTACACCTCTTCCAGACGGTGGGAGATGTAGATAATCGACACGCCCTCACTGCGCAACGTGTTGATAATGCGGAACAGGCTTTCGGCCTCCTTGCCGGAGAGTGACGCCGTGGGTTCGTCCATAATCAGCAGTTTGGAGTTTTGGGACAGGCCTTTCAGGATTTCGATTAACTGCCGCTGTCCGATACCCAGATGGTCGACGACGGTTTCCGGTTTCAGCGGGAAGTCGTACTTGTCGATAAGAGCCTGTGTCATTTCGTTCATCTTCTTGAAGTCGATGAACTTGCCGCGCCGGGGTTCGCGCCCCAGATAGACATTCTGCGCAACGGTCAGCGGCGGTATCACGGACAGTTCCTGATAGATACACGCTACGCCCAGCTTCTGACAGTCCTGATAACTGTTGATTTCGACGGGCTGGCCTTCCCAGAAGATTTGACCGTCGTCCTTGGAGTACACGCCCGTGATAATCTTAATCAGGGTGGACTTTCCCGCGCCGTTTTCGCCCATGAGGGCGTGAACCTCGCCGCGCCGGACTTCAAAGCGCACGTCCTGAAGCACCGGAACGCCGGAGAAACTCTTATATATGCCCTTGGCTTCCAGAATGGTTTCCGCGCTCATGCCGACACCCCCTCTTTCGCGCCCTGTTCTCTTGCGATACGGTCCATACGCCCCTTGTACCACGCGTCGAACATGACCACTAAAATGATAATCACGCCCTTGATAATGTACTGATAGGCGTTGTTCATTTCGAGTTTGCGGACGCCGTTTTCGAGTGTGACCATGAACAGAGCGCCGATAAGCGTTCCTATCACGTCGCCGGAGCCGCCCGACAGCGCCACGCCGCCCACGACTGCCGCCGCAATCGGGTTAAACTCGAAATCCTGCCCGACTGCCGTTGTTGCCGATTGCAGACGCGCCGTCGTGAACACCGCGCCCACGGAACAGCAGAAACCGACAATCGTATAGACAATCATCTTGACTTTCGCCACGTCGATACCGGAGAGTGTGGCGGCCTTGGGATTCGCGCCGACGGCGTAGACTTCCGTGCCGAGGCGGGTATATTTCAGGAAAATTTGTCCGCACACGACAAAGACTATCATGGCAATGACCACAAAGTAGAAGTAGCCCACGGCGTAGCCGAACACGGCATAAGAGGAAATGTTCATGGGTTGCGACTGAATGACGCCGTTTTCGTCACGGATAGCAATCATGTAAGTCAGGGCGCGGAAAATGCTCATCGTGGCTAACGTGCCGATAAATTCCGGGACGTGGAGCTTTCCGATAATGTAGCCGTTAATCAGGCCGCACCCCAACCCCACGATGATTCCGCACAGAATCATGAACGGAATAGGCCAGAGCGTGTAGGCGTAAATATTCGCCATGGTCATGCCGACGACCGCCATAATGGAACCCGTCGAGAGGTCGATTCCGGCGGTGATAATCGCCATTGTCACGCCCACGCCGATAATTGCCGTCACAGAGGCGTCGCGTACGATGTCAATGAAGTTGTTGGCGTTGAGGAACCGCGAGCCGCTGAGCGCCGTAAAGAGAACTCCCAGCGCAAGAAGCAAGCCCAGCGAAATCAAACGCCTGAGCGTCGTTTGTTTCATTGCTTTGCGCTCCTTTCACCAGCGGTCTTCCGCCGCGATTTCCCCCACGGTTTCGATAGTGGCTACAATGGGTTCCATGATGACCTGCGGCGTCTGCGACAGGACGTTGTAACTGTACTCGGAACCAATCATCAGGAGGGCGATTTTGGCGGCGGTGGAGCCTTCGTCCCAACTGTTGGTGTAGATAGTGCCGCTCATCTGTCCGCTCTCAATCATGGCGAGGGCGTCCTTTTCGCCGTCCGCGCCCCAGATAACGAGCTGTCCGCGCTTTCCGGCGGAATCCGCCGCGAGTGCCGCGCCCTCCGCCATTGCGTCGTTGATACAGAACACGCCCGCGAGGTCATCGTGACTCTGTAAGAACGAGTTCATAACGGTGATAGCGGTTTCCTTCTCGAACGAGGCCGACTGCGCCTCTACGATTTCGACGCCGGGATAGTTGGCGATAGTCTCCCGGAAGCCGCGTTCCAGATTGTCGGTACGGTGCAGTCCGGGGACACCCTGAATAATGCCGATTTTCCCGGAGCCGCCCAACTGTTCCGCCATTTTGTCGGCGGCCATACGACCGGCGTCGTAGTCGACAGCCATGACAAGCGCACTGTGTACGGTGTCGGCGTCGAGATTGAGCGTGATAACGGGGATTCCGCTTTCCTCGGCCTGCGCCACGGACGGGGCAAGCGCCGTGCCGTCGGAGCATTGCAGGATGACCGCGTCATAGTGCTGGTTGATGATGTCGCCCATAATCTGGACTTGTGTTTCGGCGGAGCTTTCGCCGTTGAAGGCGCTGACCTGAATGTTACCCCATGAGGCGCATTCGCGCTGGATTCCCTCAAGCCACGCCTGATTGTTCGGGGTTCCCAAGTCGTGCGCGACGTACGCGATACGGATTTGTTCGGCGGTGTAGGGGTCTTTGCGGACTTTGTTGCTGACGGCGGCGGTTCCGCCGGCGTTGGACGCGCCCAGATTCGGATTCGGGTCAATGCGAACCGTCTTCTGAATCTGACAGCCGCTGAGCAGCATGGTCAGAACCATGACAGCCGCCAGCACGGTGAGGAATCTCTTCATAGATACGCCCTCCTTTATTTCTCTACACGGGCAGTTTCGCGGTTCAGCGGGGAACACTGTCAAAGCAGACAATTTTTCCACGTAAAATTATGAAATCCGCACAAAAACCACACGCTTTGAGTTTACGATATTGTAACATTTATGAAATATTTTGTCAAGAAGGAGAGGCGAAATAACATTTGTCAATTTTTTGACAAAGTAAACTTTATATACCGAACCGTGGACGCGCCCTGTACGGAACACTGTCCGCTTGCCCTCCCCCTCTCATCAGCGCCGGGTGGGGGAGCGAATGTTTGTTTGCCCGGACAACTTTACACATACTGCGCGGACAGTCTCTGTCACCGCCGGAGGCGTCCGCGCTTATACTGTCCTGTGGGACTTCGGTTTCAATTCGCTACGGAACAGGAGGGGGCGTAATGCCGTTGACGTTCTGCCGCGCCGCGCTGGGAACGGGATTCACTTTCCTGATGACCACGCTTGGTGCCGCGATGGTGTTCGTTCTGCCCGGAGAACAGCACCCGCGTTTACAGAAACTTATGCTCGGATTCGCGGCGGGTGTCATGACCGCCGCTTCCGTGTGGAGCCTGTTAATTCCCGCCATGGAGCAGACGGAGGCCGAACAGGTCTTTCCGGTATGGATTCCGCCGACACTGGGGATACTTTCCGGCGCTGTGTTCCTGATTGTGCTGGACGCCGTGATTATCTGCCGCGTGAGTATACGGCGTCAGAATACGCTTTTAATGACCGCTATCACCCTGCACAATATCCCGGAGGGTATGGCGGTGGGGCTGGCGTGTGCGCTGTCGGTGCGGAATGGTTCGGCGGCGGGGGCGGCGGCACTGGCACTCGGAATCGGTATCCAGAACTTCCCGGAGGGCGCGGCGGTATCGTTGCCGATGTGCCGGGAACGCGGCGGACGTGTGCGGGCGTTCCTGTGCGGGACGCTCTCCGGGGCGGTGGAACCGCTCTTTGGACTGCTGACCGTTGGCGCGGCGTCACTGGCACAGTTTCTTATGCCGTGGTTGTTGAGTTTCGCGGCGGGGGCTATGCTGTACGTCGTCGCGGAGGAACTGACGCCGCAAGCCCAAAGCCGCGCCGGAACCTGCGGATATTTGTTTGGATTTCTGCTGATGATGGTGCTGGACGTGGCGCTCGGCTGATTTGTGCCAAATATTGTAAAAAAGTCATTTTTTGTCGAAATTCGCGCCTGTAGTTGACGGAAAAAGCCGCAAATCACACAATCTGTCAATCGGAGAGGCGGAAAAAGCGCGGATTCCGTGAAAATTGCGCTTGCTATCCGGCTTTCGGCGTTGTATACTATCCCTGTATGACTTTTCATCCGCTGTCCGCCGCGATTTTGCGCTTGTGCGGAATCTGTCACGCGGCGGCTGTTACGCGTTTGCCGAAAGGAGTTTGATTTTCCGTTATGCGCGATTCTCTGAAAGTTCCGGCGTTGCTGGACTTGTCCCATACGCTGGCGGCTCCCCTGCTGGAAAAGTTCGACTTCCCGTGGGAGGCCTTGCCCGAAATCGGCGCGTTCATTCTGACGCTGGCCGCCTCGCTGGGCGCGGACTACGAACAGGTGATTCCGTCCGTGTGGGTACACAAAACGGCGGTTGTCGCCCCGACGGCGTTTCTGTGCGGGCCGTGTATCATCGGGCCGGAAACGGAAGTCCGGCACGGCGCGTTTGTACGCGGCTCGGCGTTAGTCGGGGCAGGGTGCGTCGTGGGGAACTCCGTGGAACTCAAAAACGTGATTCTGTTCGACGGTGTGCAGACGCCGCACTATAATTACGTCGGCGACAGCATTCTCGGACACCTCGCCCACATGGGCGCGGGAAGCATTACCAGTAACGTCAAGAGCGACAAGGCGCTTGTCACCGTGAAAACGGAACCGCCTATCGAAACCGGCCTGAAAAAGTTCGGCGCGATTCTGGGCGACGGCGTGGAAGTCGGCTGTAACGCCGTGCTGAATCCGGGTTGCGTACTGGGACGCCGCGTGAGCGTGTATCCGGTCAACTGTGTGCGGGGCGTGATTCCGGCGGACAGCATCGTCAAAACCGGCGGCGTGATTGTCCGGAGACAGAAAAAAGAGGAGGCTTAATATGGGCAAATACTTCGGGACAGACGGCTTTCGGGGGGAGGCCAATAAAAACTTGACCGCCGACCACGCCTACAGAATCGGGCGCTTTCTGGGCTGGTACTTCGGCGAACAGAAACGCCGTGACGGGCAACCCGACAACGTGCGGATTGTCATCGGCAAAGATACCCGGCGTTCATCGTACATGTTTGAGTTTTCGCTTGTGGCGGGACTGATTGCCTCCGGCGCGGACGCGTACTTACTCCATGTCACGACGACGCCTTCCGTGTCGTACATCTGCCGCGTGGACTCCTTTGACTGCGGCATTATGATTTCGGCGTCCCATAATCCCTATCAGGACAACGGAATCAAACTGCTCAACGGTCACGGCGAAAAAATGGATGAGGACACAATTTCCCTCGTGGAAGCCTATCTGGATGGCGCGGTTGAGGCGTTCGGGCGGACTTGGGTTGAAATTCCGTTCGCCCTGCGGGATAAAATCGGGCGTACCGTCGACTATACCAGTGGGCGTAACCGCTACATGGGCTATCTTATCTCGCTGGGTATGTACTCGTTCAAGGGGAAAACGGTAGCTCTTGACTGTGCCAACGGCGCGGCGTGGGAGGAAGCGAAAGCCGTTTTTGAAGCGCTCGGCGCGAAAACACTGCTTATCAACGCGGAGCCGAACGGACTGAACATCAACGAAAACGCCGGTTCCACGCACTTGGAAGGCCTGCAAAGATTTGTCGTGGAACATCAGTGCGACGTTGGCTTTGCCTACGACGGCGACGCCGACCGTTGTCTGTGCGTCGACGAGAAGGGACAGATTGTCACCGGAGACCATATCATGTACATTTACGGCAAGTACATGAAGGAGCGCGGGAAACTGCTTGTCAATACGATTGTCACGACGGTCATGAGCAATTTCGGACTGTACAAGGCACTCGACGCCGCCGGAATCGGCTACGCAAAGACTGCCGTTGGTGACAAGTACGTGTATGAGTACATGGTCAAGCATAACTGCCGCTTGGGCGGGGAACAGTCCGGACACATCATCTTTACCAAGTACGCCAACACCGGCGACGGTATTTTAACGTCCCTGAAGATGATGGAGGTTCTTTGCGCGAAAAACTGCCCCATGAGCAAACTCAGCGAAGGCCTGACCATTTACCCGCAACTGCTTGTAAATGTGGAGGTACACGACAAGGCCGCCGCAATGGCGGACGAGGAAGTGTTGGCAAGCGTACGGGAGGTGGAAGCCGCGTTAGGCGACAGCGGACGGATTTTAGTCCGGGAATCCGGCACGGAACCGCTTGTCCGCGTCATGGTCGAGGCCAAAACCGGCGCGTTGTGCTGGCAGTACGTCAACGACGTGGTGAAGGTGATTAAAAGCCGGGGTTACGCGGTCGAGTCCGAATAACGCGCCCGGCGACTGTTGAGGTGTTTCTTTGAAAAATTCCCCGATACGCAATGTCCCGCCGCTGGGACTGTGGGTCACGCTGACGGCGTTGCCGCTTCTGCTGACGTTCGGCTTTTCGTCGCAGGACGCCGAAACATCCGGCGCTCTCAGCCTGATAATTGTAAACTGGCTTGTATCTGTTTTCCGGTCGCTCTCCGCGCTGGACGCCGACTTTCTGCATGTCGTCATCCGCAAGTTGGCACATTTTACGCTCTACTTTATTCTCGGCTGTGGGTTGCGCGGGCTGTCCACGTATCAACGGCGATTTCCCGCCGTGCCGGGAGTTATTGTAAGCGGCGCGTTTTTCGCGTCGCTGGACGAGTTCCACCAACACTTTTCGGCGGGACGCGCTCCCAGTGTGTTTGACGTGGCGCTGGATACGTGCGGCGTCGCCGTCGGCTGTGCGCTGATATCCCTGCTCTTTCTTCTGCTGACGCGGACGCGTTCCACGTCGGCTTGAACCCTGTACAAAAGAACCAGTCAAGAGGTGAAATCATCTTGGAGTATCTACCGTCTTTGGAAAGTACAGAATTTGGAAAGTTAATCGCGGCGGCGCTGGTCTCCATGATTCCCGTACTGGAACTGCGGGGCGGAATCCCGTTTGCCGTGGGGCTTGGCCTGCACCCCGTTGAAGCGTGGGTCGTGTGCGTTCTCGGAAATATGCTTCCCGTTCCGCTGATTATTGTCTATATCCGCCGGATTTTCAAATGGTTGCGCGCCACGTTCCCGCGTCTGGGCAGTTTCATTGACCGCCTCGAACGGAAGGCACATCTCAAAAGCCGGACTGTGTTAAAGTACCGTTACTTTGGGCTGTTCCTGTTCGTGGCGGTTCCGTTGCCCGGTACGGGAGGCTGGACAGGCGCACTTGTCGCCGCGTTTCTCAATATGCGTCTGAAAAACGCGTTCTTCTCCATATTCTCCGGCCTGATTGTCGCCGGGTTTATTGTCACGTTTCTGACAAGCTCCGTAGCCTCGATTTTTGGATAAGCTGTCAAATCATCCACAACAGAAGGGAACCGTATACCATGAAAGGAATTGTACTCGCGGCCGGAAAGGGTACCCGCCTCTACCCCATGACGAAACCGGTCTGCAAGCCGTTACTCCCCGTCTACGACAAACCCCTGATTTATTATCCGCTCGCCATTCTCATGCAGTCGGGGATTTCCGACATTCTTGTGATTGTCCCGCCCGGAGAGGAGGCCGCGTTTTCGGCGCTGTTGGGCAACGGTCAGCAATTCGGACTGAACATCTATTACGCCGTCCAGCCCGTGGCGCGTGGAATCGCCGACGCGCTTCTGATTGCGGAGAGTTTCGCACGCGGCGACCAAGTATGTCTTGTGCTGGGTGACAACATTTTCCACGCCCTGACGCTGGAACGTACCCTCAAAAAAGCCGCGCAGAACAACACCGGCGCGACTGTGTTCGGCTACTGGGTAGAGAATCCGTCGCCGTTCGGCGTGGTGGAGTTCGACGAGACCGGCAAGGCCATTTCCATTGAGGAAAAGCCCAAGCACCCCAAGAGCAACTATATCATTCCCGGCCTGTACTTCTACGACCAGCAGGCCATGGAAATCGCCCACCACCTGAAACCGTCGGCGCGTGGGGAACTCGAAATCACGGATGTCAATTTGGAATATCTCCGCCGCGGACAGTTACAGGTTATCCCGCTGGAAAAGGGTTTCACGTGGCTGGACGCCGGTACCGCGGACAGTCTGCTTGACGCCGCGCAGACTATCAAGCAGTTACAGGAACACAGCGGACGCTATATCGGCTGTCTGGAAGAACTCGCTCTCGCGGAGGGCTGGATTTCCCGCGAACAGGTTCACGCCATGGGACGCGAATTAGGCAAAACCCTGTACGGGAAATATTTACAATGTCTGTAACGCCCTATCCATTGAAATCAAACGCCCCGACGGGATTTCCCGCCGGAGCGTCTTTCTTCATTACGCCAGTCTGACCGCCGTGCCGTAGGCCACGACTTCCGCCGCGCCCTGCATGATACTCGACGAACTGAACCGGATATTGATTACGGCGTCCGCGTTGAGGGCTTTCGCCTCGTCGACCATGCGTTTCATTGCGATTTGACGCGCTTCCGTCAACATCTCCGTGTAGCCGACGATTTCCCCGCCGACAAGCGTTTTCATGCCCGCCATGAAATCCCGTCCGAAGTTCTTGCTCTGCACGGTGGTTCCCTTCACAATGCCCAGCGCTTCCGCGATTTCCCGTCCGGGTACATAGTCAATGTTCAGTAACAGCATAATTGACATCTCCTTTGTCGACTGTGATTCCGTATTCGTAAATGGCGTCACTGGGGAGGTCGATATCCTCATTCCAGTAGACACAGGTTCGGCTCTGGTCTAACTGCACCTGCCGGAACAGTCCCGGCACATCCTCCAAGAGACCGTAGGACGGAATTTTCCGAATATCCTCCGACACATCGTAGATAACCTGTTTCCCGTCGTCGAACTCCGCAAAAAGGCGGTAATCCGACAGCGGTTCCAACTTGCGGATTCTCGGTATTATCATAGACAGTTCCTTTCTCCGTTGCGGGTTAATATTTGGCGGCGTCGTCCTCCTCGCCGCCGTCGATTTCCGTCAGTCGCTGACGCAGTGCCGCCAGTACGCCCACAACGCCCGCCAGCGGGAGTAGCGCCCCCAGCAACATCGGAAAGCATACAAAAAACGCTTCCGGCTCCAGCGTCAGAATGAACAGTACAAACAGCGCGTATCCGCCCATAAGTACCGCCATGACCAGCGCCGAAAGCCACGCGCCCAGCTTCTTTTTATCTCTGTTGGATTTCATGCACACCCCTTCTTTCTCACGGACAGTGTAGCACAGCGGACGCCGAAACGCAAGTGCTGCTGTCAAAATTTTCGACCTGTGCGGCGGAACAGCAAAGAAGGCTTGCGCTCAGTGAAAATTGGTGTCATAATACATAGTCGGTGACAGTTCTTTGCATTCTCCGCCCTCCGCCGGGCGTACAGTCCGCACACACAGGAATCAAAGCCCAATCACCGGCGATATTATGCTTGACAAATTCCAAATTTTTTGGTAACTTTATTTCGTTGCCTCACAAATACATTGCACACTCTATCCGGTCGGATAAAGCGGCAAAACAGGACTATGGAGGATGAGAAGATGATTCATAATATTAAAAAGTGGTACGCGTTGTTTCTGGCGCTGGCGCTGGTGTTCGCCCTGACCGCCTGCGGCGGCTCTAAGGATACCGGCAACGCCGGGACAACGCCGGAGAACGCCGACGCCGGGACAGTCAACGAGGACGCGGCGGAAGTCACGCAGACCATGGAACTGCGTCTTGGTACTTCTCCGTTTGTCATCACCGTTCCCGATAGCTTCAAGGAAGGCGAATTGACGGAAGAAGATATTGCCGACGACGAGGTAGCGTATTATCTGAGTGATGATATGTTGCTGGATTTCGATGTCTACCAGTTCTCGAAAGAAGGCTATCCCGACACGCTGGCGGATTTCGTCACGCAGGAGGCGGGAGAGTACAACGCCACGGAGATTGTCACGGACGCGACTGTCAATGACATTCCGGTCGGCTATTACCGCTCCGTCGAGGAGAGCGACGGCGTTTCGTATAACGTCATTACCTATGCCTTTGAGGGCGAGGGCGAGTATGTCGAGATTGCTTTCTGGCTGGACGGCGACAACGCCGAAGAAATCGCCGCCGACATTATCAACACTCTGCGCAAAGCCTGATAAATCGACACCCTGCGCAAAGCCTGATAAATCGACACCTTGCGCAAAGCCTGATAAATCGACACCTTGCGCAAAGCCTGATAAATCGACACCTTGCGCAAAGCCTGATAAATCGACACCCTGCGCAAAGCCTGATAAATCGACACCTTGCGCAAAGCCTGATAAATCGACACCTTGCGCAAAGCCTGATAAATCGACACCTTGCGCAAAACCTGATAAAAAGCCGCCTCATGAGTTGAGGCGGCTTTTGTGATTTCCACATATTGTCAACGTCGCGGACTATTTCGCGTCGTTTATGGAATTTTCGGGAAGCGGCTTTCCCAAATGCCGGTAGGCGGCTTCCGTGACACAGCGTCCGCGGGGGGTACGCGTCAGAAAGCCTAACTGCATTAAATACGGTTCGTACACATCTTCCAGTGTGACGGCTTCCTCGGCAATTGTGGCGGCGAGTGTTTCCAGTCCGACGGGGCCGCCCTTGTAATGGTCAATAATCGCCCCTAACATGCGGCGGTCTACCGGGTCAAGCCCCAAATAGTCAATCTCCAGCGCGCAAAGCGCCATATCGGCGACGGCACGCGTAATCACGCCGTCGGCGCGGACTTGGGCGTAGTCCCGGACGCGCCGCAACATCCTGTTGGCGATACGCGGTGTCCCGCGACTGCGCCGCGCAATCTCAAACGCGCCGTCGGGCTCTATCTCGACGCGTAAAATTTTCGCGCTCCGGGTCACAATGCGCGACAACTCCTCCGGCGAATAGAGTTCCAGACGCAGTGTCACGCCGAACCGGTCACGCAGCGGCGCGGACAGTTGTCCGGCGCGGGTTGTGGCACCAATCAGCGTAAAGTGGGGCAAGTCCAGCCGAATAGAGTTCGCGCTTGGCCCGCGCCCGACGATGATGTCCAACGCGTAGTCCTCCATAGCGGGGTACAGAATTTCCTCGACGCTCCTGTCAAGACGGTGGATTTCGTCGACAAACAGAATGTCGCCTTCGTTCAGATTTGTCAGAAGCGCGGCAAGGTCGCCGGGCTTCTCGATGGCGGGGCCGGACGTAATCCGAATGTTGACGCCCATTTCCTGCGCGATAATTCCCGCGAGTGTCGTTTTACCCAGTCCGGGCGGCCCGTGCAACAGGGTATGGTCGAGTGATTCCCCGCGCTTCTTGGCGGCCTCTATGAAAATCTGCAACTGTTCCTTGGCCTTCTCCTGCCCGATGTACTCCCGTAACATTTTCGGGCGGAGTGTGCCTTCCTGCGCGTCCTCCTGTAGAAATGTCTTGGCTACAAGCGGCTCTTCGTAAATGTCGTTCCCGAAATCAATACTCATGCTTCACGTCCGTTTCCGTATTACTTCGCCATTTTTTTCAGGCTCTGCCGTATGATTTCCTCCAACGGCAAAGAGGCGGTGTCAAGGCCTTTCATCGCCGTGCGGATTTCCTGCGCGGAATAGCCTAACGCCGTCAAGGCCTGCGCGGCTTCCGTGGCCTTGTCCACGAACACCGGCACCGCCCCGCCGCCGGATACGTCCGCGCCGCCGCCGAATGTCTCCCCGGACAGCCTGTCTTTGAGTTCGAGTATCATGCGCCGCGCAATCTTTTTCCCGATACCCGGCGCGGATGTCAAGGCGCGTTCGTCCTCGGTCACAATTGCCAGTGTCAGCGCGTCCGGAGTCACGGTCGAGAGTATCCCCAGCGCGGCCTTGGGTCCCACACCCGAAACCCCTATCAGCATGCGGAACGCGTCCAGCTCGTTCCGCGTGGCGAACCCGTACAAGTCGAAAATCGCGTCCCCGACATGTAAAAACGTGTACAGCTTGGCGTTCTGACCGCGTTTCAGCGCCGAAAGCGTGTTGGACGTGGTGCGGCACGCGTACCCGACGCCCCCGCAGTCCATGACCGCCATGCCGGGCAACAGTTCGGCAACCGTGCCGTTGAGATAGTAAAACATATGTTGCCTCCCATCAAACGGTTTTCCCGGTTCTGTCCGCACGGGGCAGACGGGACGTGGCGCTCCGTGCGTGGCACAGCGCAATACTTAACGCGTCGGCGGCGTCGTCGGGTTTCGGAAGCGTGTCAAGTTTCAAAATGCGGCGGGTCATGTCCATGACCTGCCGTTTGGCGGCCTTGCCGTAGCCCGTGACCGAAATCTTGACCTGTGACGGCGTGTACTCGTACAGCGGAACCCCGCAGCGCTCCACCGCGCACAGAATCACGCCCCGCCCGTGCGCCACGGCAATGCCCGTCGTGTGGTTCGTATTGAAAAACAGTTCCTCCACCGCCACGACATCCGGTTTGAGCGTGTCTAAAAGCTGTTCCATGTCGCGGTCGATTTGCAAGAGGCGTTTCGACAGCGGCAGTCCCGCCGGGGTCGTGATGGCTCCGTAGGTTCTCATACGCGCCTGACCGCGTTCGGCGTCAATCAGTCCAAAGCCCACAATGGCGTAGCCGGGGTCAATGCCCAGTATCCGCACGGCCTCACCTCCCCGCCGGACGAAAGTATAGCAGACTGTCCGGCAAAACGCAACCGGAAAGTGTGCCGCCCCCGCTATCGTAAAGGGGCGGCAACTGTCCGAACTTGTCAGAAGTCCTTGCGGAAGGGGTCACAGAGCGGGGCGGAAGTGTCGGGGGACAACAAAAACGCTTTCAGGTACGCGGCTCCGGTTGTGCTGGGGCTTAAATCGACTGACGCGCCGCTGTCAACCGTACGCGCCGCGCAGGAGAGCATTTGTCCGTCGTTCGAGTACGCGCACACGACCACCGACACGGGCTTT
The DNA here is from genome assembly GCA_017445875.1 of Oscillospiraceae bacterium. Taxonomy (GTDB): domain Bacteria; phylum Bacillota; class Clostridia; order Oscillospirales; family Oscillospiraceae; genus Oscillibacter. The sequence continues at coordinate 7,235 of JAFSRZ010000022.1, read as the reverse complement.
CTGACCGCGTTGGAAAGTTGAATCGTGACGGCGTTCCAGTTCGGCAGAATGTCCTTGACCGCGAGACCGTACCACTGCGCGACGGCAACGGCGTCGGCATTGAGTTTCACGGTGTCCCCGACTTGATAAACCGTACCGTTCATCAGCCAGCCGTCAAACTCCGCGTTTGGAGGCGTGGACGGGGGTGTGAAGCCACACCTTGGAAAAACAAAGATTCCGTTGTCCGCTACTTTCAAGGGCGACATGTAACCGCTCCCGCCGTTTGGGTCGAATGTCACGGTATACGTCGGCGGTACGTATGTCCAGTGGGCGTACAGGGTTTGATTGTCCGACAGATTTACCGTAGTGTCGGGCGTGATTTGTGTGCCGCCGTCGCGGTCTGTGAACCATCCCAAAAAATCGTGATATTGCCAATTCGGCGCGGGCAAATCCCCGTAACGTTGACCGTTGGTAACATCCTTCTGTGTGGGACTGACGCTCCCGCCATTCGCGTCGAAACAGACCGTGTAATCATAATAGACAATCCGCCAGCGGCATTCCCTATGGGTAACGGCGTCAACCCAGCGGCTTTCCTCCCAGTAGAAGTCCGGGTTACTGTAACCGTCCACTTTGTATCTCGTCCACATCGGATAACCTCTGTGGTCAGTGCCGGAAGCGTGGATATGCGAAGGATGTTCCCAGTCAAAATGTCCGCAAAGCCAATACGTGTCGGTGTTCGTGGCGCGGACGGTTGACCATTCTGTTTCCTCTACAGAGTAAGTCCCGCCGTGGAGGGATTCGCCGTACTCCTTGCACCAGTTGACAGTTGCCCCGACCCATCTGCCGTAACGGTACTCTGTGTGCGCCGCGACATCTTCCACATCACGACATTCTGTCTCTATCGTACAGCCAAGCGGGGCGTCCGGCGGAGAATTGCGGCTCCAGTCGCTCCAATCTCCGTAGCGTACCCGCGCCGAAACGTGCGACGGGAACAGTGCCGCCAGCATACAGCATATCAACAGCGTACTGAACAGGCGTTTTTTCATTTTGTGCCGCCTCCCGGTTCTTTTGATTGTGGAGAAAATTATCGACTTGTGCGCTTGACGCGCTCTTGTCGCTTTTTGGGAGATATCGCCGTATTATTTGCGCCGTTCGGACAGAGAACGGGCTAACGCCGACAGAAACCCGTTCCGGTCGTACGCCGACACCGCCGAAATAGCCTCTTCCGTACATGTCCGCACGAGTTCGCCGCATTTGTCCACGCCGAACAGGTCGACATAGGTCACTTTGCCGCTCTCCTTATCGGAACCAACCGGCTTGCCGAGTTCGTCCGCGTCGGCGGTCACGTCCAACACGTCGTCCTGTATCTGGAAGGCCAGCCCGATTTTGTGTCCGTAGGTCTCCGCCGCGTCGGACAGTCCCGGCGTACCGGAAATCGTCGCGCCCAATTGACACGCCCCCGCAATCATTGCGCCGGTTTTCAGACGGTGTACCTCCCGGATTTCCTCTAAAGTTTGGGGCGCGTGGAGTGTGTCTAAAACCTGTCCGGCGGCCATGCCCGACGCCCCCGACGCTTCGGAGAGTATCCGCACACACTGTACGCGGGTTTCGGCGTCCAGTCCGGGGGCGTCGGCGATGAGGCGGAACGCCTCCGCAAGCAGGGTATCCCCAGCCAGTACGGCTAAGGTCTCGCCGTACGCCTTATGATTCGACGGACGCCCGCGCCGGAAGTCGTCATTGTCCATGCAGGGCAGGTCGTCGTGAATCAGGGAAAACGTGTGGACGAGTTCCACGGCACAGCCAACCGGCAACGCCTTGCGCCAGTCCGGCGTCCCCAGATGTGTAAAGGCCAGCGTCAACACGGGGCGGATACGCTTCCCGCCCGCCAGCAGACTGTAGCGCATGGACTCGTACAAGTCCGCCCACGATACTTTCTCCGTGAACAGGCCGCCCAGATACGTTTCCACGGCCTCGCGGTACGCGTCATATTGTCGCTCGAAACTCATACTGATTCCTCCCCGCCCGCGAACGGCGTTTCAACCGGCGCGCCGTCGGAACCCTTCATCAGTTTGACTACTTTTTGTTCCGCGTGGTCGAGTTCCCCGGAACAGTCCGCGATTAAGGCCGTGCCTTCCTCAAAGAGTGTCAGGGAATCCGCTAACGGCGCGTCGCCGCGTTCCAGACGCGCTACGATTTCCTCCAAGCGTCCAAGTTTCTGTTCAAAGGTCATGCTCAACCTCCATTTCCGTTGTTTGGGGATACATTTTCCGGCGTCGTGGCTTCGGACTTCGGCGGACGCCCGCGACGCTTTTTCGGGGCGTCGACGGTGGCGCGGAAACCGCCCTGTCCGAGTGTTACTGTTATGCGGTCTCCCGGCGATACGTCCGCGCCGTTGCGCAGTATCTTTCCCGACGCGTCCTGTACCATGGCGTAGCCGCGCCCCAGAACTTTTAACGGGCTTAGCGCGTCCAGCGCCGCCGCCAGCGCCCCGAATTTCGACCGCCGCCGCGCTAACATGCCCATAGACAAGTCCCCTAAACGCTGTTGCAAGTGTACTAACAACATCCGTTTGTCCTGTACAAACGCTAACTGGTCGCGCAGGACACGCTTTTCCGATAACTGTTGCAAACGCGCCCGGAGACGGTGTACGCGGAGTGTCTCGGCCTGTGCCATACGCGCCGCGCTGTCCTGAAACCAGCGCCGCAGGTCGACGCCGTCCGGCACGGCGATTTCCGCCGCGTTCGACGGCGTGGACGCTCTCGCGTCCGCGACAAAGTCCGAAATCGTCACGTCCGGCTCATGTCCGACCGCCGAAATGACCGGAATCCGGGATTCATAAATAGCCCGCGCTACCCGTTCATCGTTGAACGCCCATAAATCCTCCATCGAACCGCCGCCGCGCCCCGTAATCAGCACGTCCGCGACATTCCAGCGGTTGGCGTACCGAATCGCGCCGACGATTTCGGGCGGGGCTTCCGCGCCCTGTACACGCACGGGCAGGAGTATCACTTTTGCGATTGGATAGCGTCGGCGGAGAATGCGTATCATGTCGTGGACGGCGGCTCCCGCCGACGACGTGACAATAGCGATACGTTCCGGGAAACGCGGCAACGGCTTCTTGTGCGCGGGGTCAAAGAGGCCTTCGGCGTAGAGTTTCGCCTTTAACTGTTCAAAGGCTATGGCGAGGTCTCCGGCACCCTCCGGCGTCAGCACGTCACAGTAGAGTTGATACGAACCGTCGCGGGGGAACACCGACACCCGCCCCGATACCACGACTTTCATACCGTTTTCGGGACGGAAACGCAGTCTCGACGCCCGGTCGGCGAACATCACGCAACGCAACGCGCCTTCGGGGTCTTTGAGCGTGAAATAGTGGTGTCCGGACGGGTAAATCTTGTAATTGGACAGTTCCCCGCGTACGTGCAGACGCTGTAAAGCGGGTTCTCTGTCCAGTAACGACTTGATAATGTGGTTTACTTCCGACACGCTGTAGACAGTCTGTTCCATGCGGACACCTCCTCCACGTTAGCGCTCGGCTTCCTGTCTGACGAAACTGCCCAGAATGCCGTTGATAAACCGCACGGTTTCGGGGGTCTCGTACTTCTTGGCAATCTCCACGGCGGAGTTGACCGCCGCGCCGTTGGGAATGTCGGGCATGTACAGAATTTCGTACATCGCCACGCGCATTATCGCCGACGCGACAAGCGGTATCCGCGAAAACTTCCAGCCCACGGAATAGCGCTCAATATCGGTATCGAGTTCGGCGGCGTGCGCCCCGACGCCCTCCACGACACGCCGGATATAGTCGCGCTGTTTCGCGCCGGGCGGGTCTCTGTAAAGCGCGTCCTCACCGGCCAGTCCGGCGAATGTCTCCCTGCTCAGCCGCTCCTCCAACAGTTCCGGCGTCGGCCTGTCCGTGAAACTCAACTCGTACGCCAGACGGACGGCGATTTCTCTCGCGGTGTCTCTGGTCATAGCGACACGCCGCCCACATGCACGTTGACAGCCTCCACCGGACACCCCGTCATGGCCTCAATGGACGTGAATACTGCGTTCTGCACGTTCGCCGCCACTTCCGGTATCGGGTGTCCGTACTCGACCATTAAATAAATTTCCACCGACAGCGCGTCCCCGGTCATGTCGATTTTCACGCCCTTGGCGCTCTTCTTGGCGTTCTTGGTGTTCGATACCAGATTGGTCACGCTGTTGCCCATGGCGGTCATCATCCCCGACACGCCCTCGACTTCCCGCACCGCGCCCACGACTACCGCCGCCAGCACTTCTTCCGAAATGTTGACGGTTCCCTTTTCTTCGGGAAGCGTCATATAGTCCCTGCTCTCAGACATGGTAAACTCTCCTTCTCCTTGAAACGGCCTCACGCCGTGTAATTACTCGCGCCATTGTACCACATCCCGCCCCCGATTACAACCGCCCCGGCGCGGAAATTCGCCCCTCCGCCGCCGTCAGGCGACAGAGGGGATATGTTACAGTTCCAGCGGCAGGCCGGACAGCCAGCGGCGCAGGAGGTCAAAGGCATGGTTGCCCGCTAAATTTTGCAGGATGTCGCGGCGGCGGTTGCCCAAGTCGAGAGCACGGCAGAAGGTGCCGTCGGGCGTAGCGAGGCCGATGTAGATAATACCCACGTCCACGCCGCGCTCGTCGCGGTCTGGCCCCGCGACGCCCGTCACGGACACACCCACCGGTGCGCCCGTCACGCGGCAGACACATTCCGCCATAGCCCGCGCCGTCGCTTCGGACACCGCGCCGTAAGTGTCGAGAATGTCAGCGGGGACGCCTAACACGTCGGCCTTGACTTGTGTCCAGTAGCTGACCACGCCGCCCCGGTACACCGCCGACACGCCCGGAATCGCTGTCAGACGCGCCGCGAGGCGTCCGCCCGTACAGCTTTCGGCGGTCGCCAGCGTCAAGCCGCGTTCGCGCAGTCCCGACACGCACACATATTCCAGTCCCCGCACGTCCACGCCGTACACGATATCACCTAACAGCGCGGTCACGTCCGATACCACCGGCGACAACATCGCTTCCGCCGCCTCCACGCTTGCGGCCTTCGCCGTGGCGCGGAGGCGTACTTCACTTGGTTTCGCGTACGTGGCGAGTGTCGGGTTTGACATGTGTTCCATTTTGTCGCGTAAAAGTGCCTCTATTTGGCTTTCGCCCATGCCGAAAGTCATAATGTCGCGGGACACAATCACGTCCTTGGACAGCCGCCGCAGATAGGGAATAGCGTGGCCTTCCAGCATGGTACGCATTTCAAACGGCGGCCCCGGCAACATTAAAACGTGTACGCCGTTGTCCTCGAACGCGCAGCCGGGCGCGGTGCCGACAGGATTGTCAAAAATGGTACAGTCCTTGGGCAAATCCGCCTGACGGACGTTGTTTTCGGGCATGGGACTGTGCAAGTTGCGCTCGTAGCGGGCGCGGATTTGCTCCACAATGTCCGGGTGCGGGACAAGTTCCCGTCCGAATGCCCGACAAATGGTCTGCTTGGTAATATCGTCGTACGTGGGGCCTAAGCCGCCCGTCGTAATAATGATGTCGGCGCGGTGTCGGGCGCGTTCGACGGCTTCCCAGAGGCGTCCGGCGTTGTCGCCGACGACCGTGTGCCAGTAGACATTGATTCCCAGCGACGAAAGAGCCTGTGAAAGTTCCTGCGCGTTGGTGTTGACGATGTTCCCTAACAGGAGTTCCGTACCAACCGCGATAATTTCCGCGATACGCGTCATAGTGTCTCCCTTCCGCCGTTACGGCTTCACCCACTGCCATTCCGTACCCGACAGCGCCTCCGCGCACAGTGTCTCCACGTCCAGCGCGGCTTCCGCCGCCTCGACTTCCGACAGCGCCGGACGCGTCGCGGGGTGTCGCGGCGTGAACACGGTACAGCAGTCCTCGTACGGCAATATGGACGTTTCATAAGTTCCGATTCTCTGCGCCATGTGGATAATGTCGACTTTGTCCATACCAATCAGCGGACGGAGTACCGGCACGGACACAACGCTTTCCGTCACGGCTAAGGCTTTCATAGTTTGACTTGCTACTTGTCCGAGAGATTCCCCCGTGACAAGTGCCGTCACGCCGGACTGTTTCGCCACGGACTGTGCAAGCCGCATCATGAACCGCCGCATAATCAGCGTGAAGTACGCTTCCGGACAGTGTTTGCGTATTTCCTCCTGAATGCGCGTGAATGGTACGATGTGAATTTTCATGCGTCCACAAGAGGCGGTCAGCAGTCTGGCAAGCTGTAACACTTTATCCTGTGCCTGCGGGGAGGTGTACGGCGGCGACACAAAGTGAATCAACTCCAGTTCGACGCCGCGCCGCGCAATCATCCACGAGGCTACCGGGGAATCCAGTCCGCCGGAAATCAGGCTCAAAGCGCGTCCGCCCATGCCCACGGGCAGTCCGCCCGCGCCGGTGACGGACGGCGTGTGGACATAGGCGGCCTTTTCGCGGATTTCGACGTAGACGGTCAAATCCGGGTTGCGCATTTCGGCGCGGACATCCGGGAATGTCTCGGCGAGCAGTCCGCCGACGGCCTGACTGACCTGTATGGAGTTCATGGGATACTGTTTATCGGCGCGTTTGGTCTCGACTTTGAACGTACGCGCCTTGGCAAAGTCGGCGGCTAAATAGTGCGCGGCGGCCTCCCGGATTGCTTCCGGGTCACGTTCGCACGGCATAGCGCGGGCGACGCGTACGACGCCGAATACCTGCCGCGCCGCGTCGAAAGCGGCGTCCATATCGCAGTCGACGCCCAGCGGCTCGACGTAAATCGTACTCTGCCGCATATAAATTTGGAAACTGCCGTAGCGCCGCAGACGCCGGCTTACATTCGATAACAGTCTGTCCTCGAACGCCCGGCGGTTGAGGCCTTTCAGCACGACTTCCCCCAATTTCAAGAGCAATGTTTCTTTGGTTTCCATAAAATCACCCGTACCCCATGATATCATATTATGTCCGGCTTTTCCAGTGCCGCGCAAAGATTCCGGCCTGTGCGGTGAAACAGCAAGTATGTATAAAGTTTTCGACCTGTGCGGTGAAATATGCTGAAAAGAATCGTTGGCAAGGTTTGTTTTGCCCCCGCCGTCGCGACGCGACACCTCCCCCGCCGTGCGGGGGAGGCGGAAAGCCCGACATTTCCTGTGGAATTGTTACGTTTTCCCTGTCGGAAGTCCCGCGAAGCCCTCCCCGCATGCGGGGAGGGTGGCGCATCGCGCCGGGTGGGGCGGTTTCAAGTT